>CAIOZF010000210.1 GCA_903862645.1 uncultured Gammaproteobacteria bacterium
GGGCTGAGTAAAATTGGGGTCAGAGTAAAAATACAGGCTGTATTTTTACTCTGACCCCAATTTTACCCAAATTTTTGTTAGCGGCCGTTCAGGCGGATGAACTTCTGCACACGATGCCCCGTCTGCACTTCACCCGTAAACAGGTTGCCGTTCGAGTCGAAGTCCATGTTGTGGAGCCAATCGAACTGGCCTGACTGGCGACCACCGGTGCCCCACGAGTACACGGGTTCCAGAGTCTGACGATCCAGTGTCCACACCACATTGTTGGTGCCGTCTGGCACATAGACGAAGCGCTGTTCAGTGTCCAGCGGATCAAACTCCATCTCCCAGGTAGAACCAGGCCCAAAAGTCTGCGGACGCAGGATACTTTCACTCAGATAGGTGCCATCCTTGCGAAACACCTGAATGCGGTTACTCGGACGATCACTCACGTAAACCAGATCATCATCGGAGATCGCCACGCCGTGTACTGGAGTACGCCAGGTGCGGCTCGGTGCTGCATTCGGATCCCATGGACCGGGGTTATCATCGGTGGGACGCTCACCATAGGCACCCCAGTGACGCTTGTACGCGCCAGTATCGGCATCGAACACAATCAGGCGGCGGTTGCCGTAACCGTCTGCCACATACAGCTCATCAGTCTCCGGGTCCACTTCCATCACTGCAGAACGGTTCACGGAATCAGTATCGTTACTGCCTTCGTTCATACCCACACCACCAATTGTCAGGACCAGTTCGCCCTCTTTGGTGAATTTGTGAATCATGTGGTCGTCGGTGCCGTTGCCACCCACCCACACGAAACCCTTGTAGTCCACGTGAATACCGTGCTCGCTATTGAACCAAGGATAGGCATTCGTCGCGCTGGAACCCCAGGCGTGAATCACTTCACCGGCCGGGTTGAATGCCAGTACGGCGGGTGCAGTGGTGCAGCAGGCAGCCTGCAGAACAGCGTGTCCCCAGGTCTGGTCGCGCACAGTCTGCAGCGGAGTCGAACCGGCGTTGGTGCTCTGCACGGTCCAGGGTCGGTGAATGATCCAGACATTGTCGTCGGCATCCACGGCGGTACCGGCGACCTGACCGATGATCCAGTTGTTCGGCAACGGCTTCGGCCAGAACGGATCTACTGCAAACTGTGCCACGCCTTCGGGCACTTCGGACCCGGAAGCATCTTCCGGCATATAGGGGACAGTCAGTGTCTGCGCCATGGCAGTGGTGTGAAGTGCGGCCATGACCAACAGGCATCCGCCTGCCGTGACGGTCCGCGCTTGTCTGATGAGCTCTTTCATTGTTGTTATCACTCCTTTCTTATTTTGAACTACGTTTGGGGGGGATCGCGACAACGAGTGTAAGGAGCTTGCCTGCATAAGTCCATCCAACTGTGGACTGTCGATTCTATTACTCCGCCACTGTCGATATCGCAGACGCGCGGAAACCTTTTGCGTTAGTTTGCGTTTATATCTACAGGAGCCACACATTCGCCCTGCGAGGCCGTCGTCATTGACATCGAGTGATTAGTCAACGCCTGTCGCCAGCATGATCAGTTGGCATGGTTGGCCCTCATCAAACACTTTCAGGACCGGGTGTACGCACTGTGCGGTTGCTATCTGCACAACAGCGCCCGCATCGCGACCCCTGCAGCATCGCACAGGAGTCGTTGCTGGAGTCGTTGCTGGAGAGTGCCTACGTGGCCAGCATGATCTTCGTGCTGTTCATCGATCTGCCATCCAGCAATGCCATCGATATGCAGCGCCTGCAGGGTCTCGTGCAGGAAAGCATCATCGCGCCGGAGCAGAACTTCTCGCGTCTTGAACGAACTTACCAGAATTGCCGTGAGCAGTAGCGTGTGATCACGGCAGACACCGCGCATTGGCTAAGGCAGCACGCCACTACGCTTATGGATCACAGCCAGACATCTGCAGCAACAAAAGAGACTAATACCACAGGACCCCACTAAGACTGACACGACCATCACTGACACTGGTATACACGCCAGCAAACGCTATCAGAAAGAAACACTCACCATCCGCCCGGCTATGCCCGGGCCTGGGCACATCCTCCTCAGCTACTACCAGCGTGGTTTAATCTATTTCGTGGCATTCGGCAGCGTCATCTCAATGATTTCCTCTGAGCAGATCGACGCACTGCGCCGCACGGCGTTGCTGGCGGGGGGCATCATCGCGCTGTCCAACACCCTGTTCAACCTGCCGCTGGAGTGGTTCAACAACTGGTGGCCGATTGCCCCGATCCTGCTCGGCGGTTATCTGATTTACCGTGCGCGGCAGGAGCAGAAAACTGACCAAGGAGAATGAACTACCCTGGGGGCACATCCTGCGCGAAAAGACTTGTTTCTGATTCACGGCGCCTCAGTGCACGTGCCCGTCCCCTGGGTTGGCCACCGCATCGTAATGCTGACGCAACAGATCTGTGCCGAAGTCACCGCTGAAATCGCGCCAAACCAGATGGATGTGATTGGCATCGTTCTGGGTGTTGTCGTACTCGATCAAAAAGCCGGGGCCTTGAATGCGATAGTAATGCGCGGCGCCACGCTCGGTTCCGCCAATCCAGGCGAAGCGCAGATTCTCCAAGCCTTGCTCGCGAATCTTCGCCATGCGCGCTTCGGCAATCGCCTCGGGCTGCACACTGGCGATTTCTTCGATCAGCCGATGCAGCATCTCGCGCTGCTCTTCAGTCAGCACGTCGTAGCGGATACCGACTTCCTCCAATGCCGTCACCTCCCGCGCGTTGCCGGTGATGATGTCGTTCGGCGCCTCGCCGGGCAGTATCGCCAAAGCGGCCTGCTGCGCATTCAATGACATCACCAGCGCACGTCCGTGATCCTCCTCAGCGCCCAGCACACGCAACCCGCTGCGGGCACCGGAGCGTACCTCGGCGGGATTGCTGCCGAGAAAATGCGGCGTGCTGGCCATGCCCGCGCCACCGGCGAACGTCCAGTTAAAAGCGATGTGGTGCCCCTCGAAGCGCAGCGCCCATGCCCCTTCGCGTGACGGTGTGCCGAACACACTCAAGAAATACAGATCAGGGTCACGCACGAAGCGTCCATTGACCTCAGTTTCGCGCAGCACCAGCTCCAGACTGCGGATCTGTTCCACACGGCTGACGCCGGCAGGACTCAGAAATGTCCGCAGGATCTGCATCGCCGCTTCCAGTTGCGCGGAGTCCAGTTCCTTCAGCGGCAGCCCTTGCCGGGTGCGCGGGATGAAATGCCAGTTGAAGCGCTCCTCGGCATCAAAGGTAAATACGGCTTTGCTGCGCTGTGGTTCGCTCAAGCTGGAGATAAACCCAGACGTTGCGCTCACCATGTCATCAGTCAGCGCGACCGAGACGTCCTGTGCCTGCGCGCCGTTGAGCGACCATGACAGCAACAGCGAAAGACCGCAGAGCCCCCGGACCAGCCAATTGTTTTTTCCCGTTTTCATCCCGCTCTCTCCGATCTGGATTTTTTTCTCTGGATTTTCCGGTCCTGTTTAAACCTATCGCAGTCACACAACCGTTACAAAATAGTCATTCAACTGACACGGCCACTCTCTACTATTGGTCACATTTCTGCAACCAGAGGCCAGCCAGATAATGATCAAGATTGCCGTGGTGGGCATAGGTTATGTAGGGCTGTCCAATGCGGTGCTGCTCGCCCAACACAATCAGGTTGTCGCTCTCGATATCGTGCCCGAAAGAGTGGCAATGCTCAACGCACGCAAGAGCATCATCAGCGACACCGACATTCAGACTTTCCTCGCCGAAAAGCCACTACACCTGCGAGCAACACTGCACAAGCAGGAAGCGTACGCGGATGCAGATTTTGTCGTCATCGCCACCCCCACTGACTATGACGTCACTACCAATTGCTTCAATACCTCGTCCCTGGAGATGGTGATCGCGGACGTTACCGAGATCAATCCTGACGCCGTGATGATCATCAAATCAACGGTACCCGTCGGTTACACCGCGAGGACTCGCGCCCGCTTTTGCTGCGACAAGCTGATCTTCTCACCGGAGTTCCTGCGCGAAGGCAAAGCGCTGCATGACAATCTCTACCCTTCCCGCATTATCGTAGGCGAGCAGTCTGAGCGTGCCGCCACCTTTGCCGCCCTGATGCAGCAGGGCGCCATCAAACAAAACATTGAGGTCCTGTTCACCGACTCGACCGAAGCGGAAGCGATCAAGCTCTTTTCCAATACCTATCTCGCCATGCGCGTGGCGTACTTCAACGAACTGGACACCTACGCCGCCACCCATAGCCTGAATACTCGACAGATTATCGATGGTGTCTGTCTGGACCCGCGTATCGGTGATCATTACAACAATCCTTCCTTCGGTTACGGAGGTTACTGCCTGCCCAAGGACACCCGGCAGTTGCTCGCCAACTACCGTGACGTACCACAGAACCTCATCAATGCCATCGTGGAATCCAACACCACACGCAAGGATTTCATCGCAGACTCTATTATTCGCCAGAACCCCTCAGTGGTGGGCGTCTATCGCCTCATCATGAAGGCTCAGTCCGACAATTTCCGCACCTCCAGCATTCAGGGCATCATGAAACGCCTGAAAGCCAAGGGTATTGCGGTCATCGTCTACGAACCGGCACTGCAGGAAAGCAGCTTCTTCCGCTCGCCCGTCATTCGCGACCTCGACGCTTTCAAATGCGCCAGCGATATCATCATTGCCAACCGCATGACGTCGGCCCTGGACGATGTCGCTGCCAAGGTATTTACCCGCGATCTTTTCGGAGAGGATTGAACACCGAAAGTCTCACCGAGGCAGCAAACCGCCGCTGATAGGAATTGGATCGCGGTGGCACTATACTGCCCACACAGTTCAGAATCTCTGTGACTTGGAACCGTATATACCGCAGCACATACAACCACGCGAATAACAAAAACAAGGCAGGCATCCATGATTCTAACTTCCGGCCAGCGACTGGCTCTCGGTGCATTCTGCAGCGTCCTCCTCCTCACTCACCCCAGCAGCCTGTTCGCCGATGTTTCCCGCATCGAAATCGACAGGCGCGAGACCCTCAGCTCGGAGCAAACCAGCGTTCGCTACGAAGCCTTCTACGGTACGCTCTACTTCACGCTCGACCCGGCAGCACCGGGCAATCAGAGGGTGCACGACATCGACCTCGCTCCCGTCAACGCTGATGGCCTCGTCGAATTCTCCACCGATTTCAAACTGCTGGTTCCGGATCGAGCCATTGCCAGCGATGCGCTTCTCTACCACGTCAACAATCGCGGTGGTAGTCGTCTGCCCCCCGAGATTTCTCTCACTCATCCGCTGACCGGGCTGGGCTATACCTATCTGGTCACCGGCTGGATCAATGAACTCAACCCCGGCGAAAATCGCTATCGCCTGCATGCACCGATTGTCAGCACAGCGACCGAGCCAGTCACCGGCCAGGTACGCTACGAGATCATCGTTGACAGCAGCAGCAATGACGAGAGTATCAACGGCGAAGGTCATCTCGCCTACACGCCCACCGCTGGCGGCCTGCTCAACGCCACACTGACCGCACGTCTCAACCAGAGTGATCCGCGTCTGCCGGTGCCACGCGAAGACTTCACGCTCGACGTCAGCTCGGTGGAGGGCGCCAACCAGCCTATGGTGACACTGAACCTGAAGGGCGGCCTGCAACCCGGCATGATCTATGAGCTGATCTACGAGGCGCAGGATCCCGTGCTCGGTGGCGCCGGAATGGCCGGCATCCGTGACATGGTCTCGCTGCTGCGTTACGGCACCGATGACAACGGACTGACCACACAGATCGCGGCACTGGGCCTGCCGGCGCTGGAGCACAGCGTGACTTGGGGCAACTCCCAGAGCGGCCGCCTGCTGCGCCTGTTTCTGTACGAGGGATTCAATGCCGACCTGGACGGACGCCAGGTCTTCGATGGCGTGATGCCAGTGATCGCCGGAGCGGGTTATGGCATGTTCAACAACCGCTTCGCTATGCCCACCCGCACCAATGGCCAGCACGAAAACCTGCTCTATCCGAACGACTATTTCCCCTTCACCTATGGCGAGAGCACCGATCCCTACACCGGGCGCACCGACAGCGTGCTGGCCAGAGCGCGCATGACCGACACCGTCCCGAAAGTGATGCATATCCAGACCTCGAACGAGTACTGGATCAGAGGCGGCTCCCTACCTCACACCGATCCTCTGGGCAAGCAGGACGCCGTGGTACCCGACTATGTGCGCTTCTACGCCATCGGTGGCTCGCAGCACGGCTCGGGCAGTGGCCGAGCCAGCGCCCCCAGCGGAGGGCAACTGCCGAACAACCCGAATATGTGGAACCCCTTTGCGGACTCGCTGCTCGTTGCGTTGGTGAACTGGGTTAAAGACGAGGCTCTGCCACCCGCCAGCGTGTATCCGAAGATTACCGACGGCACGCTGGTTCCCTCGCACCTGGCCTCTGGCGAAATCAACCCCGCAGCGTGGAATCCACTGCCGGGGGTCACGCATCCGAAGGCCATGTACAAAGTCGGTTACGCCAATTTCGGCGAGCGTTTTCTGAGCAAAGGCATTATCGACAATCACCCGCTGTCCACGCAGCAGTACTACGAGCCGATGGTCCCGCGCGTCGGCCGCGACAACAACGACCAGCCCGACAATACCCTCCTGCCCGCGCTGACGGCCGTGCCACTGGGCACCTTCGTGCCATGGAATTTGCGTGCTGTAGCGAGTGGTGCCGACACAGAACTGGCGCGCCTGGCTGGCGGCTATGTGCCTTTCTCGCGCACGCCGGAAGCAGCGGCGGCGGCGAATGACCCGCGCATCGCGATCAGTGATCTGTATTCAGGGTTTGAGGATTATTTGCGCCGCTACGAAGCAGCGACGGATGAGCTGATCGACAAGGGCTATCTGCTGCCGGCATTCAAGGAGACGTTGATGGCGATTGCGCGGGGAAATCAAGATTCGTTCTGAGGAGCATTCTCTTCCCGCAGCCACTCGCGCCAGATCGACACCAGCAGTGCCATCAGCACCGGGCCGACGAACAGACCGATGATGCCCATGGTCTTCACGCCGCCAATCAGGCCGAAGAAGGTTGGCAGAAACGGCAGCTTGACCGGGCCGCCTACCAGCCGAGGACGAATGGTCTTGTCGACCACGAACAACTCAACGCTGCCCCAGACGAACAGGCCCAGACCAGCCGCCGTTTCACCGCTGCCCAGCAGGTAGATGGAGATCAGAGAGAAGATCAGCGGTGCGCCGCCAGGAATGAGCGCCATGAATCCGGTCAAGACGCCGAAAGCCACCGGTGAAGGCACTCCGGCAATCCAGTACGCGATGCCCAGAATGATACCTTCGCCAATCGCGATCAACGTCATTCCCACCACTGTGGAAGTCACCGTCGCTGGCACTACGCGTGAGAACTGATACCAGCGATCCGGCAGAATTCGCTCTCCGAGAGTATCCAACTGTCTGGCGATGATTTGGCCGTCCTTGTAGAGAAAGAACAGCGTGATCAGCATGAACAGCAAAGTTAGCAGCAGACCCGCCGTGCCCCAGCCAAACACCAGTACCCAGCGCGAAATACCGCTGAGTTGCGCGCCACTCACCAGTGACAGCACCTGCCCCAGCTGGTGTGCTTCCCCCAGGTATATCTGCCACTGCTCGGCCAGCGTCGGCCCTATCATCGGTATTGCGTTCAACCATTCCGGCACCGGGGCACCATTCTCGTTGGCCAGGGTCAGCCAATTTATCCAGCCCCGCACCTCGTCCAGCGCATAAGAGAACACCAAGACCAGCGGAATCACGATGCCCAGCACTATGGCAGACAGCGCCAGCGAGGCCGCCAGCTTTGTGCTGCCATCACATGCACGCAGCAAGCGCTGGTAGATTGGCCAGCTGGCAAAACAGATAATCAAGGCCGCAAGGGCCGGGACGAGAAACCCGATGAAGAAGAACAAACCGGCGGCGATGATCGCCACCAGCAGGGCCCGCAGGATCGCTTCATTACTGACTATGGGGCCCATCGTGCTGCTTGCTCCTAGTGACCGGCAGGGTGACCGGCAGGGTGACCGGCAGAATGTACGCGCGGATCGTAATCCTCAGACTGCACAGCGTCAAACTCTGAATAGCTCTGTCACTGCCCGGCGTACAGGACGCGTCCCGGCCTTCAGACGGCACCCGGCACCTTCAAGTGCAACGTTCCTCCTTCACCGGAATACCGAGTCGAGACAACATTGCGATCAGCATCGCCTATCAGGGTCTCGAACAGATCCTGCGCGAAGTGGCGGTTGCCGATGTGCCAGGAGTGATTGAAAGAGCCAATCTCCTCGCGCTGATCCCGCTGCCGCACCACCGGATCGGCCTTCAGCACTGCGAAGTATTCCGTGCAATCTACATTCACGGCCGTGGACGGAAGATCCTCCGGCATCCCCACTCGCCCCACGCGCGGCGCCATCCCGACACGCTTGGCGTTGGACAGTTTCAGCACGGAGTCATGCAGGTTTGAATAATTGGTCAGGCGCGAACAGTGCCGATAGAGCGATGAGCTAGTCGCGTTACCCCCACTCATGGAGCCCGCCGACACATCAGCGCCAATGAACACGATCTGGCTCACCATCCAGGCATTGTTCTGCAGGCGCGCATCGTCAGCATCATCGAAGGCTTCACGCAACAGGTAGGCACCGGTGGAGTGCGCGACAAGATGCATATTGATGGCACAGTCAGGCCGCTGCGCTTTCGAAAACAGATGGATGCCGTCGGAAACCAATTGCATCGCTGTCTTCTTCGCGTCGTGCCTGTCTTCCAAGTAATTGAGTGCCTTGTCATCGCTTGGCCAGTCATAGGACACCACCAGTCCCTTGAAACCTACGGCACCGAGATCGGACGCGAGCCGATCATGCCGTTTCATCACCGTGTCCTGATCGTTGTTATAGCCATGCACAAAGAACACGATATCGCCGCGCGGCACACCGGCACCCACCCGCGCATCGATCCCCCAGGCCGCCGCCTCCAGCAGCCCTTTGAGCCACACCTCCCGCCGCACGGCGTGCAGCGGCGCTGGCAAGACTCCTGGCGGAACAACGAGGTACAACGTTTTCCCCGGCTCTGTCGTGAATAATCCCTTGTTGACTGCACGTACGCACATCACGTATCGGTTGCTCATGGTGTACCTCCCGGGAAGTGATCGGAACTGTTATTGAAATGGGGTTTTGAAATCTGGGCATCAATACGTTAGTCTGTCGCGCAGACAGGAGAAGCATGGCTCAATAAAAATAATCAAGCTAGATCAGGAGTGTCCGGGATGAGAATAACGAAAAAAGAAATTTTACGATTGGCTGTCACCGTTGGTGTCTCTGCCTGTGTTCCGCTGGCTCTGGGTCAGACTGGAACCAGTGTGAGCAACGGAGACTGGCCTGCTTACCACGGCAATGAGTTCTCTCAGCGTTATTCACCGCTTGAGCAGATCAACGCTGAAAACGTTGGCACTCTGGAAATGGCCTGGAGTTTTTCTACCGAAAATTTTGGCCCCCCTACCGATTTCACCAACCCTTCCACTCCGCTCGAAATTGACGGCGTTCTGTACGCGACTATTGCCACCACGCGCAATATCGTAGCGCTGGATGCAACCACAGGCGAAGTACTGTGGTTGTGGAGACCAGACGAAGGTGCGCGATTCGACAGCGCGCCGCGCAAAGGCGCTGGTCGTGGAGTGGCCTTCTGGCAGGATGGTGACGAGTCACGGATTTTGAGCATATTGCCCGGCTATCATCTGGTGGCGTTGGACGCCAAGACCGGCATTCCGGACCCGGAATTTGGCGACAATGGCCTGGTGGACCTGATGGTAGGTCTGCGCAATGCCGAAGACCCCCGTTTTGGGGACACCGATATTGGTTCGTCCGCACCACCCTTCGTCATGAACAACGTCATTGTGGTCGGGGCAGCGCACTCCACAGGTGGCAGACCACGCGCCAAATCCAACGTCAAAGGTGACATTCGCGGGTTCGATGTGCGCACCGGAGAACTGCTATGGACCTTCCACACCATTCCTGAGCCAACTGAACTCGGCGCCGAATCCTGGCTCGAAAACAGTGCGGAATACACCGGCAATGCTGGCGTCTGGGCGCCCATGTCAGGTGATGCGGAGCTGGGCATTGTCTATCTGCCAGTAGAAGATCCGACGGGCGACTACTACGGTGGTGACCGTCCGGGCTCCAATCTCTTCTCCAGCAGCCTCGTTGCGCTGGATGTCCGAACCGGTGAGCGCCGCTGGCACTATCAGCTTATTCACCACGATATCTGGGACTGGGACCTTCCCTCCGCGCCGCTGATTGCTGATTTGCCCAACGGTCGCAAGGTCGTTATGGCAGTGACGAAACAATCCTACGTCTACACCTTTGACAGAGAGACTGGCGAGCCGATCTGGCCAATTGAAGAGCGCCCGGTTCCTGCTGGTGACGTTCCTGGCGAGTGGTATTCACTGACTCAGCCGTTCCCTACTCGTCCAGCAGCCTTTGATCGACAGGGTTTTGTCGAAGATGACCTGATTGATTTCACACCGGAACTGCGTGCGCTGGCCCTGGAAGCCGTTCAAGGTTTCCGTCTCAGCCCCAGCCTGTTCTCGCCTCCCTCTCTGGCCGAAGCGCCTGACGGGACTCGTGGCTTGTTGAGCCTGCCATCCTCCACTGGCGGCTCCAACTGGGAAGGTTCTGCGCTTGACCCGGAAACCGGCATTCTCTACGTCCCGTCCAGAACGCAACTGCAAGCCCTGGCCCTGGCCAAGAATCCGGACTCGGACATCGACTTCAGCCAAGGTGGCGGTGTCCGTGTTCCGCGTGTCGATGGTCTCGAAGTCGTCAAGCCGCCTTATGGCCGTGTGACCGCGATCGATATGAACTCTGGTGATCATTTGTGGTGGGTTGCTAACGCCGAAACTCCGGCGCGTATTGCCAACCACCCCATGATGCAGGGCGTTGACATCGAGGATACCGGTATTCCTACCCGTTCAGGGATTCTGCTGACCAAGACACTGCTGTTCGTTGGTGAGGGCATCGGTACTGCTGACGCTCTGCCCAAGATGCGTGTCGTCAACAAGCAGACCGGTGAAGTGATTACTGTCTTGGATCTGCCTGACAATCAAACCGGGCTGCCCTTCACTTACGAGCACGATGGCAAGCAATACCTGGCCATGTTCGTCGGCGGCAGAAGCAGTCCAGCGCAGCTGGTTGCTTACGCACTGCCGTAACCGCAACACCCCGCGCGGCTGAACGCCTCGCAATAAAAAAGCCCCGAACCAGTGAAAATTGGTCCGGGGCTTTTTCTTTGGTGTTGCATGAAATGTGGGAGTCTGCCCTGCAGGCGATAAATGCGTAGTACTTAGTCCTCCTCCCATCGTCAGTTCAGCTGGACAAGATCATTTTGGCGATATAACTTCAGAACTACTTACAGGCCAAAAACGCCGTAAGTCTCTGTAGAAAAACCCAATCCAACAAGCAAGTGCTTGCACAGGAGTAAAAAATGATAAGAAAAACCCTGTATAGCCTGTACTTCGGGGCAGCGCTGACATTGGCTGCCAGTCCTCCCGAGGCCTCTGCCCAAGCGATGGAGTCGATCGCGCCGTTCAAGGTCGGTACCTTTGCAATCGATGATGTTCCAACTGTCGGTCTCGTCCTGCGCGATGACCAGTTGATCGTTGATCTGGCTGCTGCCAACCGTGCTCTGGAGCTTCTGCCGCAGTTCAGCTCCGTCACTATGCCCGATAACATGATCGGACTGATCGAGCAGTATGAGTATGGCCTCAAGTACCGCATCTACGAAGTGGTCAACTGGCTGGTGGAGGAGGATCTGCTGAGCGGCAATGATCTGCGCAGCTTCATTCACCCGGTGGAGTCGGTGGACATCATGGCCCCGATCCAATACCCCAGCAAGATCATGAATGCGGCCGTGAACTTCTACACTCACGCCTGCGAAGGCTGTAATGACGACGAGCTGGCCAGCCGGATTCGCGAGCGTCAGGAGAGCCGCGGTGTTCCTTATCTGTTCCTGAAGCCCACGCGCGGTGCCGTCATAGGCGATGGCGATGACATCATCATGCCCTTCGGCCGTGACCGCATCGAATGGGAAGTGGAGATGGCCATCGTCTTCGGACGCACTGGAAAATATGTCTCCGCCAACCGTGCCTACGATCACGTCTTCGGCTACATGGTCGCCATGGATATCTCCGACCGAGGTGGCCGTCCGCCCGGTGGTTACGGCGTGACGTCGGACTGGTTCGTCGGCAAGGGACACGACACGTTCGCACCTCAGGGCCCGTGGATTGTGCCGAAGGAGTTCTTTGGCGATCCCATGGAGCGCCTGCACCAGACACTCGTGATCGACGGTGTTACCGTGCAGGAAGCCAAGGCCGGCGACATGATCCACAACATCCCGGAACTGATCGAGTATGCCTCGTCGCTGATCACGCTATACCCTGGTGATGTGCTGCAAAGCGGCACCTCGGGTGGTACGGGAGCAGGGCGCGTTGAACGTGCCTCGGGATCGGGATTCCTGATCGACGGTGAAGTAGTCAGTGCCAGCATCGAAGGCATTGGCTCGCTGACACACACTGTCAGGGTTGAGCAGAGTGTGCCGGATGATCTGTCCGGTTCCCAGCTGCCACCAGTGAGCAGCTATCGGCCTTAGTTGAGAACGGTGAGGAGGGGACGGACCTTATTGATTTTGGGTTCGTCTCCTGCTTGCCGAATTGCCGTGAGTGCCAAGTGGGCTGATCGCTTGCGGGCAAGCTCCCACTAAGATCGAAAGAGAGGAAGGGTTACTTCTGCCGTAACGCCTCCCACCGCGCATTCATGGTCTCCAGTTGATTCTGGAACTTGGCCAGCTCGGCCAGCTTCGCATCCACGTAGCCGCGACTCACATTTAGCGTTTGCCTCCGAGCAACCGCTCCCGAAATTCGGGATGAGTAGTATTTTCGGCAAGCCAGATACCGGCAAAAGCAATACTCAAGTCGGGATCATTGATCCGCCCGATAACGCTGCCGTTGTTGGTCATCACGGCACGGTAATCACCATCGACATGCAAACTGACTTGGTCGCCAGCGCGCACATCTGGCAGCAGTATCTCCATTGTCTCTTTCCAGTGCGCAGGAATCGTCAGCCCCTGTTGCTGCCATTGCTTGAGCGTTTCGCCCAGTATCTGTTGTTTGTTGAACCCACGCTTGTATTCCAGTGAAAGCTGAAAGGGGGCCGATTCAGGAAAACGGAAGTTTATGCTGCTCGCATACAGGCGGGCATCGTACACGTGCCAGAACATCACTCGGTAGCTGGAGTGACCAACGAGTTGCAATCCACTCTCCTCTGCGAGGCTCTGTTTTGGCAGGCTGCCAATCGACAACGTCAGCAGCAACACCAGCAGGGTGCGGGGCATCTGCAGGTTGCTCAGGCGACTCATCCGCAACAACACCGGCAGCAAGAGCGCCCACAGCAGTGCCAGCAGCAACAAGGTTAAACCTGCGGACTTACCAAAACTGACCGCATCGAAATATACCCCTGCCTGATAACTGCCGGCACCACACACCGCACCAATACCGCTCTGGGCCCACAGAGGGAGAATCTGCAGAAATCGGAGTCCCAACGTCAGTGTCAGTCCAAAAGCCAGCCAGAGTACGATGAGCCAAAGCGGCAACATGGGAGAGCCGAACACAAAGACCCCACTGAGCACCAGCAACTGATCCACAGCCATCCCAGTAGTGGCGATAAGCAGCGCGGGTCGCCAGGCTGTGGCGATCTGGGGGTGCAGCCAGAGACTGCCGAGTTGCAGCAGCGCAGCCACTGCCAACCATGCTTCCTGACCTGCTACCAAAACCACCCAGCTCAACTTGAACAGGATCAGATTGATCAGTGAGTACGGCAGAACGGCTGACTTTGAGGGTGCTGATTTGACCATGAGGGTCTCAAATTTGTTCAGAGGGGTCCGCCGAAATGCCTGCCTGGCGCAAAGCGACAACTGACAACAATGCCGTTAAGATTTCATAGGCACATGCACCATAGGTGTAAAAAGTCACCGTCTCTGTATTTACCAGCACCGAGAACAGTCGCGCTGCCGCCAGGGTGCCTACCCCGATGGCAAGCACTGCCAGCCCGCCTCGGTAGTAATCTGGCCGGATGACCGCCAATAAACAAAACATGCCAATGCCGGTTTGCAAACCACCGTACATGGCACCGATTTCGGCATAGGCATCGCCATTGCTGATAACAAGACCCGCCAGGCCGGCCGGCACTGCGGGGTCAATCAGACTGACAAGCCCATAGCCAATAAACACCAGTGCCGAGACCAACAAGACGTACTTTCCAAGCATGATTGGGCCGCTCCATTTTCTGTTTCTATTTCTTATACGTTGAAACTCAAGCAATCGGATCGAAGTGTTGAAGTAGTGATAGACTCGCCGCAAGACCGTGACACAAGTAAGCCTGGCCAAATAATAAAAATCTGACAACCGGAGCTGACCATGCATGAATCCAAATCGAAACAGAACCCGATTTCCCGCCGCACATTCCTCACACTCGCTGCGTCATCGACGATGCTGGCAGGCAGTAGTCTCCATAGCCTGCGCAGTCTTGCCGCGAACGCCTCCGTTGTGCCCGGCGTCAAAGCGCTGGTGTTCGATGTGTTCGGCACGGTGGTGGACTGGCGCGGCTCAATTATCCGCGAAGGTCAAATGCTGGGCGAGCGCAAAGGTTACGACATTGACTGGGCGGTGTTCGCCGACCGCTGGCGCGCTGGCTACGGCCCGTCCATGAACCGCGTGCGCAGTGGTGAGTTGCCTTGGACCAAACTCGATGATCTGCACCGCATGGTACTGAACGAGCTGGTCGAGGAATTCTCCCTCACCGGGATGACAGAGGAAGAGCTGCAGCATTTCAATTACGCTTGGCACCGGCTGAGCCCCTGGCCCGACGCGATCGCCGGACTCAGCCGGTTGCGCAACGAATACACGATCGCGCCACTCTCCAATGGCAATGTCTCGCTGCTGCTGAACATGGCGAAGAATGCGGGGTTGCCGTGGGACACCATACTGTCGGCCGAACTCTCCCGTCACTACAAACCGGACCCGGAAGCCTACCTCAAGGCAGCGGAGCTGTTCAGCCTGAAGCCAGAACAGGTGATGCTGGTGGCGACGCATCCGGGCGACCTGCGCAGCGCGGCAGAGGCGGGGCTACGAACGGGGTATGTGCATCGTGCGTTGGAACGCGGCGCTGAGCAGCCGAAGGTACCTCCGGCAAGGGATGAGTTTGATTTGTTTGCGGATGACTTTCTGGATCTGGCGGGGCAGTTGGGGGCGTAATTTAAGCCGCATGAGGGAAACTTCCAGCGCAATTTGAGGTGTCAATCAGCGCCCAAAACTCTCCACCTGTGAGCGCCCCGCCAAACTCATGACAACCCCATGCGCTATCGGCACGCAACAGAACGCCATTTACGCCACTCATCTTTCCGGCGCAAGAAGCCTGCGTCTAAATTTTCCTCAACTCAGGCTTCATCACCTTCCCCATCGCATTCCTCGGCAGTGCCGCCACTAGACGCAACTGCTTCGGAATTTTGTACGGCGACATGCGCGATTCGCACCAGCTTTTCAGTTCGGGCTTGGTCAACTCCTGCCCTGGCTTCAGCACCACGAATGCAGTCACCGCTTCACCCCAGGTTTCGTCTTCGATGCCGATGACGGCACATTCGCTGATTTTTTCGTGGTCCAGCAGCGTGCCTTCGATCTCCAGCGCGGAGAGTTTGTAGCCGCCGGATTTGATGATGTCGACGGATGAGCGGCCCATGATGCGGTAGTAGCCGTCTTCGCGCACGGCGACGTCGCCGGTGCGGAACCAGCCGTCCACGAAGCTCTCTGCGGTTGCGGAGGGATTGTTCCAATATTCCAGGAAGACGTTGTCGCCACGGATGCGGATTTCACCGGGTGTGCCTGCTTCCGCGATGATGTCGCCGTTGTCGTCGAACAGTTTGGCATCGACGCCGGGCAGTGGAATGCCGACGGCTCCGGCGCGGCGCTCGCCGTGGTAAGGGTTGGAGAGGCCCATGCCGATCTCGGTCATGCCGTAGCGTTCCAGCAGCGTCTGTCCGGTGAGCGCCTGCCACTGCTGATAGAGTTTCACCGGGCACGCTGCGGAACCGCTGATGTTCAGACGCATGGCGCGGAAGCCTGCGCAGAAGGCGTGGCGGCGCGTGTCATCGAGGGATTCCAGATGCTGAATGAGTTTGACGTAGATGGTGGGCACGGCCATAAACACAGTGTATTTGCGCGCCGCCACCTGATCGAGAATCGCCTCCATGTCGAACTTCGCAAAGAGTGACACGCGAGCCCCCATCCACAGTCCGCAGCACAGCACGTTGATGATGCCGTGAATGTGGTGCAGCGGCAGGAACAGCGGAATGGCGTCGTCGGGTTGCCAGGCCCAGGCCTTGAGCAGTGTGGTGATCTGCGCGCGGATGTTTTTGTGGGTGCTGACCACGCCCTTGGGTTTGTTGGTGGTGCCGCTAGTGAACAGAATCATGGCGCGGCGTTCGGGGGTGAGCGCGGGCAATTTGGTGGTGGCGCTTTCACCCACGCTGTTCAGCACCTCGGCGAGGCTGATGAGCTGGATTTGCAAGAGCTGGCACAACGCTTTCAGGTCGGTCAGTGCCGGGTCGTCCGCGTTGCTGACCAGCAGGCGGGTTACACCGGCGCAGCTGAGAGCATGGTCCAGCTCCGGAATGGCGGCCGCGACGTTGAGAGGCACAGCGATGCCGCCTGCGCGCCATACGCCGAGCAACGTGGTGACGTAGTCGAGGCTGGCCGGCATGAAGAAGGCGACCCGCTCCTCCTGCAGATCAGCCCTGGCAGCGAGCAGGCCGCTGGCGAGCTGGTTGACGCGCTGGTGCAGCGCCGCGTAAGTCCAGGTCTGGTCGCCAGACTGCAGGGCGATGCGGTCATTGGTCGGAGTCAGTGTCGGGAAAAATTCGGCTGTTGCGCCTGTGCTTGTCGTCATGATGTGATTCCGGGCGATGGCAGGCGCGCGTCAAACGAGCGCGCGCACAATGAAGTAAAGAATGGATGGCCCCATCAGGCAGCCGAGTCCGGTGTAGAAAGTGGCCGTCATGGCGCCGTAGGGGACCAGACGCGGATCGGTGGCCGCGAGACCACCGGCAACGCCACTGGTGGTGCCCATCAGGCCGCCGAATACCATCGCGGACTGCGGGTTGTTGAGGCCGATATACTTCGCCACCAAGGGCGTGCCGATCATCACCAGAATGGATTTCACCACCCCGGCCGCCACACTCAACGCTATCACGTCGGAGCTGGCCCCAATCGCCGTACCAGTGACAGGACCGACGATATAGGTGACTGCGCCGGCGCCAATCGCCGTGATGCTCTCCGCATCGCGATAGCCAAAGGCAACCGCGATCAGCGCGCCGACGATGAAGGAAACGATGACGCCCGCGAAAATGGAGATGACGCCCACCACGCCGGCCTTGCGCAACTCACTGATGTGCACACCGAAGGCCGTGGAGACGATGCCGAAGTCGCGCATCATGCCGCCGCCCATCAGGCCGATGCCCGCAAGCAGGCCGATATCGACCACGCCCCTGCTGCCCCCGGTCACCGAACCCGCCCAATAGGACGCGGCCAGACCAAGGATGATGGCGATGGCGGAGCCGTGAATGCGGCCTGCCGTGAGGCGTGCCGACATGACATAAGATACCCAGACGGTGATGCCGACGATGGCGAAGGCTGTGATGAGGCCGTTGGCATTGATGACGGTGACGAGAGTCTCCATTACGCACCCCCGCCGGTCTTGGTATTCGATTCTTCCAGCGGCGGCAGCGGTTCACTCTGGGGCCCGAAGCGACTCAGGACCGGCACCAGCGCGAAGCTCACCACCACAGCGCCAACCCCTGCCAGCAAGGCCAGCAAGCCGCCATCGACAGCCGCCACCACGTTCTGGCTGGCCGCCATGGCGACGATGATGGGGATGTACATCGCGCTCCAGAAATTGATGCCGCTGGCGGATGCGCCGGTGACCAGTGGCTTGAAGCGCTGCATGCTGGAGGCCAGCACCAGCAGAAGCATGGCAATGCCCACTCCTCCCACGTTTGCCTGCACGCCGAGCAACTGCCCCAGCAACTCACCCAGGTACAGACCGGCCAGCAAACAGGCCGCAAGAAGTGCAACGCCATAAATGATCATGCGGTTTCCTTGTTCTTATTATTGACTGTGATAACCTCCGGCCGAGTATAGCCGAGGCGTCTTACTTGTCACTACCCGCGCAGAATTGAGTGCGTCAGGCCGAGACCCCAGGTCGCCCGTAAACCCCAGTGAAAGGATTTGCCCATGCGCATCACCCCGCTTTCGTTGTTCGCTCCGGTATTGTTTGCCATCGGCGCCATGAGCCCGGCCTTGGCGCAGCTCGCTCCTTCTGCGGAGTGGGCGGCTGAGGTCGAGAGCCGTTATCAAGTCAGCATCGACACTCCTTATATTTCTCAGGGCGGGGCAGAACTGGCGATGGATATCTATTCGCGCCGCGACGTCACCACACCACAGCCGACACTGGTGTTCTTCCACGGCGGGTTCTGGGTGGCAGGTTCCAAGGACGCGCAGATGCTGGCGCTGCTGCCGTGGCTGGAGATGGGCTGGAATGTTGTCAATGTCGGCTACCGACTCGGCGGCACTGCTCCGGCTCCGGCCGCGCTGGTCGATGCCTTCTGTGCACTGCGGTTCGTGGGCACCGAGGCTGCGCGCTTCAACATCGATACGTCGCGGATCGTGGTCAGTGGCCAGTCCGCCGGCGGGCATCTGGCGCTGTCGATGGGCATGATTCCGGACACTGAAGGATTCTCTGCCGGCTGCCCGGAAGGCACCACACCAAAAGTCGCCGCTGTGATCAACTGGTTCGGCGTGACGGATGTGCAGGATGTGATAGAGGGCACCAATGCGCAACCCAACGCCGCACGCTGGTTCGCAGGCGTGAACGATGCCAGGGCGCTGGCACAGCAGGTATCGCCGATGCGCTATGTCAAGAACGACCTGCCACCGATACTCACCATTCAAGGTGATGCCGACCCAATCGTCCCCTACGCCCAAGGCGTGGCACTGCACCGCGCGCTGGCAACGACCAATGTGCGCAATCAGCTGCTGACAATACCCGGTGGCGGCCATGGCCGTTTCACGGGCGACCAGCGCAAACTGATTTACACGACCATTCAGGAGTTCCTGATGGAGTCGGGCTTCACGTTCTTCTAATGTGGGAGAGAGCCTGCTCGCGATTGAATTTTGCGCTGAGGTCAATCGCGGGCGGGCCCGCTCCCACAGGCTTGTTGCAAAATCAGGCTCGGCGCAGTTCTTTGGGCATGCTGAAGACGATGTTCTCTTCGACGCCTCGCAGCTCCTCCGGGTCCTGGTGGCAGATCTGCCGCAGGCGTTCCACCACCTGTTGCACCAGCACCTCAGGGGCAGAAGCCCCGGCGGTCACTCCGAAACGGGTCTTGCCCACGAACCACTCCGGCTTCACGTCTTCGACGCTGTCGATCAGATACGATTCGCAGCCCAGCCGCTCGGCCAGCTCTTTCAGACGGTTGGAATTCGAGCTGTTCGGCGAGCCCACCACCAGCACCAGTTCACACTCCAGCGCGAGTTGCTTGACCGCGTCCTGACGATTCTGCGTGGCATAACAGATGTCCTTCTTGCGCGGACCTTCAATCTGCGGAAAGCGTTCGCGTAGGGCGTCGATGATGCGGGACGTATCGTCCATCGACAGCGTGGTCTGGGTCACATAGGACAGGTGTGCCGGGTTATGCACCTGTAGTTTCTGCACGTCCTCGACGGACTCGACCAGATAGATCTTGCCACCGGCACTCTCATCGTACTGTCCCATGGTGCCCTCCACTTCCGGGTGAAACTGATGGCCGATGAGGATGCACTCGCGCCCGCCCTGGCTGAATCCGACCACTTCCAGATGCACCTTGGTCACCAGCGGGCAGGTCGCGTCGAACACTTTGAAGCCCCGCTGTTCGGCCTCTTCCTTTACCGACTGGGCAACCCCATGGGCGCTGAACACCACGATGGAGGAACGTCCGGCAGAATCAATAGCGGGAATGTCCGAGAGTTCCTCCACGAAGATGGCGCCGCGCTGGCGCAGCGTGTCCACTACAAACTTGTTATGCACTACCTCGTGTCGCACATAAATTGGTGCGCCGTAGATGTCCAGCGCCCGGTTGACGATGTCGATGGCTCGGTCCACACCGGCACAAAACCCGCGTGGATTGGCGAGATGAATATGGGCAGCCTGACGCTGCGTGGCTTCTTGAATCTGCACTGCGCTCATGGTTTGAACTCCATCACCTGCACGCCGGCAGGAATCACAGAAAATATCTCGGCGGTAAAGCGAATCGCACGACCCGAAAGCGGGTGATTGAAGTCCACCACGAGGGTGTCCTCGTCGATCGACTTCACTACCCCCGGAATCTCGAAGCCGCCGGTGTCCGTGAACGAGAGCACCGTGCCCTCCTCCACCGGGTCAGTCGAATTGGCGAGCAGACCGGCAAATTTGCGACGCGGCAGCACCTGCACATTGGCCGGATTGCTGGCACCGAAGCTCTGTTCAGCAGGCAGCAGAACGCTGATCTTCGCGCCCGCTGTCAGATTCAGCAACGCATTTTCAAACCCCGGTAGCAGGCTGCCGTCCCCGACCACAAAGGTAGCCGGAGGCTTGTCGAAGTTGCTGTCGACGACTGCGTCGTCTTCCAGCGCCAGCGAAAAATGCAGCGTCACGCGGCTGCCTTGTACGATCTGGACCTTGTCATGCATACAGGCGCTTCTCTCCCAGACCGTCGATATTCTCGACGCAGCGCAGACACAGTTCCGGATGCGCCGCATTCGAGCCGATGTCCGCGCGGTGATGCCAGCAGCGCACGCACTTGGTATTGGCAGACGGCGTGATTCGCAACTGCAGCCCCGGCACCTCGGTGGTGGCAGCATCGACGGCGGCGCTCATCGGCTGCAGCGCCGCATGCGAGACCATCAGCGCAAAGCGCAGCTCGTCGTCTAGTCGGCTCAGCAGCGAGCTCAGGCCAGCGTCACAGTACAGCGTGACTTCGGCACTCAGGGCCGCGCCGATCAGCTTGTCATTGCGTTGCTTCTCCAGCTCTTTGTTCACGGCGGTCTTTACGGCCATGACCTGTTGCCAGAATTGATCGTTCATGTCGGCAGACTCGGCGAGCAGCGGCAGCCCCTCGGAGAACTGGCTGAGGAACACCGATTCAGCGCGCTGGCCGGGCATGCTTGCCCAGATCTCGTCTGCCGTGAAACTGAGAATCGGCGCGATCAGTTTGCTGAGGATTTCCACGATGTGGTACATCGCCGTCTGGGTGGAGCGCCGCGCCAGACAGTCGTCACGCGTGGTGTACTGACGGTCCTTGATCACGTCCAGATAGAAGCTGCCCAGCTCGATGACGCAGAAGTTGTGCACCTTTTGGTAGACGCCGAGGAAGTGATAATTCTCGTAGTCTTCCACCACTTGATGCTGCAGCAGTTGCGCTTGGCGGGTGATCCAGTAATCGAGCGCCACCATGTTGTCGGGCGCGACCAGATTCTGCGCCGGATCGAAACCGCTCAGGTTGGAGAGCAGGAAGCGCGCGGTATTGCGGATGCGGCGATAAGAGTCAGCGACGCGCTTGAGCACTTCAGTAGAAGCGGTCATCTCGCCACGGAAATCGGTAGATGCGACCCACAGACGCAGGATGTCGGCACCATATTCCTGGAACACTTCCTTCGGAGAGATGGTGTTGCCGAGCGACTTGGACATCTTGTAGCCCTTGGCATCCACGGTGAAACCGTGGGTCAGCACCTGCCGATAAGGCGCCGTGCCGTACATGGCCACTGCCGTCTTCAATGACGACTGGAACCAGCCGCGATGCTGGTCCGAGCCTTCCAGATACAGATCGGCCGGGTAACCCAAGCCGCGCTGCTGCAGCACGGAATAGTGGGTGACGCCGGAATCGAACCAGACATCCAGTGTGTCGGTGACCTTGCTGTACTGCGCAGCCTCGGCACCGAGCAAGTCTTCGGCAGTGAGTTCAAACCAGGCATCGATGCCCTTCTGTTCGATGCGCAGCGCCACTTCCTCGATCAGCTCAGCCGTACGCGGGTGCAGTTGCTGCGTCTCTTTGTTGACGAACAACGTGATCGGCACTCCCCAGGTGCGCTGCCGTGAGACGCACCAGTCCGGGCTGCCCTTGAGCATCAGTTCGATACGGGCCTGACCCCAGTCGGGAATCCACTTCACCTTGGCGACTGCATCCAGCGCGGACTGCAACAGCCCCTGCTCGTTCATGCTGATGAACCATTGCGGCGTGGCGCGATAGATCAGTGGCGTCTTGGTGCGCCAGCAGTGTGCGTAGCTATGCACGATTTTCTTCACGGCCACCAGCGCGTGACGTTCCTTGAGTTCTTCGATGACCAGCTCGTCGGCCTTGTAGACATGCGCTCCGGCAAACTTGTCGGCGGCACTCGTGAAGACACCATCATCGTCCACCAGATTCAGCGTGCCCAGCCCATAGGCCATGCCGACGTTGAAGTCGTCCACGCCGTGGTCTGGCGCCGTGTGCACCGCTCCGGTACCAGCATCGGTGGTGACATGTTCGCCGAGGATGACCGGCACCTGCTTGTCGACGAAGGGATGCTGCAACGACAGCTTCTCGAGCGCGGCGCCCTTGACGCTGCCGAGCACCCCATAAGATTCACTGCCATAGCGCTGCATGATCTCGTCGACCATGGCGGTCGCCAGCACGAGGGTCTCGCGGCCACTTTCCAGCGCACAGTCCACCAGCGCGTATTCGAGTTCAGCATTCAGACACACGGCCTGGTTGGAAGGCAGCGTCCAGGGAGTGGTGGTCCAGATGACGACGGACACATTCTGGATGCCATCCAGATTCAGCGTGACGCCCTGGCCTTTGAATCTTGCGAAGAGCTCTGCCGGGTTGGCCACCGGGAAGCGCACGTCAATTGCGAACGAGGTCTTGTCCTGATATTCCACTTCGGCCTCGGCCAGCGCAGAACCACCGACCACGCTCCAGTACACGGGCTTGAAGCCTTTCACCAGGTGGCCGTTGGCGGCAATCTTGCCGAGCGCGCGCACGGTATCGGCCTCGGTCTTGAAATCCATGGTCAGGTAGGGGTTGGCCCAATCACCCAGCACGCCCAGACGGACGAAATCCTGCTTCTGAATCTCGACCTGCGCCGCTGCGTATTCACGACAGGCTTTGCGGAACTCGGCAAAAGAGACTTTCTTGCCGGCCTTGCCGAGCTTCTTCTCGACATTATGCTCGATGGGCAGGCCGTGGCAGTCCCAGCCCGGCACGTAGGGCGAATCGAACCCGGCCAGAGTCTTAGCCTTGACGATGAAATCCTTGAGTGACTTGTTGACCGAGTGCCCAAGGTGCAGCTCGCCGTTGGCATAGGGTGGGCCGTCGTGCAGGACGAAGCGTGGCCGACCAGCACTGATGGCGCGAATCTTCCCGTACAGGTCCATGGCTTGCCAGCGGGCCAGCATCTCCGGCTCGCGCTGCGCGAGGCTGGCCTTCATGGGGAACTCTGTCTGCGGCAGGTTCAGGGTACTTTTGTAGTCAGTCATCTCATCAACCTTGTCTTTGGCTTCATATCCATGTGGGAGCGTGCCAGCCCGCGATAGGGCAACTGCCAGCATCAATCGCGGGCGGGCACGCTCCCACAGTTTTTTAAAGGGGCATTTCCTTTTCGAAAAACTCTCTA
>CAIOZF010000211.1 GCA_903862645.1 uncultured Gammaproteobacteria bacterium
CGAAGCCCCCTGCGGTGCTGGAGCGTTTTCGGCAATACCGCATGGGCGACATTGGATTGTGCAGCGTGGTGGCCGCTGAACTGGCGTTTGGCGTGGCAAAAAGTGACTCGGCACGCAACCGTCAGGCGCTGGAGATGTTTCTGGCCCCGCTGATCATCCTGCCGTTCGATACCGCAGCTGTGTGGGTCTATGGCGACCTGCGTGCCAACCTAGAACGCCGAGGCACACCCATTGGCTCATTGGACACGATGATTGTCGCTCACGCGCTAAGCCAGCAGGCCCTGCTGATTAGCAACAACACCCGCGAATTTTCCAAGGTGCCGGACCTACAACTCGACAACTGGGTCGCTGCTGCCTGACTATTTAGGCGCAATGTGGCGCAAGCATTTGCAGATATTGTCTGCACCGAATGGCCGTTCCGACAGTTCCAATCCAATCTCGATACCCAACGTGCAATTCACTGAGTCTGCAATCCTTAGCCGGTTTGTGATGGTACTGGTAAGAGTAATTCGCTATTTTTCCACCGGTGATACAGTCGACGTCGTAAGTCTAGTATCAAGACGAGGCCATTCTTGAGGAGGAGGGGCAGGTGCGATCAGGAAACTTTGCAAAATTCATGGTGGGGTGCTTCCTAACGGTATGCGGCATGTCCCATGCCCAAGAACGATATCCAACGCGTCCTTTGACCATGGTTTTCCCTTACCCGCCCGGTGGCTTTGATGCCATGGCTAGAGGATTTGGTGATGCCTTGGGTCAGGTGTTAGGACAATCGGTTGTTGTGGTCAATCGCGATGGCGCTGCCGGGCGTCTAGCATTCGAAAACTTTATGTCGGCAAGTCCGGATGGACACAGTTTGATCTTTTCGCCATCTGCGCCTCTGACCAGCGTTCCACATATGCAAAAGGGCGTTGCGTACCGACACGATAGTTTTGAGCCCGTCTGCCAAGTTTACGAGAATACGTTTACGCTTTCGGTGCCAGTTGCATCACCATTTAAGAACATGTTGCAACTGGTTGAATACGCAAAAAGCAATCCTGGCAAATTGTCCTTTGGGCATCCGGGTATTGGGGCAGGTCCCCATTTGGCCATTGAGGGGCTAGCACACCAGATGGGATTGCGTTTCCTGCCTATTCCCTATCGAGGGGGCGGTCAAATGTTGGTTGCCTTGGCTGCCGGTCAAGTTGACTTTTCAGCTCCGGGAATCGCCTCGGTGATGTCAAGGAAAGACATGCGTGCCTTAGCAATCTTTTCAGCGAAGCGAAACGCATTACTACCTGAGATTCCGACAGTCGCAGAGCTGGGATTGGCCTCTATCGCTTCAGATCCGCAGGGCGTTTTCGCGCCTAAAGGTACTCCGAAGACGATTCTTGGTATCTTGGAGAATGCATGCCGATCCGCCGTGGGTGCTGAGTCCCTTCGTGTAATCGCTACGAAACTGTTACAGGTTTTGGAGTTTTTGCCCGGATCTGAGCTTGCTCGGCGTCAGGCAGATGACTCTGCCTCCAAGGAGCTGCTAATTCGGTCATTGGGCATAAGACCAGACCAGTGAACCCTCCATATTAATTCGGAAGTGGATACGCCGTTGCCTGATACGCACAAGGTATTCGGCTAATGGCATAGGGGCTTTAGACGACGCCTGTCAGACTGTCAGTAGGCCGAAATTCAGAGACCACATCAATGGTTGCTTTGACTATCGTTCATTGCAAAAAGAGTTGAAGGAGAAAGAATGGAGAAAAAAATTGGTGCGGGCGCTGCAATGCCGGAATTCTCTCTTCCTCGTGCCGGAGGCGGGGTGGTCGAAATAGGTGGAAAGGGGCGTTGGCAACTGTTGGTGGTTTACCGAGGCAAGCATTGTCCGATATGCAAACGCTATCTCCTGGAATTGGAAGCTCTCACGCAGGAGTTTGCTGGTATTGATACCGAAATTGTGGCGATCTCTGCTGACCCAAAGGAAAAGGCAGAGCCTCATGTCGCTGACATGAAGCTCACTTTTCCCGTCGGGTATGGACTCCAAGTAGGGCAAATGCGTGAACTTGGGCTGTATGTCTCTGCGCCGCGAAGCGAGGCCGAGACAGATCGACCGTTTGCCGAACCAGGTGTGTATGTCGTCAACTCTGATGGGAACCTTCAGATCGTCGACATATCGAACGCACCGTTTGCGCGCCCCGATCTTGCTGCTATTGCGAAGGGTATCGCCTTTGTGAAGAACAACGGCTACCCTCCGCGCGGAACCTTGGTCTGACGCGCTCGGCCTTTCGCGATTGATGGGGAAGGTTCAGCAACCGAACAAACGCCTACGTCAGTGGCTCCAATGAAAGCAGTGTTGATCGTTGATGCCACTCATTCTGACTGTGCCAGCATTTGATGTGACATGGCCTTGCCTTGCTATAAATCCCACCCTCTGAAGGGTGATCGAAATCCACGTGCGCTGCCTTACCTCATGGGATCTGCAAAAGCGTCTTCATCTTGGCCCTGACATGCAGCATGACTTCAGCGCTGACTGCGGCCTTTTTCTTGGCGTGTGGGATTTTCCAATCCAGAGATTTCACTTGATCCGACAGGACTGCGCACTCCATCCCGTCGGTCACGGTGACCACTTCGAACGGGTGCCCTTTGACCTTGGTGGACGTCGCACCACTTCGTCTGCGGATCACCACCAGCCCTGGTGATCGATATAACGCAGCTGACTGGTTCGAGCCCGGGGCCGATGTTTGCGTATCAGTGCCGC
>CAIOZF010000212.1 GCA_903862645.1 uncultured Gammaproteobacteria bacterium
AATCGTGGCACGCGACGCATCAGGAAACTTCTTAGCCAACGCAATCACCGCTACGCAGCTCAGAAACAGTACTGGAGTTTTGAATTTGAATGCGAGTGGTACCCTCACTTTGCCAGCGGCAACAGATACAGTCGTGGGCCGAGCCACAACCGATACGCTGACCAACAAAGCGTTGTCTGACAGCACGACAACGGTGGTGGATGCGACTGACGCGACCAAAGTGATCAAGCTCGATGCTGCTGGTACGACCGGAACCGGCACGACGCTTCTCAGCAGTCAGACCGCCAACCGGACGCTGACGCTGCCTGATGCGACCGGAACGCTGATGGTCAGTAACAGTCCCGCGATGACTGGCGGAGTTTCGATTACGGCAACCAATTCCACTACAGTTCCACTTTTGATCCGGGGAGTTGCATCGCAAAGTTCTAACTTGTTGGAACTTAGAGACAGTGCAAATGCCTTGAAAGCGGCCGTATCTCCCATCGGGATTCTGCAAGGACCTGGGGTGGAGTTGGCTCCCCCTACTGTGACTGACACTGCGATTAGCATCAAGTTGCCTGCGAGCCCCAATGCGGATGTGTTTCAGGTCAAGAACAGTTCGAGCGATGTTGTTTTTTCTATGCGCCCCTCCACCGACAGCCTTGCGATGACAGTGGGAGGTCTGCTTCGCCCGGCATCCTCTACTATCCCCGGGCTAGATTTGCAGCTTTGGGCAGGTGGAGCAGCAGGTTCGGGTGCTGCTGACATCGCGGGTGGGGATATCGAAATTATAGCCGGGCAGTCCACCGGTAATACAGAGAGCACGATCAAGTTCTTTACAGCCAAAGCCGGTACCAGTGGTACGGTTGTAAATAATACCACTCAGTCCATGATGCTCGATGGAGCAGGTAACTTGCTCTTGGGCAAGAGTGCTGCCAATGCCAACGCGCAAATGGATGTGCGTGCCAATAATGCAAGCGGCGTCGTTGCATCAATTCAGGCTGCCGCCGGTCAGACAGGTAATTTGTTGGTCTTCAAGGATTCCACAGGGACAGAGGTGGCAGGTTTTGGTCCGGGGGCCCGATTCCAGGCGCCGGAAGGCGTATTTAACCGCGCTCCGGCCGGACTTGGGTTTGATGAGGCTCCGTTGCGGGTGAATACAATTGCAGACGCGAATGAATTGCTTTTTGGTCTTAGGAACAACGGAGTGCTGCGCTTCTCAGTCGATGCGGAAGGAGATGTTTACTCGGCAGGCACCATTTCTGCCACGATCAGTGGGAATGCCAGCACGGCTTCGGCACTCGCTGCTGATCCTACCGATTGCGCAGCTAGCAACATGGCGACCGGTATTGCAGCAAACGGCAATTTGAGCTGCGTGCAGGTGAGTGATAGTTATATAGCATCGGGTGCGGCTATCGCCCTCAGCAAGCTCGCGGCTGTTCCTGCCGGTAATTTAATTGTCGGGAATGCCTCTAACCAGGCCGCCGCAGTTGGTATGTCTGGCGATGCGTCGATCTCCAATGCGGGAGCTCTTTCAATAGCAACGGGAGCGATCACCTCGGCCAAGATCCTGGACGACGCTATCGTCAATGCGGACATCAGCTCATCGGCTGCGATCGTGGATACCAAACTTGCGCAGATTGTGACCGCCAACAAAGTGGCCAATTCGGCGACGACTGCAACGGCCGCTAATACGCCGGGCGCGATCGTGGCTAGAAACTCTTCAGGGGATTTCGTAGCCAACGCGATTACGGCTACCCAGCTCAAGAACGGAACAGGTGTCCTGAATATCAACGCTCTCGGTACAATCACGATACCGGCCGTGACCGGAACTCTCATGGTCAGTGATAGTCCTGCAATGACCGGAGGGGTTCTGGTTACCGCTACGAATTCGACCACAGTGCCCCTTGCAGTCCGCGGAGTCGCGTCTCAGACGGCAAACCTCCTTGAACTTCGGGATAGTACTTCCGCTGTCCAGATGTCTGTGACGCCTACTGGTGAGGTACGCTCTCAGAGAGTGAGTCTCGGCCCCTTGGTTGCGTCAGACTCCGCGATAGTGGTTAAGCTGCCGGCTTCACCAACAGCTCCTCCCATTTTAATCAAGAATTCGAGTGACGTTGAGATCACCAGTCTCTCGGCGGCCGGTGTGTTGAACACCCCTGCGGCTGTGTTTGATCGCGCACCTGCATCGACTGCCGATACAGACGCGCCTTTGATTGTTGATGCCGCTGCAGATGTGAATGAGAAGCTGCTTGTGCTACGTGACAGTGCTGTCACGCATTTTTCGGTGGATGCGGAAGGAGACGTCAATGCTAACTCAATATCGCTTGATTTCGTCCCATCGGGAACGGGGGTGGCGGCTGGACCCATCTATGTGAGCCCTCCAAGTGCTACGGCGGATTATACGTTACTTGGCTTAGCAGTGAACGGAAACGAAAAGTTTCGGGTCGATGCAGAGGGTGATGTTTTCGCAAATTCTGGAAAGTTTATTCGCGCTCCCGCTTCAACCGCCGATACAGACGCGCCTTTGATTGTTGATGCAGCTGCTGATATTGGTGAAAAACTACTGGTGCTTCGTGACAGTGCCGTAACGAAGTTCTCGGTAGATGCGGAAGGAGACGTCATTGCTAACTCTTTTCTTTACGATTCAAGTATTACAAAGACTCTGACAGTTCCGCCATCTGCATATATTGGTGATAACGGAGATCTGGATTTTGTCATATCGCCTGAAGCTTACGTCCAGCCAACTTCAAGTACAGGTACGGGGTATGCTCCGATCTATCTGCCTGATGGGGCTACGGTTACTGCATTGGAGTGCAATCTTTATGACGCGGATTCAACATACACTACAACCGTATACCTTCAGAATCAGGCGATCACGAATTGCGGCACGCCTAATCCTGTCATAACAACCATGGCGACTGCCGCTACGACCGCTCCAGAAATGGCCGGCTATTACGTTAAGTTGGATTCGGTGATTACCGATCCGGTCATCTCTTATTCGGGATTAGATAATTGCGGCGGGACTCTTTTCACTTTTCGACGGAGGAAGGCATATTGGCTCAGGATTTCGACGAACGTTCTCGGTTCTTCTCGCGTATACAATTGCGCCATCACCTATACAGTTTCTAGCCCAGATTAGAGTTTTTATTGTAGTTTCGAATTGCTGTAATGGAATGGGTCCATCCCATCACAGCCATGGGCACCAAGATCGGATCGAAGGGTATTCGGTATCTGAGTTCGGCGTGAAGGAGCCAGACCTCCACGGT
>CAIOZF010000213.1 GCA_903862645.1 uncultured Gammaproteobacteria bacterium
GCGTGGAACGGGTGTCGCGCGGATCAGACGTGGTGAATCCGATCTGGTTGTTCACCACAATGTGCACAGTGCCGCCGGTTGAGTAGCCGCGCGTCTGCGAGAGGTTCAGGGTCTCCATGACCACCCCCTGGCCTGCGTATGAGGCGTCGCCATGCATCAGCAGCGGCATGACCTTGTCGCCGGTCTTGTCGCCGCGACGCTGCTGCCGTGCGCGCACCAGCCCCTCAACCACCGGGTTGACGATTTCCAGGTGGGATGGATTGAAGGCGAGCGAAAGATGGATCGGACCACCCGGCGTGGATACGTCGGACGAAAAGCCGTTGTGATACTTCACATCGCCGGTCGAGGCCAGAACATCACCGACATGCTTTCCCTCGAATTCGGAGAACAACTCCTTGGGTGACTTGCCAACCGTATTGACCAGAACGTTGAGGCGCCCACGATGCGCCATGCCAACCACCAGTTCCTCCACACCCTGGCTGCCGGCGCGCTGGACAATGTCATCCATGCAAGCGATCAGCGTCTCGCCGCCTTCCAGCGAAAAGCGCTTCTGGCCGACATACCGAGTATGCAGGTATTTCTCCAGCGTCTCGGCGGCGGTCAATCGCTCAAGAATGCGTTTTTTCACATCAGCGGTAAAACTCGGGCGGGAACGTACCGACTCCAGTCGCTGCTGGATCCAGCGCTTCTGGGCCATGTCACTGATGTACATGTACTCGGCGCCAATCGAACCGCAATAGGTCTCGCGCAAGGCCTGGAGAATTTCCCTCAGAGTGGCGCGCTCCGGTCCAATCAACGTCCCGGTGTTGAACACCAGGTCCATGTCAGACTCGGTAAGATCATAGAACGCCGGCTCGAGCTCGGGGATTTGCGGACGCTGCTGACGCTTGAGCGGATCAAGTTCGGCCCAGCGGCAACCCATCGTGCGATAGGCTGCGATCAGCAGCAGAACATAAACCTGTTTTCGCTCGACACCCAGTTCCGCAGGGGATGTCGTCGACCGCAGGTTTCCCTGCTTTGCGCGCTGCGCAAATGACTCTATGATTGGCGCGTGTGCCACATCGCGTCCGCCGCTCTCGCCACTCCCCGGCAACAGCTGCATCTTGTCGAAATACTCGCGCCATTGCTCAGGAATCGACTGCGGGTTATCCAGGTAGGATTCGTAGAGTTGTTCGATGAAAGGCGCATTTGCGCCGAACAGGTACGAATTCGACAACATCTGTTTCATTGCGCTCATTTCATCCTCAACAACAAAGTTCCGCTACGTCACGACTACCCGTGAACAAAGACCTGTTACTTTCTTTGCTCGAGCGGGGGCACGTTCCGCGAAGTCGATCCTGTGTAAAGCTGCCGCGGCCGCGCGATTTTGCTGTCCTGATCGCCAATCATTTCACTCCACTGCGCAATCCAGCCAACCGTGCGTGCAAGGGTGAAGATGCAGGTAAACATTGCTGTCGGGATGCCCAGGGCGCGCTGCACGATGCCCGAGTAGAAGTCCACATTGGGGTAAAGCTTGCGCGAAACAAAGTAGTCATCTTCGAGGGCAATCTTTTCAAGGGCCATCGCCAGTTTGAAAAGGCGGTCATCCTTCAGGTTCAGCTCGTTCAGCACTTCATGGCAGGTCTCATGCATCAGCTTGGCACGCGGATCGTAGTTCTTGTACACGCGATGTCCGAAGCCCATCAGCATGGCGCCGGAATTCTTGTCCTTGACCTTCTTGATGAACTCGGGAACCTTGGAGGCGTCACCAATGCTTTCCAGCATGTTCAGGCAGGCCTCATTGGCACCACCATGAGCCGGCCCCCAAAGGCTTGCAATGCCGGCTGCGATACAGGCGAAAGGATTGGCGCCTGATGAACCGGCCGATCTCACCGTCGCAGTGGATGCGTTCTGCTCGTGATCAGCGTGCAGCATGAAGATGCGGTCCAGAGCGCGTACCAGGACGTCATTGATCTTGTAGTCCTCCGCAGGGACCGCAAACATCATGTGCATGAAGTTCTCGGTGTACGAAAGGTCGTTGCGCGGGTAGATAAAGGGCTGGCCGATCGAATACTTGTAAGCCATGGCCACGATGGTGGGGATCTTGGCAATCAGGCGGAAGGCGGAAATCGTCCGGTGCTCCGGATTCTGGATATCAAGGGAGTCATGATAGAAGGCGGCCAGTGCCCCTACCACGCCACAAACCATGGCCATCGGGTGCGCGTCACGACGGAAGCCGGTGAAAAAGCGATTCAACTGGTCATGCACCATGGTATGGCGCGTGACGATGTTCACAAAATCAATCTTCTGCCTGGCGTTCGGCAACTCCCCGTTAAGCAGCAGATAACAGACCTCCGGGAAATCGCATTGTGCAGCGATCTGCTCGATGGGATAGCCACGATAAAAGAGCTCCCCGATATCGCCATCAATATAGGTGATTGACGAGCGGCAATGCGCTGTGGACATGAAACCAGGATCGTAGGTGAACATGCCTGTTTTTGCATACAGGGACCGGATGTCAATAACGTCCGATCCCATGCTGCCTGAAATCACCGGAAAATCAACCGATTTTCCATCACCCCAGCTCAGTACCGCCTTTTTATCCGCACTCATCGCTATCTCCCGATTGATCTCCGCCAATTGGCGGTCAGCATGCTCTCAGCAGTTCGACAACTTCCTTCACCGCCGGACTTGCATCCGGCAGGCAATCCACGCGTCCACTCAAAATATCCCACAAATCGTTGTCATCCAGCTCCAGCAGAAACTTGAATGCATCCAGCCGGACACCCTCCAGCTGTCCGCTGTGACAATCCAGAAAACGCTCCAGGATCAGGTCATTTTCAAGCA
>CAIOZF010000214.1 GCA_903862645.1 uncultured Gammaproteobacteria bacterium
GCCTTCAATCGGCTACGCGCACGATGTGGACGGTTATTCCTACGACGGCACTTTCCAGAAAGGCCGCAAAGTCCTGCGGCCGGGCCTGCGTGCAGACTGGGGCAAGAAATATTTTGCCGATCTCCAATACACTGCTATCGCTGGTGGCAAATACAACACGCAGACCGATCGTGACAACGTGAGCCTGGTAGTCGGCGTCAATTTCTAGATGGATGCTGGAAAGGTAAGCCGCGCGAAACCGCGATATTGCCAGGAACGATAATTACTATAGCGTCCGCTACGCCCTATTGGATCAGCTGCGGAATCACCGCAAATTCCAATTTGAACCGTATTGGCAGATCGCCCTACTGCGGCCAATGCAACGGCAGGCTGATCGTTAATCGAACCTATTGCGTGCTGTGGTTAACATTACCCCTTACCTGGATACACCGTTGTCTCGCACCAGGAGCAGAGAACACGGAGCCAGCCGCATCACTCGTTCAGCGACACTGCCGAGGAGCATTCGGCCGACACCACGTCTACCGTGCGTGCCAATCACCAGAAGGTCAGCTTTCCAGTGCTGCACGAAGTCAGCAATAGTGTCCGCAACATGGGAGCCGCTGGTAAAAATCTCGGGCGACAACATTTCCGCTTCGATGCCGTGATCGGCGGCGATTTTATGCGCGCTCTCACGGGTCTCTTTCGATAGTTCACGCGTATTGTGGATATAGGCCCCCAGAAACTGCCCTGCGCCAAAGGGAACAACGACGTCAGTCACGTGAATAATCGCGAGCCTCGAGGTTTTCTGGTTGACCAAGGCAATTGCCTCCAACAAACCCTTAGTCGATATCTCGCTGCCATCAACGGCCACCATGATTCGTTGATACATGACACCCCCGCCAAACTTAAGCATGCGCCCAAGATTTGCATGGTAATGCTGTGACGAAGCGGGTCTTTGACTTAGATCAAGTCTGATCGGTATGAAATGGCATGCCGGAGTTGATGGCCCGGAACTATAACCGCTTGCCAGCGCCTCGGCAGGAGGCAGCCAAGGGCGCGCACACTCTCGCTGCGCTTATAGTCAACGAGTTGGCTAGATACGAATAGCGTTTCTCGAATTACCAGAGCTGTTCGCCCCGGTTGAATCTGTCGATCATCTCCAACGAAAAATCCTTGGGCCCATGGGTTGACAGCATCTTCTTGAGAGAGGGCTTTCCTTGATCCGATAAAAATTCGATGGTCACAAGAGGCATCCCTGATTCATCCGAATATTTATAGAGCCAATCTCTTGTTTTGGCGGGCGTTGGACTAACGGTATAGGTGGCTGTAATGACGGGGCGACCGTTCCACCTGAGCCGATCCATCATCACGATCGCGTGACTCCTGTCTGGGCGCATCCAGGCCGGGAGTGCGCTTTCGTGGCTTAACCAGGCGCACACGAATTTCTGACACGGATCAAGCAATCGCGATTCATAAATGACGCAGCCTGTCGAGCTGCAATGTTGGCATGGCGTGCCAACCGACGCTTGTGAAACAGGGTTTTCAATTTTTAAC
>CAIOZF010000215.1 GCA_903862645.1 uncultured Gammaproteobacteria bacterium
ACCCGGAGGTCAAGGTCATACATATTCTGGTGGACTCTGCCGCGACCTATTTGTGCCTGAATCCACGCCAGTTCGATGTGATGGTGATGGAGAATATGTTCGGAGACATCCTCAGCGACCAGGGCGGCGGCATTCTCGGCTCACTCGGTCTGATGCCGTCTGCATGTCTTGGTGATGAGAAGGCCTACTATGAACCATCGCACGGATCAGCTCCGGATATCGCCGGCAAGAATATCGCCAATCCTTATTCCATGATCGGTTCTGTGGCCATGATGCTGGAGATGAGTTTTGGTATGGACAAGGAAGCGAAGAACGTCTGGCAAGCCATGCAGAGCGTGTTCGCTCAGGGCTATTCGACGCCTGATCTGTCCAAGCCGGGAGACGGCGTCAAGATGATTGATACCAGTGCTTTTGGGGATTTGGTTGTGGCAGAGCTTCGAAAGCTACCAGTCTAAGTCTTTGATCGAGGGAGCCGGCATCGCCCGCGATTGATTTGTGCTCATATCAATCGCGAGCAAGGCCGGCTCGCACAGGGCAACTTGCTACTGCTGCGCATGCATCCGAATATTGATCATGCGCAACGTCGCCTTTACGGCGGCCAGCACCTGATTCGAATCCACTCCTCTCGTTTTTAACTCCTTGCCCTCAGTGCTCCAGGTGATGATGCACTCGGTCAACGCGCTGGTGTTGCCGCCGCGCGGGATATGCACCTCATAGTCGATCAACGCCGGCATCACAAAATTGCGCGTCTGCAGAATTCTACCAATGGCATCAATGAAGGCCGCGAAACCACCATTGCCGGAACCCGAACTGCTGTATTCCTTGCCCTCGATATTCACCCTGATACTGGCTGTGCTTTCCACGTCCAGACCGCTGTTGATATAGCAGTTGAGAAGTCGTGTGTAATTGTAATCGCGGCTCTCGAGGACATCGGCGATGATGAAAGGCAGATCATCAACGGTAATTATCTCCTTGGAATCGCCCAGCTTGACGATGCGCTTGAGCACCTTGGCCTGATCCTCGGACGACAGGGTCAGCCCCAACTCCTCCAGGTTGTTGGCCAACGAAGCCTTTCCACTCATCTTGCCCAGCGCATAGATACGCTTGCGTGCAAAACGCTCAGGGCGCAGAGCGGTGGTGTAGAGCCCGCCCTTGAGGTCGCCATCCGCATGGATGCCGGCCGTTTGCGTGAACACGTCGGCACCCACAATCGGCGCATTGGCAGCCACCCACTTGCCAGAGAAATTTTCCACCATGCGGCTGAGCAGGCCGATGCGTGTCTCATCAATGGACAGCGACATACCCATCTTGTCCTTGAGAACCACTGCCACTTCGGCCAGCGAAGCATTCCCCGCGCGTTCGCCAAGACAGTTGACGGTACAGTGAATCGTGTTGATACCCGCCTTCACGGCCGCCATCACGTTGGCGGTGGCCAGCCCGTAATCGTTGTGGGGATGGAAATCAAACTCCAACCCTGGGAAGCGCGTAATCATGTCCGTCATCGCGGCGAACACCTCGTCCGGGGTCATGACGCCAAGGGTGTCGGGCAGCATGAAGTCCACAATGCCGATGCTCTGAATGCCCTCGAGCAGACCGAAAACATACTCGCGACTGTCCTGATACCCGTTGGACCAATCCTCAAGATAGACATTGACCCGCAACCCGTGCTCCTGCGCATACGCAACGGTCTGACAAATGTCCTGAATGTGCTGGATCAGGGTGCGCCCCAACTGCTCACGGCAGTGCTTTTCGCTGCCCTTGGCCAGCAGGTTGATGACTCGACCGCCCGTCTCGACCACCCAGTCCACGCTTTTTTTGTGATCAACAAAACCGAGCACTTCCACCTTATCCAGGTAGCCCTCTTTAGCGGCCCAGGCATTGATATCGATCACCGCCTTCTTCTCACCGTCGGAAACACGGGCCGAGGCGACCTCAATACGATCCACCTTCAGAGACTGCAACAATGCGCGCGCAATATTCACTTTTTCCTTGGCGGCGAAGGAGACACCCTGGGTCTGTTCACCATCACGCAGAGTCGTGTCCAGCAGTTTTATGTGGCGAGCTTGAGTGTTTGAGTTCATAAGACCTGGTTCATCCGGCTGCCGGGCAGCGTAAAAGGGAGTCGATTCTAACAAATAAAGGCGGCATCCATAACCCCGCCAGCCCTTCACAAGGCACGACCATGGGCCATAATCATTACTGTGCGTTTCTGCGCCCTTATATCCTGCTACTAGCCAGGCTCAAGATATTACAAACGCCGCCGATGACATCTTTCATGAGAATCTTGTCTAATTTCACTTGTACACTTCCAGCCCTGCTGTTGTGGCTCACCTGCGCACTCGTCAGCTCCACGCTGCATGCGGCGGACGCCGACGCACACGTAGACGCTGAGGTAACTCGCGAGAGCGTTGTTGAGGATGCTGCCAGGAGCGTTGCCGAAACCGATCCGTCACGACTGTGGCTACCGGCAAGCGCACAGAACCTGCGCCCGTTCCTGAAGCTGGCGGTCGCAGAGGCCTTGCAGGATGCCACCTGCACAGAGGTCATGTATGCGCGACTGAATGAGTACCGCACAGTCTACGAGGAACCTACATTTACAATCCTGTGCAAAAAGGATTACAAGACCACGTTCAACAAGGTCTACCACATCACCGAGCTTGATCCCGAATATAACAACCGCATCGCCCAGAGAGAGGTCGCCACACAGAACTCTGTGGTCCTGACCGACGAGATTAAAACTCTGCGCCAACAACTGCTAGCCCCGGTAGAGCCGTCTAAGCCGACTGCGACCGTTGAGCTGCTGCAGCCGCCTCAGAACGAAGATCCGAATGACCTTTCCCTCGATCTGCAGCTTGATCTGGACACCGATTCCAACGCCCAGTGAGCCTGATGATTCCCGCAATTCATTCCCAGACCGTAACAGGTTATACTTCCCGCACTTTTTTAGAACGGTTCACACGGGGTGAAACTAATGACGATACGGGTTTGCGTGCCAAAAGAGGTCCGTGTGGGGGAGCAACGAGTCGCCATGGTGCCGGATGTCGTCAAACGACTGACCGCACTGGGGATAAACGTCAGCATGCAGAGCGGCGCAGGTGAAGCAGCTGGTCACGGTGACAGTGACTACAGCGGTGCGGATATCGTCAGTGACGAGACAGCACTGTACAACAGTGCTGACATCCTGCTCACCGTCAATCCATTGTTTAACGAACAGATCGACCAGCTCAAACCCGGATCGATCGTGATCGGGTATCTCAATCCGTATTCCGATACCGATCGCTTCAAGCGCCTGCAGGAAAAGAATATTTCTGCGTTCTCGATGGAGCTGATCCCTCGAATTTCCAGAGCTCAGGCGATGGACGCATTGTCCTCTCAAGCATCTATTGCCGGTTACAAGGCGGTGCTGATCGCCAGCACGCTACTCGGCAAATTCTTCCCCATGCTGACGACAGCCGCCGGCACGGTCCGCCCATCCAAAGTGCTTATCATTGGCGCTGGAGTCGCAGGACTGCAGGCCATTGCGACAGCACGTCGTCTCGGCGCCATCGTCGAAGGCTATGACGTGCGCGCAGCGGTAAAGGACCAGGTCGAATCACTGGGCGCCAAATTCGTCGACATCGATATCAAAGCCGAAGGCGCTGGCGGCTATGCCCGTGAGTTGACCGTAGAAGAGAAAGCGCAGCAACAGGCTATTCTGGCGAATCACGTGGCGGCGGCAGATGTCGTGGTGACCACGGCGGCAATTCCTGGACGCCCGTCTCCCAAGATCATCACCCGCGAAATGGTAGAGCGCATGAAAGGCGGCTCTGTCATCGTCGACCTGGCAGCAGAAGGCGGCGGCAACTGTGAGTTGACGCAGCCCGATCAGACAATTGTCCACAACCGCGTCAAGATCTCCGGCCCATTGAACGTGCCCAGCACCGTCAGCGGTCACGCCAGTGAACTGTATGCGAAGAACCTGCTCAATTTGCTCACCCTGCTGGTCAAGGACGGCAAGATCAATATCGATCTGGAAGACCAAATCCTCCGGGATAGTCTCGTGACGCATGGCGGCGAGATCGTCAATGCGACCGTCAAAGTTAAAGTGGAAGGGGGTGCAAAATGATTGAAGGATTAGCCGCGTTATACATATTCATGCTCGCCGGATTCACCGGTTTCGAGATCATCAGCAAAGTGCCGGTTATTCTGCACACCCCACTGATGTCAGGCTCCAATTTCGTCCACGGCATCGTGCTGGTGGGCGCAATGATCGCGCTGGGAATCGCCGAGAATCCAACCCAACAGGTCATTGGCTTCATCGCCGTGTTGCTGGCTGCCGGTAATGCGGTCGGCGGTTATGTGGTGACCGAACGCATGCTGGAGATGTTCAAGGCCAGCGGCAAGAAAGGCGCAGCAGGAGAGAAGAAATAAATGAACATTCTTATCCAAGCAACTTATTTCCTGGCAGCGGCGCTGTTCATTCTCGGCCTCAAGCAGATGAGCTCCCCCGTGACCGCGCGTCGCGGCATTCACTGGGCTGGCGTCGGCATGATGCTGGCGACTCTGGTGACATTTTTGGCACCGGAGCTGTCCGATAATCCGCAGGCCTTCACCAACTATATCCTGATCATCATCGCCATTGCCATCGGCGGCGGCTATGCGTGGGTTACCGGCAAGAAGGTTGCCATGACCGACATGCCACAAATGATTGCCATGTATAACGGTATGGGCGGTGGCGCTGCGGCCACGATTGCAGCCGTGGAATTGCTGAAAGCACAAGGCGAAGTTGCGGCGGGGGCGGAGCCTGCCGGCCTGCTCGGCGCACTCGGCCTGCAAAGCCCGGCACTGGTGCCAGCCAACATCTCCGAGGCCATGGGCACCGACATCACGATCCTCGCCATTTTGGGCGCAATGATCGGCACCATCGCCTTCAGCGGCAGTATCATCGCTTGGGCGAAGCTGGATGGACGACTGAATACCAGCAAACTGCTGCCAAAGCAGCAGCTCATCAATCTGGTGCTGGCGCTGGTGATGGTCGGCTTCGGCGTAGCGGTGTTCTTCACTGGCGACTTGATGCCCATCGTCGTGTTCTTCGCGTTGGCGCTGATCCTCGGTGTATTCATCACCGTCCCGGTCGGTGGTGCGGACATGCCCGTGATCATCTCCCTGTTCAACGCATTGACCGGACTGGCGGTGGGTTTTGAGGGCTATGTGCTCGGCAATGCCGCGATGATCATCGCCGGTACCGTGGTCGGTTCAGCAGGAACGCTGTTGACGCACCTGATGGCAAAAGCCATGAACCGCTCTGTCAGCAGCGTGTTCTTCAGCGGCTTCGGCACTACGCAAGTAGCTAGCGCAGGCGCAGTGGAAGGCGGCGGTTCCATGAAGGAGATTCAAGGCCAGGACGTCGGCATCATGATGGCCTATGCCAGCCAGGTGGTGATAATCCCCGGCTACGGCATGGCGGTAGCACAGGCCCAGCACAAAGTATGGGAACTGACGCAGTTGCTGACTGAGAAAGGTGTGAAAGTGAAGTTCGCGATTCACCCGGTGGCGGGCCGTATGCCAGGGCACATGAACGTGTTGTTGGCCGAAGCGGGTGTTCCTTACGACCTGATTTATGACATGGAAGACATCAACGCTGACTTCCAGAACACCACTGTGACGCTGGTGATCGGAGCGAACGACGTCGTCAACCCAGCCGCGAAGAACGACCCGAGCAGCCCACTGTTCGGCATGCCGATTCTCAACGCCGAGCAGTCCGACAACGTCATCGTGATCAAGCGTGGCCGTGGCACAGGTTTTTCCGGCGTAGAGAATCCGTTGTTCCTGCTCGACAATACCCGCATGCTGTTCGGCGATGGTCAGAAGGCCGTCAACGAACTGATTCAGGCTGTGAAGGAACTGTAAGCCCGATGGACAGGAAACACGTCAAGCAGAACGACAGCGGCGAGGCTTCGGCAACTGTCGTCGGGCCTTCGGCAGATGAAGGTCAGGAAGTTCCAGTGACCTCTGGCCTTCTGCGTCGTCTCGGCGCTTTGCTATATGACGCGTTTCTGGTGTTTGCGCTATGGTGGGCATGGGCATCAGCCATGCAATTAATCTTCGGTACAGATACTAATCAGCTCGTCGATAACCGTGTGCAGATAGATCCCGTCTTGGGCGCCATCCGCTTCTCCGGGATGATGCTCGGTGCAGCAGCTTTCTACATCTGGTTCTGGATGCGCACCGGACAAACGCTGGGCATGATCGCTTGGCGCATCAAGGCTGTGAATGTCGAAGGTGAGTTGATGAGTATGAAGCAGGGGATTTTGCGCTTTCTGTTGGCGTGGCCTTCGTTCTTCTGTTTCGGCATCGGCTATCTGTGGCTGTACGTGGACCGCAACGGCGATGCGCTGCACGACAAATTTTCAGGAACGCGGGTGATCGTGCTGTCCAAGAGTGCCAGGTCGTTCTGAACGGCTGAGCGGTGGGAGCGGGCCCATCCAGCGATGACAGAGCCCGAATTCTTTCGCAGGCGGGGCCCGCTCCCACACTCCCCCGCTACACCCTCCGCAGAAGTACAATCCCCAGCAACAGGCAGATCATGATAGGCACCAGCACGGCCACCAGCGGGCTGAATCCATAGAGCAGACTGGCCGGACCCATCATGCGCTGAATGATCGTAAACACCAGCCCGATGCTGATAGCCACGAAGATCCGCGACCCCATGGTGGCGCTGCGCAGAGGTCCGAATACGAAGGAGATCGCCAGCAATACCAGCGATGCAGTCGCCAGTGGCTGCAGGAGTTTCTTCCAGAAGGCCAGATAGTAGCTGCTGCTCTCCAGCCCTTCACTCTGGAAGTAATTGGCAAAGCGGTAAAGTCCAGAGATGGACTGCCGTTCCGGCTCCACCAGCAGCACGCTTAACAGCTCGGGCGACATATCCACCCGCCAATCGAAGCTATCCAGGTGCTTGACGCTCACTGCATCTTCGCCAAACACGGTCTCCTGCACATCGTGAAGCCGCCAGTAACTGCTGCCATCACCCTCAATGTACTCTGCCGAGGTCGCGAAACTGCTGCTGGCGAGACGGCGATTCTCATCGAGTACATAGCGGGTTACGCCCTGCAGCCGCGTGCCGCCTGGCTCAATTACGTTGACGTGAATGAAAACATCACCAATCTTGCGCCAGTCACCACCGCTGGAACTCAGCGCCTGTCCACCACTCTCGATGATGGCGAGATCGCTTTGCGCGCGTTGCTGCAGTTGCGGCGCCACAGACTCCCCCAGCACCAGGCTCAACAACATCACACCCAGAGTGGGCTTCATCACCGCCCAGACGATGCGCCCTGTGCTAATACCAGCGGCCTGCATGACCACCAGCTCGTTGTGAGAGGCAAGAATTCCCAGTCCGATCAGGGATCCCCCAAGGGCGGTGAACGGCAACATTTCGTATATTCCGGTAGGCATTATGCGCAATGTAAAGAAAAGTGCCTGCGAGGCCGTGTACTCCTCGACCCTACTGCTGAGCTCATCGGTAAGAGTAAAAATAAAGTCCAGGCTACCCATCAATGCCATCACCACCAACATGGACAGCACCACAGTATTGCGGATATAGGCGTCGATCCTGTTCATTCAGATGATCTCATCAACATGGCGTCTCTATATCTCTTCATATGCACCCTCATGTTCGGCGCCGACGGCCGGGTAGGCCAAACAACAGCACGAGACCAAAACCACCGAAGAGGACATGCACCCACCACAGACCGACGGTTGCCGAAATAGCTCCCTCTCCCAGCAGGTTCATGCCCATCTGCAGGGAAACGTAGTACACCGCATATAGCAATGTCGCCGGCACCAGTTTACTGAATCGGCCCTGACGGGGGTCGACGCGACTCAGCGGTACCGCAATTAAACTCAGCACGGGAATCAGCATGATGACCGAGATGCGCCATTGCAGTTCAGCCTGAGATTCGGGTTCAGTTGACTTCCACAACTGGGAGGTCGGCATCGACTTCTCGCGCACCACCTCGGCAATGCGTGACTGCTCCGGCATCAGCAACGCCTGTTGCTCAAATCGACTCACCAGATAATCTGCCTGGCCGGGAACTCCGTCGTACAGATAACCGTTCTCAAGCAGCATGAAACGACGCCCACTATTCTCTTCAATCACCGGGCGGGCCGTGTCAGCGACGATGATGCGCAGTGGCGATTCGCCCTCGGCACTGTCGGCACGCCGCCAAGCGACGAAGGTGTTGTTGAGTTGGCGGCCTGCCGCACTACCCGTGATGGTCTCTGCATAAGTGGTGCGCAGGCCCTTATCAAAGTCCTGAAACTGCCCGGCGACTATAAGATCGATCTCGGTCAGCTCATCCTGGCTGTTCATCAGCTGTTCGGTTCTGGTCAGCCCCAACGGCGCCAGCTGCAGGCTCAGAAAGGCCAAAAGTACGGCGACCACAGTGGAGCACAGCAGCGTCAGCCCCAGTAGACTCTTCTGGCTCTGACCGCAGGCGCTCAGCACGGTCATCTCGTTGTCCGCATACATGCGTCCATAAGATAGAAGAATTCCGAGAAACCAGGCAAAAGGCAGAATAACCAGCAGGAATTCAGGAAGGCGATACAGCATCAGCAGCGCCAGGATATCCGAGGTGATCTCACCCGCTACCGCCTGACTGAGATATCCCAGGAAGCGCGAGATCATCGCCACCACCAGCAGGATGACCGTGACAGCAGCCATCACCTGGAAAATTTGTCTACCCAGATAGCGGAATATGATCACGGCGAGACCTGCAGGTAGGAATTACTCAGAAGGAATCCTCGGTCTGGCCCAGCAACTCGCGAAAGGCCTTGGGGACAGGGGCGATCTTATGCTTGTCAAAATCGAAGAACACCACACCCATCTTGGCATTGCAGACCACGCGATCAAGCGCAGAGTTGGTAATCTGGAAACAGACGTCGCAGCCATAGCGATTGAAACGGCCGACACCGACATCGATGATCAACAGATCATTGGCAAAAGACTCTGAGCGATAATCCACGGCGAGATCAGTAACGACCATGCCCAGACCGAAAATATTGGCTTCGGTAAATCCGAGGTTAGAGAGAAACTGCAGACGCGCCTCGTGGACAATGTGCACCATGGCAACACTGTTCAGGTGTTTCGCGTAGTTGAGATCACTGATGCCCACCGGGTAGCGCATCGTGAACAGGAATTCTTCAGGCATGGTGATTTTAACGCGCGGCATACGGACCCCATTGGTGCGAGTGAATTGCCCGACAGGGCATGCGGGTGGCGTGTATTTTTCTAAGTTGCCAACTGTTGGCAATCCACCCGTCGACAAGGCCGCCAATTCTAATCACCGACGCCTGATAAGTACACTTCTTTACCCCGGCATCCATTCGAGTGACTCTCTTCTATTGCTTAACATACTGAATATATTTAGGATTGTGACAAACCCAGGCGCCAGCAAAGCCTGATCCACCCGCAGTTGTCATCAGGGAACCTCTTATCATGAAATACTCACTACAGTCCGGCAGCCTCCCTGCCAAAGCCACTGACTGCCTCGTCGTAGGAGTCTGGACCAAGGGCAAACTCACGGCGCCAGCGGCGGCACTCGATGCCCATCTGGAGGGGGAACTTACCCGCATCGTCGCGTCCGGTGATGTCAGCGGCAAGGTCGGTGACACGCTGTTCTGCCATCCGCAATCTGCTCTCTGCAAACGTGTGCTGCTGGTGGGTTGCGGCGAAGAGGGCAGTCTGGATGCCCGCAATTACCGCAAGGCGGTAAGTGCAACGAGCAAGGCGCTGCTGAAAACCTCCGCCAAAGACGCTGTCATCACGCTGGCAGAGTTGCCACTGAAGGATCGCGATGCGGCCTGGTCCGTCACGCTGTTGGTACAGGAGTGTGACAGCAACACCTATCAATACGATCACACCAAGAGCAAGAAGAAACCGGCTCATCACCTCAAGTCCATTGCCGTGAGCAGTGCAGTGGATGCCAATCGCAAGGCCCTCAACGAAGCGTTGAAGGCGGGCGAGAGCATCGCCAAGGGCGTGAGCGCAGCCAGGGAGCTGGGCAATCTGCCAGGCAATATCTGCACGCCGACCTACCTCGCCGACACCGCAGTGAAACTGGCCGGACATTACAAGACCCTGAGCACCAAGGTGCTGACCGAGAAGCAGATGGAGAAGCTCGGTATGGGATCGTTGCTGTCCGTGAGCCATGGCTCCAAGGAAGAGGCAAAGCTGATCGTCATCGAATACAAGGGTGCCGCCAAGGCCGACAGCAAACCCTACGTGCTGGTGGGCAAGGGCATCACCTTCGACACCGGCGGCATCAGCCTCAAACCGGGACTGGGCATGGATGAGATGAAGTTCGACATGTGCGGCGCTGCCAGCGTGATCGGCACCATGACTGCCGTTGCGGAACTGGGCCTGCCCATCAATGTCATCGGAGTAATTGCCGCTGCTGAGAACATGCCTGGCAATGGTGCCACCAAGCCGGGCGACATCGTCACCAGCATGGCCGGACTGACCATCGAAATCCTCAATACCGACGCCGAAGGCCGTCTGGTGTTGTGCGATGCGCTCACTTATGTGGAGCGCTTCAAGCCGAAAACCGTGATCGACATCGCTACGCTGACCGGCGCCGCCGTTGCCACCTTCGCCGACCAGACCAGCGCCCTGCTCAGCACGCACCAGCCATTGGCCGATGAGCTGCTGGAGATCAGCCAGCACACTCTGGACTTCGTCTGGCAGTTGCCGCTCTGGGAAGAGTACCAGTCATTGCTGGACAGCAATTTTGCGGACATCGCCAACATCGGCGGACCCAGGGCCGGCACCATTACTGCCGCCTGTTTCCTGTCGCGCTTCACGAAGAAGTATCACTGGGCACACTTGGATATCGCCGGCACCGCGTGGCTCTCCGGCGGACAGAAAGGCGCGACTGGCCGCCCGGTGCCGCTGCTGGTGGAATACCTGCGACGTCAAAAAGCTTGATTGAGTTTGCGCCGCAAGAGCGGGCTGCGGGCAACTTCGGCGGTGACCGTCTTGAGCCATGGCTGGCGAAAGCGAGCCTACACGGACGTATTCACGGCGTGTCACCGCTGAACTTGCCCGCAGCCCGCTCTTACTGAGGTATACTCACTGCCAGTTTCACACCCACCCGAAATCACAGTTGCAGCATTCAATGGACAAGACTTACCAACCCAATCAGATCGAAAGTCACTGGTACAAACACTGGGAAGAGAACGGCTACTTCGCCCCTGCAGGCGACGGCGAGGCCTACTCCATCGCGATCCCGCCGCCGAATGTGACCGGCCGTCTGCACATGGGCCATGGCTTCCAGAACGCCATCATGGACGCACTGATCCGCTATAACCGCATGCTTGGCAAGAAGACACTTTGGCAGGTCGGGACCGACCACGCCGGTATCGCTACGCAGATGGTGGTCGAGCGGCAGCTGATGCGCCAGAACAAGACCCGCCACGATCTGGGCCGCGAGGCCTTCGTCGACAAGGTGTGGGAGTGGAAGGAAGAGTCCGGCAACATCATCACGCAACAGATTCGTCGACTGGGTTCCTCCATCGATTGGAGCCGAGAGCGCTTCACCATGGACGAGGAGTTCTCCAAGGTCGTCGAGCGAGTCTTCGTCGAACTCTATGACCAGAACCTGATCTACCGTGGCAACCGCCTGGTGAATTGGGACCCGAAACTGCACACCGCCGTCTCGGATCTGGAAGTCCTCTCCGAAGAGGAAGACGGTTTCCTGTGGCACTTCCGCTATCCGCTGGCCGATGGCGCGAGCACCCGCAAGGGCGACAATTACATCACCATTGCCACCACCCGCCCCGAGACGCTGCTGGGCGATACTGCCGTGGCCGTCAATCCGAATGACGAGCGCTATCAGGACCTGATCGGCAAATTCGTCGAACTGCCACTGTGCGGTCGCCGCATCCCAATCGTCGCCGACGAATATGTTGATGCCGCCTTCGGAACCGGTTGCGTGAAAATCACCCCGGCACACGATTTCAACGACTATGAAGTGGGCAAACGCCACAACCTGCCCATGATCAACATCTTGACTCCGGATGCGTCGATCAACGAGAACGCCCCCGAGGCCTATCGGGGCATGGACCGATTCGATGCGCGCAAAAAAGTTGTCGCAGATATAGAGGCGTTGGGTCTGTTGGAGAAGATCGATCCGCATAAGCTCAAAGTGCCGCGTGGCGACCGCACCAATGCCATCATCGAACCCTATCTGACTAACCAGTGGTATGTGGCCGTGCAGGATCTGGCTGGCCCTGCCATCAAGGCGGTGGAAGACGGCGACATCGAATTTGTGCCCAAGACTTGGGAGAACACCTACTTCGCGTGGATGCGTGATCTGCAGGACTGGTGCATCAGCCGTCAGCTCTGGTGGGGCCACCGCATTCCGGCGTGGTATGACGAGGAAGGCAAAATCTATGTGGGCTACAACGAGGCGGATGTCCGTCAGAAGTACAGCCTCGCCGACAGCCTCAGCCTGCGTCAGGATGAGGATGTGCTCGACACCTGGTTCTCCTCAGCGCTGTGGACCTTCGCCACGCTCGGCTGGCCGAACGATCAAGAAACATTGAAGACATTCCACCCGACAGACGTGCTGGTCACCGGCTTTGACATCATCTTCTTCTGGGTCGCCCGCATGATCATGATGACGCTGAAGTTTACCGGCGAAGTCCCATTCAAGACGGTCTACATCACCGGTCTGGTGCGCGACGAAAACGGCCAGAAGATGTCCAAATCCAAGGGCAACATTCTCGACCCCATCGACCTCATCGACGGCATCGATCTGGAGGAGTTGGTCACCAAACGCACCAGCGATCTGATGCAGCCGCAACTCGAAGATAAGATCGCGAAGTTCACCCGCGCAGCCTTCCCCGAAGGCATCACCGCCTACGGCACCGACGCGCTGCGTTTCACGTTCTACTCCTTGGCGTCCACCGGCCGCGACATCAAGTTCGACTTGAACCGCATGGAAGGCTTCCGCAATTTCTGCAACAAAATCTGGAACGCATCGCGCTATGTACTGATGAATTCCGAAGAAAAAGGCATCGTCTTCCATCAGGCCAAACAAGATGCGCTGCGTGAGCGCGACTACTTCAGTCTCGCCGACCGCTGGATCATGTCGCGCTTTCAGCGCACCGTGCAACAGGTTCACGGGCATATGGCAGCTTACCGCTTCGACCTGCTCTCCCAGACCATTTACGATTTTTTCTGGAACGAGTATTGCGACTGGTACCTGGAGCTGACCAAACCCGTCCTGTGGGACGAGGAGAATCATCCTGATCACGCCCAGACCACGCGCCTGACACTGCTGACAGTGCTCGAAGGCAGTCTGCGATTGAGCCATCCACTGATGCCATTCATCACTGAAGAGATATGGCAGCGGGTCTCGCCGCTGCTCGATCTGCGGCAGGAGGGCGAAAACAAGAGCCTGATGAACCAGCCCTATCCGCAGGCAGATATATCGCTGATCAACGAACAGGCCGAGGCCGACATCGACTGGGTCAAGGGCATCATTCTCGGCATCCGCAACATTCGCGGCGAGATGGACATTGCCCCCGGCAAGGCCATTCCCGTGCTGCTGCGCCATGGCAATGAGGAAGATCGTCGCCGTCTCGAAGAGAATCGCGTGTTCCTGAGCAAACTCGCCAAGCTCGCGGACATCACGATGCTGGATGCGCACACCGAACCGCCGATGGCAGCCACACAGCTCTACGGCCACATCGAGATTCTGGTGCCACTGGCTGGCCTGATCGACAAGGACGCCGAGGCTACGCGTCTGGAGAAAGAGATCGCTAAGCTGGAGAAGAATCTGGCCGGCATTGCCGCCAAGCTCAGCAATGCCAAGTTCGTGGACAACGCGCCGAAGGAAATCGTCGATGTGGAGCGCGAGCGCCAGCGCGCCAACGAATCCGCCATCTGGGCGCTCCAGGAAAAACTGGAAAAGATCCGCGCCCTGGACTGATCTACGCACGTGTGGGAGCGGGCCTGCCCGCGATTGGATCAACACAAATCAATCGCGGGCAGGCCCGCTCCCACGGTTGCTTTCCCGCATAAACTCATGGAGTGGACTGGGCTTCGAGACGATCGACCGGCTCTGAGTCTGGAACTGCAGCAAGATTATTCGGATGAGATGGCGCCGAGATCCAACACGCCCTCTAGCCCCTTGCACAATCTGCTGAGAATTTGCACGCGGGCAAACTTCTTGTCGTCGCCGGCCACCAGTGTCCATGGCGCCCGCACAGTACTGGTGTGCGCGACCATGTCGTTGACGGCGAGCTTGTACTGATTCCACTTCTCACGGTTGCGCCAGTCTTCCTCGGTAATCTTGTACTTCTTCAACTCATTGCCCTGGCGCTCCTGAAAGCGTTTGAGCTGCTCCTCAAAACTGATGTGCACCCAGAACTTCACCACAGCGGTCCCGTGATTGGTCAACTGCTCCTCGAAATGGTTGATCTCCTCGTAGGAACGCAACCACTCAATACGACCGGCAAACCCCTCCACGCGTTCAACCAGGACACACCCGTACCATGATCGGTCATACATGGTCATGTAGCCTTCGCGTGGCAGGTGACGCCAGAACCGCCACAGGTAGCGGCGCCTTCGACACCGGACACGATAATGATCAGGGCCTTGCCGCTCTGGCGCAGCTTCATCTGCAGGTTCAGAAGGCGCGTATGCGCCTCGGGTTCGGCTTTCTTGTATTCCTCCTTGGAGAGCGAACGCCCCACTTCTGCCGCTTCGAACATATTTTTGTAACCACTTCCCGCGCACACGGGCACTTGTTGAGGGATATGACTTTATTAAATATAAGGTTATTCCGCACCACAGTGCGTTTCACAAAAGGTCACGACCATGGCACAAACCGTGTCACTTCAGCGCTGGAGTGCATTTCTCTCACAGGGTATATTAGGCCTCGGCTTTGAATCACTCCAAGCACAGGAATAATAAGAATATGCGCCGCCTGACCTTCCCTTCAGTACTGTTGGCATGCCTGCTCGCCCTTTATACCACCTCCGTTTTCGCCAAAACTCCTTTTACCATGGTGCTCGAACCGGACTGGTTCAATGAGGTGTTGCCTGACGCCGCGACCTTCTCGGAGAAGGAGCTGGGAGAGGCGCCGGTATACCGCGGCTACCGCAAAAATCCTGAGACCGGCGCACAGGAGCAGGTCGGTTTCGTATTTCTGACTGACGACTATCCCCCTGAGCGCGTTGGTTATGCGGCACCGATTGACCTCCTGGTCGGCATGGACATGCAAGGCGTCGTCACCAATATCAAGGTGCTCGACTACTACGAGTCCTATTTGTACTCACGGGGCGACTTCGTGGACAACTCTTTCTTCCTCAACCAGTTTCGCCGCAAGCCGATCACGGACGAATTCCGCCTGAACCGTGACATCGATGGTTTGACCGCCGCTACCGCCACCAGTAGCGCCATCTCACGCAGCGTCGGTGAGACAGCGCGGCGAGTCGCCCGTGCCTATCTCGGCTACGGGGCGGGCTCGGAAGAAGAGCAAAACAACAATGTCAATGCGCTGGCCCTGCTGGAACCACTGACGTGGGGGCAGATGACCGACCAGGGCATGATCAGCGTCATGAACACCCGCAACGCCGAGGGCAGTGAACTGCAACTGGCCTTCACCTACATCGGCAAGCCTGCGCTGGGGCAATTCTTCATCGGCGAGACAGCATTCAACACCGTGGAATCCGATGCCGCCTTCCGCGCCGGCGGTGGCGAGCTGATGTTGATCGCCCCGAGCGGTCCGGGCGCAGGGGTCTCCTATCGCCAGTTTCCGATGTCAGTGCGACAAGGAGAGATCACCCGTCGCGTGGCTGGTAATCGCTTCAGCAATGCCGGGCCGGCCACTGAAGGTGCCATCACCGGACACGCCAATTATGCAGTGGCAATCGCCATGCACCCGGACTTTGATATCAGCCAGCCATTCACTCTGATCTATCACGTTCCCGGAGGAGGAGGTGATGCCACGGCGGAATACGCGCTCAACGGAGTCGGCCTGGCACTGGCGAAGAATGAACCAATCCTCTCCCAGGATCAGCTATTGGAAGCGCAGCTGGCCAACGCCAGTTTCTTCGAAAGGTTGCGAGTGGCACCGCCATGGGGCATCACGCCGTGGAGCGACGTCGTGCTGCTGCTGATTCTGTTCACGCTAGTCATGGTCGCGTTCCTGCGCAAAAGTGCTCCTGTGCGCTGGGTGGCAATGACGATGACGCTGTTGTATCTGGGATTTTTCAAGGCGGGCTTCCTATCGGTGTCACACATCACCAGTGTGCTGAAACAGGGCCCGGAGGTCCTCACCAGCAACCTCCCGACACTGATGATCGTCACATTTACTTTGGTTACCACGCTGATCTGGGGCCGGGTATTCTGCTCGTCCCTGTGTCCCTTCGGAGCACTGCAGGATTTCATTGCCCGCTTTTCGCCCAAACACTGGCGGATCAAGTTGCCACAGAAAATTCATGATAATGCCTTGTATATCAAATACGGCGTTCTAGCGCTGATTCTGACGCTGGCGCTGACCAACCCGAATGTCAGCGTATTCCAGTATTTCGAGCCATTCGGCACCGTGTTCTTCTTAAGCCCTTCGGTGCTGTTGTGGGTGATCCTGATCGCGATACTGGCAGGCTGCGTGGTGGTCGAACGTTTCTATTGCCGCTACGTCTGCCCGCTGGGCGCGGCGCTGGGGGTAATATCCTTCGTCAGTCCACTGCGCATCAATCGCGTGCCACAGTGCACAATGTGCAAGGTCTGTGAGCAGAGTTGCCCAACCGGCGCTATTCGTCGCGAAAAGATCGATTTCAAGGAATGTGTGCGCTGCGATGTCTGCGAAACCAAGCTGATCAAGCTGGCCGGTACCTGCCGTCACCCGATGGAGGAAATTAATCGGCGCCAGAAGGACAAGCAGATCATCAATGCCATCGACCTGACCCCTGCGGTAACGACATGAGCCGACCATATAGCTCGGCGTCCAACTGGCAACTGCACTGAATCGTCTTTAACCAATGGAGTACAGCACATGAAAAAATCCGCACTTCTCTCTCTGGGGTTGTTGTTTGGCGGCATCGCCGGTGCCGCCGCCCAGGCTGCCGAAAACGGCTGGACCACGCTGATCGATGGCACCAGTGGCATTGAGAATTTCAATGTCGTGGGCGAAGCCAACTGGAGCGCCACTGACGGCACCATCCAGGCCACCGAAGGACCAGGTGCCGCGTTTCTGGTGACCAAGGAGTCCTATGGTGACTTCGAGCTGCGTGCGGAGTTCTGGGTGAGCGATGATGCCAACAGCGGCATCTACATGCGCTGTCAGGATGGCACTACCATCACCGACCGGACCTGCTATGAAGCCAACATCTTCGATCAGCGCCCGGACCTGACCTTTGGCACCGGTGGCATTGTGCACATCGCCCCTGTAGCCGAGCCTTTCCCCAAGGCCGGTGGCAAGTGGAACACCTATGAGATCACCGTAGACGGTTCACATCTGATGGTCACATTGAACGGCGTGAAGACTGCTGATGTGGAAGATACCCAGTTCGCCAGAGGCCCCATCGCGCTGCAATGGGCGCGCGGAACAGTCCGCTTCCGCAATGTACAGATTCGTCCGTTGTAAAATTTTTTTCACGTCACGCAAAAAAAGGGGACAAAGATTTTCATCTTTGTCCCCTCGGTTTTTGGGAGTACCAGACCCAACCTCCAGCACTCCCCGTCAGAGCTTACTGCGTAGCCACTGAACGCTGTTTGGCCGCTTCACGCTGAGCCACTATATCGTCATACCCGGACTGGTCGAGGTGAGTGACAGCAATCCAAGCGTGCGTCATCTCATCTGCAGTTCGGCTGCCTTCCACTACCCAGAAATCTGGATCGGGGTTGTTCGGGTTGTTCGCTGTGTTGTCGTACCACTGTTTGATCACCAGAACTGCACCTGTTGGCAACAGTGGAGCAACATCCGGTGAGTAAATGTGGTTGTGGTGCCATGTGGCGCTCCAGTTGGATATCTGACTGATCTGCTCAGTGCGGCCAGTCGCTGGATAGAATATCTCCAGAGAAGCTTGACGCATACGCAGGTGGCCGTGTGGCTGAAAGCTGTCGATACGCACCGGGTGGTCGAACGAGTGGAAGCCCTGAGTCATGGCAGTGCCATGCGGAGGAACAATCAACTCGCCCATGTTAAGTCTATAAAGCTTCAGATCCTGTTTGTACTTGGCCACCTCTTCGTAACCTTCCGGGTACAACCAAATACCGATCTCTACCACGTTATCTTCGATCATGGTGCCAGGAGCAGTTGCACCGACACCACCGGGGAACAGATGGATGTCCCAACGAACGCGTGCATGAGCCGGCAGGGTGCGGCACACGCCTTCCGGCATTACTTCGCCCCACTTGCCCATCGCATACTCAGTCAGCTGACCGTAGGGCTCGTATTCGCCGTCGGCATTGAGGACTTCCACATCAGAGTTGGCGTGATGCACAACAGCCTTGGCGTTGCCGGCCGGCTTCACTTGGATTGCTTTGATGCAGCGGTCTGTATCCAGTCCGGTCATGACGTAGGGACGGTGCCACATGTCATTACCCAGTGCAGGAACATCGATCGGGGAAGAGTCCAATATCAGATCGGGCTGCCCCATCTGAGCTGCAAAGTTCCAATCATCTGCCGAAGGCAGATTCGCTACCGGGTGAGAGCGGTCGCCCCAATCACCCTCAGGTGCACCTTGCTGAACCCAGGCGACAATGGTGTCGATCTCGCTCTGTTCCAATCTCCAGTCACCTTCCAGCTCCTGAATGCCGATGCCGTGGTCGTATGCATAGGGAGGCATTTCTTTGTTTTCAACTCGGTACTGAATGAGCGGTGCCCAGGGACGAACCTGTTCATAGTTAGTGAGTTGCATAGGACCGACACCGCCTTCGCGGTGGCAGACTACACAGTTGTCAGTGATGATCTGTGCGACATGATCAGCATACGTAATCTTTTCCGCGTCAATAGACAGGGAGGTGGACTGAGCTTGAGCTTGGGCGGTAAGCCCCAGAGCAGCCAGGACGGTCAGCCCAAGAATGGCTTTGCCGGTGTGCCGTTTTTGTTTCCGAAACTGCTTTGTTGTCATGATCCTCTCCTCGTTATTGGGTGAGCAGTGGCTGAAATGTAAATCCAGTTCCAGGGGGCTGTCCACTTCGCACAGGGCAAAAAGGCAACAGCTAGATGATAGTTTGATTACGATCAAACAATTGGCACTTTAACCCCCCGTCAACGCTGTCACGACTGGAAATTCAAGGATCGGGTCTCTCATAATCTGCATTCATTCCGAGTTGCCAACCGTTGCGACTCGCTTAGACTGGCTGACCTCAGCAGCCGGTAAAATCTCTATTGCTTATTTTTCTCAGACAGGGTAAACAAGTCTTCGGAAGCGAATTTTACTTTTCGACCACTGCTCACCCTATTCGAGGAGAGAACAATGAGAAAAATGCAGTGCTGGAAGCAGACGCAGCGCACCGGGAAAGCCGTTCTGGGCTTGACCGTACTCGCTGCTCTGGGGCTTACCGCCCAAGCTCAGGCCCAGTCCGGCGCCCTGTCAATCGACCAGGGACAAGTGACTTATGCTGATCACGTCGCACAGATCATCACTGACAACTGTGTAGTCTGCCACCGCGAAGGCGGTGTCGGCCCCATGCAACTCACCAACTATGAGCAAGTCCGTCCCTGGGCACCGCTTATTCAGTACCGAGTTGAAAACAGAGAAATGCCTCCCTATGCCTACGACCACGGCATCGGCATTCAGGAGCTGCAAGGCGACTGGAGACTGGAGCAGAGCGAAATCGACGCCATCACTGCCTGGGTACAGCAAGGTGCTCCGGAAGGCGATTGGGGCGACCGCACTCACCCGGTAGCCGATCTGCCTCCCGCTGATCAGTGGACTTTCGCTGCACAGTTTGGCGAGCCAACAATGATTCTCGACTCTGCTCCAATCGACGTTCCTGCACTGGGTAACGACATGTGGCACCGGCCCTACGTCATGACCGGCCTGACCACTGATCGCTGCATCAAAGCGATTCAAGTGAAGCCGGCTGGTGGCGCCAAAGCGGTTGTGCACCACGCCAACTCCGATCTGGAGATCATGAATGAGGATGGCGAATACGAAGATTATGGTCAGCTGACCGAATACGCGATGGGCAAGTGGGGCGAAGTGATGCCGGAAGGCGTCTGCCGTACCATTCCAGCCAATTCACGCGTACGTTGGGACATCCACCTATTCCCCGGTGGCGTGGGCGCAACTGCTCCTGGCACCATGATTGAAGACAACGTCGTGGAAGTGGGTATCTGGCTGCATCCTGAAGGTTATGAAAACGTAGCCAAGTACAAGCAGGATCTGAAGCTTTACAGACTGGACTCAGGTGAGCTGATTGTTCCTCCGCATGGCACCGCCATGACTCAGGGCTTCCACTCGTTCGATCACCCGGTGCGTATCGACAGCTTCCAGCCACACGGCCACCTGCGCCTGCGTCAGGCATCCTTTGAGATATTCTACCCGGCGACTGGACGTACCGAGCAGATCAGTCAGGTCTCCAACTGGAGCGCCACATGGCACCACAGCCACCTGTATGAGCCGGACGTCGCTCCGTTGCTACCAACAGGCGCAGTGATGGTCATCAAGCAGTGGTACGACAACACAGCCAACAACCCGAACAATCCTGATCCGGACTTCTGGGTAGTGGGCGGTAGCCGCACTGCAGACGAAATGACGCACGCCTGGATCGCGGTGACTCACCTCGACCAAGCCGGCTACGACGAAATCGTGGCTCAGCGTGAAGAAGCCAAGCAGCGTTCAGTTGCTTCTGGTCAGTAAGCTCTGAAAGAGAATAAAGGGACGAAGATTCATTGATCTTCGTCCCTTTTTCATTGCGGTGATGCAATTGATGCGGCTCGATTTCCATTACCCACCACTCAACGCTCCTACGATCTGCACGCGCGCATTCTCTCCTATCGGCACACGCAATCCCCGCACCATGGTTTCACCAACAAAGATGGCGATATGGAGACGGATGTTGCCCTGCTTATCGACAATGCGAAATGCCAGACCGCTGGCTATCATGGCCAGCGCGCAGACCACCACCTTGCGCACACCGAAGCGGTTCATGAATGCCGCAGCAAAGGGCCGGAACAGACCAAACAGCACCAGCCGAATTCCGCACGCAAGGGTTCGATCATGATTCCTGCTGAACCCTTCGCGGCAGCAGTGGAAAGCATCGTCAAAAAAGTTGTGGCCGCGACGACCCAGCCTTAGTGAATACCCCAGCCCTGCAGCCATATGGCCAAGCGCAAGGCAAATGTGTACTGCACTATGAGTTGTCCTGACGCTGATCTGACTGGATCAACGATGCCGGCAACGTTGGCAATGGACAATCCAGTGCAGCAGCGATAGCCCGGAATATCTCCAGTTCCTGCACGGTCGCCACACCATCAGCGCCAATCGCCACAGCGCAGGCCTTCAGAAAGGTCGGCTTCTGCAGTGGTTTCAAGGTCACCAGGGCGTCGAGTGCCGCATTGATACGCTCCATGCTCAACGCCCCTGCCGCTGGCATTGCCAGAGTCGGCAGTCCCAGTTTTTCACACGCCTGTGCAAAAGCAGCAGCCTCACCGCCAGCGGGTTGCCGCCCGGCCTGAATCAGAAACCCGAGCAGCACGGCGCACTGCGGCCCCAGTTGTTGCAAGTCATGGTGGACTGTGTAATGAAAACGACTGCGCGGCTGAAACACCGCATCCAACTGCTGCAGCACCACTCGCTGCAGCACCCATTCCCACAGGCTGGTCTTGCCATCGGATTGCACCAATGCCAGAAGACCCTGGCGAAACGGTGGATATTGCTCCGCACTCAACTGACGCAGGACCGGCAGACACAGGCACACCAGAGGTAGACGTAGTTCCGGACTGACGACAGGCTGCTGCTCATTCAGTTTCTGCAACGCCGCAAAGACTGCAGCATCGGCATGACTCTGTAGATGGGCCATCTGCACGGCCACCAGCCCAGCGTCTTTATCCAATAGCAGGAAATAGATCAACGCTCGTGCACTGAAAGGATTTTGTGCGGCCTCGAGTAAAGGTGCGGAAATTCTCCCAAGCAGCGAGCGCGCCTGTTGAATATCAGATTCCTGCGGGTTGCCGGCCGCAGCGAGGAGCGCATCAGTCAGCAGCAATGCCGACAGCGCACCAGCCTGCGTACCACCCGGCACGCCATGCGCCGCTGAGCCGGCTGCTCCAAAGGGAGCACGGCGGCCTGCTCCCTCTGCAGGCAATACCTTCGAAGTAGCCTCGAAGCTACCATCCCACTGCGGTTGAATACGCCGAATGCGCTGCTCCAAAGACGGGTGCGTTGCAAAGAGCGCACTGAAAGACATCCGCACCCCATTGCTGAACAGCGCATGGCTGATCTCGGACGCCCCCGGATTCTCCAGCACCGATCCCTGTGGCACCCCGCCGATCCGCTTCAACGCATCGGCGATACCTTCGGAATTACGGGTGTACTGCACTGCGGACGCATCGGCCAGGAATTCGCGCTGTCGACTCACTGCCGCCTTGATCAGATTGCCGAAGAAGGTGCCAGCGTAGCCGATCACCATCAGGCCGAGCGCCACAACAGCGAGCTCGCCACCGCCCTTCTTCGAACGCCGGGAACTGCCCGTGCTGCGCAACAGGTAATAGCCCATCACGCCCAGCACCATGATGCCATGCAGGATACCGATGAGACGGATGTTCAGGCGCATGTCGCCATGCAGGATGTGACTGAACTCGTGGGCGACGACGCCCTGTAGTTCGTCCCGACTGAGTGTCTCGATGGCACCACGGGTGATTCCGATTACTGCATCGGCCGGACTATAGCCGGCCGCGAAGGCATTGATGGACTGCTCCTCCAGCACGTAGACCGGGGGCACCGGCGTACCGGAGGCGATCGCCATTTCCTCCACTACATTAAGAATTTTCTGCTCCGCAAGGTTGTGCCCCCCCCCCGGAATCAGCAGCTTGCCCTGCAACAACTCGGCGACGCGAGCCCCACCGCCTGTCAGACTGGCGATCTTGTAAAGACTGCCAAATCCCACTACCCCGATAATGGCCAGCGAGACCCACAAAAACAGGCGCCAGTCGACCTGCTGCAGAAATGGGGTATTGGCCGGAAGGCTCTCCGCCACCATTCCCAGCAGAGCCAGCACCAGCAGATTGGTGATGGCGATGAGACTGAGGAGTGCGAGCGCGAACAGGACGATCAATTTGACCGTGTTGCGACGGGCAGTGTCCTGCGAACTGAAGAAGTCCATAGGAGTTTAGAACGACACCTTGGGTGCCGCCTGAATCAGCGTACTGCCCTCGAACTTCAGCAGTGTGGCATCGGCACCATGACCGAAGATTGTCGCGACCACCACTGGCGGGAAGGACTGCTTGTAGGTGTTGTATGCCATCACCTGATCATTGAAGGCCTGACGCGCGAAGGCCACCTTGTTCTCGGTGCTGGTAAGCTCCTCGCTCAACTGCATCATGTTCTGGTTGGCCTTGAGGTCTGGATATGCCTCCATAACCACGTTGAGACGACCCAAAGCGGCACCCAGTGCCCCTTCCTTGCCGGCAAGATCCTGAAGAGCAACGGCACTGCTGGGGTTGGCGGCCGCAGCGGCCAGCCCGGCGGCAGCAGCATTACGTGCGGAGATCACGGCCTCTAGGGTGTCACGCTCGTGAGCCATATAACCCTTGGCAGTTTCGACAAGATTGGGAATAAGGTCATAACGACGCTTCAGCTGCACCTCGATCTGGGCGAAGGCGTTCTCGAAGCGATTTCGCAGACTGATAAGCCTGTTGAAGATACTGATCGCATAGAACGGGAATATCGCAACCAGAACCAGAATTACAATCGTTACAACTGTCATAGTATCTCCTCTTGAATGCATTGGATCTATTCAGTGAGGCCCAAGGCGGGATGCGCTGGGTCCATCATGTTCCCGCTTTCAATCCGTCGCCTGCAGGCAGACGATCGAACTTCCAACAGTTACGGCAGCACCAGCGCCACGATACTGGCAGGCTGTCCGCGTGAGCTGACCGCCATCACCAGATACTGCTTATCTTCAAGCATATAGGTCATCGGCACACCGGTAACGGTGCCGGGCATCTCAATTCTGGCGACGATATCACCGGTCGCTTTGTCGTGAGCCCACAGCACGGCGTCTCCCCCAACCCCTTCACCGGCGAACAGCAGCGACTTGGTCAGCACCAGGCCGGAGCGGGTCGGCTTGCCGGTGCGACCAATATCTACGCCCTGCAGCAGAGGATGGTTCTTGATAGCGGCTGGCGTGTCGCCATTCACCACCTGCCATACTTGGTCACCAGTGGTCATATCGATTGCCGTGATACGGCCATAGGGAGGCTTGACCAGCGGGATACCGTCCACCGACGGGGTTCGGCTGCCGCCCTGAATATAGGCCATGCTGGAGGCGTCCGGCTCGTGAGTCAGAGAAAGCACGCTGGTGGCGGTTCGGGACGGAACATAGATCAGACCGGTTTCTGGATCAAAGGCAGAGCCTTCCCAATTGGAGCCACCGGTAGAGGAAGGCAGGTGCAGCGTTCCCTCGGTGCCATCCTTTGGATCTTGGAACAGTGAGGGCGGCGTAAAGACTGACGTACTGAAACGGAACTTTGAGGCCGCCTCTTTCGCCTTGGCCAGAATCTCGGGCGTGAAGTCCACCAGATCGTCCTCCTGAAAACCCTGTCGGTCAAATGGCAGAGGCTTGACTGGGAATGGCTGGGTCAGCGCAGTCCACTCGCCAGGCACATCGGTGCCAGGTACCGGGCGCTCTTCCACGGGGAACAGCGGTGTACCCGTGGCACGATCGAAAAGAAACAGGTGGGACTGCTTGAGCGTCTGGATCACAGTCTTGCGGCCATCCGGCAAGTCCGCCAGGATTGGCGCAGAAGGGGTGTCCCAGTCCCAGACGTCATGGTGAGTCGTCTGGAAGTGCCAGACTTTTTCGCCGGTTTTGTAGTTCACTGCCACAGTGGAGCTGGAGAACAGGTTGTTGCCTGGACGGTCACCACCGTAACGGTCGCCCGTAGCAGCCTCGACCGGCAGAAACACTACCCCCAGATCTTCGTCAGCCGACATCGGCGCCCAGACACCGGCATTCCCGGTGAACTCGGCTCCCGCCAACCAGGACTCATACCCCTCCTCACCCGGCTCCGGAATGGTCTTGAAGGTCCACAGCAGTTGTCCAGTGGTGGCATCAAAGCCACGGATATCGCCCTTAACATTACTCGCAGAAATCGGACGCATGCCGACCAGGTGCGCCGCGCCTGCGATCACGACACCATCGACCGCCATTGGCATGAAGGACATGCCGATATCCAGATCTTCACGCCCAGGGCCACGGCGCAGACCCTGCTGCAGATCTACCCAGCCCTTGTCGCCAAAAGTCTCGATCTCACGACCGCTCGCAGCATCCAGGGCCACCAAATAGTAGCCGGGGGTCATCACGTAAATGGTCTCCTGGCCATTGTTTTTGTAATAAGTCAGGCCCTTGCCTGAGCCCTTGCGCGGCGCCGCGTCGAAACGGATACCCTCATCGGGACGCCACATCCACAACATCTGGCCGCTGATGGCATCAAGCGCCACAACGTTGCGAGTAGCACCAGCCGTCAGGAACAGACGGCCACCGACCATCAGAGGAGTCGTGACACTGGTGGACTCCGGCTCGGGGCCAAACGGACCCGTGTCGAAGGACCAAGCTTCAATCAGAGTGGCTACGTTGGAGGCGTTGATCTGATCCAGCGGCGCATAGCGGTTGGCAGCATTGGTGCCATTGAAGGCCGTCCACTCAAACGTATCACCGCTGGTCGCAGCGACAGCGGCCGGAGTGATGGGCAGGGCGGTAAGGGCTTCAGCAGAAAGTGCGACGCCCGCTATCGGGACGCCGCCGTTTTGCAACAAGAAGGCGGTCACATCCATGTATTCGTTATTGGTCAGAGAGCCAGGCGTCTCGGCAGGCATGGTGGTACGAATGAAGTTGAAAAGATCACCACCGGTGCGGCCTGACCAGTTGGTACGAACACGCGCATCCATGTCCACTGGCACATGGCAGCGGGAACATTCGGCTTCAAAAACAGCCTGGCCGCGATCAACACTCGCATCCTGCCCGTAGGCCGACGCAATGCCGAAGGCGCTGAGAATCAGGAATAACACCGATCTTCGCACTAAAACTCTCCTCACTTGAAACTGGTATTGAAAAAATTCCTAAGCATCAATGTGAATTTTTGGCTCCGGCAACGGGGTAGATAGTAACGTTTTTCTCGATAGTCGAATAGCAGCCGACCCCATCAGTCATCGTCGGACCACAGGGCTTCCAAAGCGACTGAGCTTTGATTTTGCCGGTTGCGTTAGGAAAAAGTGTGGAGTAGAACAGGCTCAGCGTGTAAGGAAACTATGCTCTATTCGAATAACCCGAGGCGATCAGACATGAACAAGGAGTATGTGATGATTGCAGACCGCAGTATCGCCAAAATATTCACCTGATCAACAATTGCAAACATTGACGCCGCTGCGCAATCATCTGAGCACGGATTGCGTCAGGCTGATTGCGTGAGAACTCAACAAAAATCTAGTCCACGAGTCGAAAGACGAAACCCTGGTACGCCTGCAGACAAGTAACACAAACTGAGATCCTGCACCCATTCCCAATATCGAGACCGACGATGTCTGACTTGCCGAAATGCCCCCACTGCGCTTCCGAATATACCTATGAGAATGGCGATCTGTATGTGTGTCCCGAGTGCGCCCACGAATGGCCCACCGCGGCAGCGACCAATACCGGCGATGAACCTCGTGTTATCAAGGACGCCAATGGCAACGTGCTGCAAGATGGCGACTCTGTTACCGTCATCAAAGATCTGAAGATCAAGGGCACCTCACTGGTCGTCAAGGTCGGCACCAAGGTGAAAAATATCCGCCTGGTGGAGGGTGATCACGACATCGACTGCAAGATTGATGGCATTGGTGCCATGGGTCTTAAGTCTGAGTTTGTCCGCAAGGCCTGATCCCCTCACCGGCTCACTCAGTTTGACAACTATCAGCAAGCTCTTTGCACAGGGGTCGCAGCGCCATGTCATCCGGCAGTCATCGTCTCGACCGCTTCCTCAGCAGGTCGCTAAGCATCAATCGCCGTGATGTAAAACCATTGCTGGCACAAGGCCGCATCCTTGTCGATCAGCAGCCTGTCATCGGTGTCGAACAACTGGTGGACGCTTTCTCCCAAATTGTTTTCGATGGGAGGGTTCTGCAGTCCCGGCTACCCGTTTACCTCATGCTTCACAAGCCGGTCGGTATTCTCAGCGCAACCAGCGATCCACAACACCCTACCGTGATCGATTTGCTGCATAGAGAGGACAAGACCGATCTGCATATCGTCGGACGCCTGGACCGTGGCTCATCCGGCCTGCTTCTGCTGACCAATGACGGTCGCTGGTCCCGAGCCTTGATGGCACCGGAGCACAACGTCGCCAAGGTCTACCTCGTCACCGTCGCGAACCCACTGACGCCGGACTACGTCCAGGCCTTCGCCAAAGGCATGTACTTCGGTTACGAAGACATAACCACCCGCCCTGCCACACTGGAAATCCTCGCGGCACGCCTGGCCCGGGTTACCCTTGTGGAGGGGCGCTATCACCAGATCAAACGCATGTTCGGGCGCTTCCGCAATCCGGTCCTCGGTCTGCATCGGATAGCGATCGGCACACTCTCTTTAGACGCGGCTCGGGCCACCGGCCAGAGCCGCGACCTAACGCCCACCGAGCTGAGAGGAATACAGGGTTAGGGGGTACGGAAATGCTGGCCGCCAAACCAATTGTGGGAGTAGAATCCCAACAGCTGCGCTTCAAACAAATCTGATAGATAATAATCAACAATAAAAAGGCACTAGAGGAGAAACCCCATGAGAACCAACCGCTGGAAGCACGTGCTGTGTACCGCGATGCTGTCCCTGCTGGCGCTGCCCGCCGCCAATGCTGCCGACCGAATCGGCAACTTTGCGCTGCTGGATACCACCGGCGATTTTCACCAGCTCAACAAGTACGGTTATCAGAATGCCGTAGTGATCGTCGCGCAGGCCAATGGCTGTGTGGCGAACTACAACCAGAACAACAAGTACAGGCTGATGGAGACTACCTGGGAAGAAAAGGGCGTCACCTTCATGATGCTGAACGTGGCCGGCGAGAGCCGTGATGCCGTCAAGGCAGAGGCTCAGGCATTCGACTACAGCTGGCCCGTGCTGCTGGACAGTTCCCAGCTGGTCACCGAATCGCTGGGCATCACCCGCGCTGGCGAGGTCGTCGTGCTGGACCCGGAGCGTCTGCAGATTCTGTTTCGCGGTGGTGTGGATGTGATCCCACGCGATGATGTCACTCCTCCCGTGACCCATGTAAGCGATGCAATCCAGATCGCTATTGCCGACGGCACTCGCGACGCAGAGACTGTCGTTACTCAGCCCGATGGCTGCGACGTCAGCTTCCCCGCGAAAGAGATGCACGCTGCCAATACGCCAGACTATACGGCAGACATCGCGCCCATCCTCAAAGAAAACTGCGTGAACTGCCACCGCGTTGGCGGCATTGCACCGTTCGCGATGGACAGCCATCAGATGGTGATGGGCTGGTCCACCATGATCCGCGAGACATTGCTGACCAAGCGCATGCCTCCCGCACAAGTCGACCCGGACATCAATCACTTCTCCAATGCTCGTTACATCAGCAATGAAGACCTGCAGACTCTGGTGCACTGGATCGACGCTGGCGCTCCACGTGGCACCTCCACGACCGACCCTCTGGAAGGCCTGACCTTCCCGGAAGGTTGGGAACTGGGTGAACCGGATCTGGTGGTGTATGCCGAAGACTTCGTCGTTCCGCCTACAGGCGTAATCGACTACCGTTACCCGATCATTGACCTGCCGTTTGAAGAAGATGTCTGGGTCAAGGCTGTGCAATTCGTTCCCACTGAGCGCTCTGTGGTTCACCACATGATCGCCAGTATCGTGGAGCCAGGATACAGCCAGGAGATGGAGTCCAGTGAGCGTGGTGAAGTGCGCTTCATGGAAGGCTACGCACCCGGCAAGGAACAGGCGACAGTGTTCCCGGAAGGTACCGGCGTGTTCATTCCGAAAGGCTACAAGATTCGTCTTGACTCACACTACACCACCATGGGCCGCGAAGTACGTGACCGCACCGCAATCGGGATTTACCTCTCCGACGAAGTCCCAGAGCATGAGTTCCGCACTTACCGTCTGTCTCACGAAGGCAAAAACCTGGTGATTCCGCCCGGCGCCAAAGATCACCGCATGTACGCCAGCTATGTGTTCAATAAAGAAGTGACCATGTATGCCTTCCGTCCACACATGCACACTCGCGGCAAGGAAATGCGCTTCAAGGTAATCTACCCCGACAACACCACGGCAGAACTGATCAACGTGGCCAACTACAACTTCGCCTGGCAGCCTACCTACCGTCTGACAGAGCCGATGGTGCTGCCGGCAGGTTCACGCGTCACCATTGACGGTGCGTTCGACAACTCTGAGTACAACCCCGGTGCATGGGATCCTACTGAGGTGTCCAACGGTGGTGAACAGACATGGGATGAAATGTTTGCCGGTTACCTGACCTACACTTATAACGACGAGTTGTAAGCAGGCGTTAGAAGACGGACGAACAAAAAAGGGCCAGCGCATAAGTGCGCTGTCCCTTTTTTTTCGCCAGCACGCTGACTCATATAGATACAGGGCTATCCTTCAGATCACTTCAAGGCTGGGTGCAGTGCGCCCCGCTGGGGGCTTCGCCGGAACCCAGTGCAACTAAGGGCGGCGCGTTGAAAGGATTGATCGGAGTGGATTCCGCGTTGTCGACAATCAACAGCAAGAGGATAAATCCCAATGCGAACGTCCCTACCAGTGGCCGCCCGGGGAGCTTTTCTTGTGACTTGTTTGAGTCGCTCATGAACCTTGTCCGCCTGTTGCCATTCCTCTGCTTACTGCAGCCGCACGCATCAGGCGGGGCCGCAACTGCAACCCCGCATACGAACCCGCAAATGCCGCTACAAACCACACCCAGCCGTGCAGACTACCGGTGGAGACACCGCTGAAGAAAGCGCCAACATTGCAGCCCAGCGCCACCCTGGCGCTGTAGCCCATGATCACACCTGCCAGCAACACCAAGCCCCAGCTGGTGGCGCTTAGTGCTGCAACCTGCGGATCGGGGCTGGGTTTCCAGCGCATGGCGAGAAATGCCCCGGCCAACAGTCCGATATTCGTCAGCGAAGTCACATCGGTCAGCACGCTTTGCTGCAGGCGCACAGCATGCCCCGAGCTCGACCAGAACGTAGATGCCGCCACATCCATCCCGGCTGCCTGCGCAAACTTGGCGCCCCACAACCCCAGACCGTAGACGACTCCCCAGGATTGACCGGCGATGACAAGATTGAGCAGCGCGAGCGCGGCAATCAGTACTGCCGCCAACCACAGTCGTCGAGGAATCCGGCGCTTCTCCGGCGCCGAGCGAGAGTACACGAGAGTACTCAGCCCGGCCAGGCCGAACAGGGTCACGCCCAGTCCTGCCCCATTACCGAAGAGACCCTGCAGCGTGTAGACAGGCAGACTTCCCAGCCCCGTCCACCATGGCAGATGCAGCGTCCCGAAAAAGCTGCCGGCAATAAAACCGAACAGCGCGACAAGGGCGAGGAGATTGCCGCTGCCGGCATTCACGAGAGTACCAGAGCCGCAGCCCATGACTATCTGCATCATGGCACCGAAGACAAAAGCGAAAGCGATCATCGCGACGCCCACTGGCGCATGGGCGCCGGTCAGTTCTTCGGGAAATGTCGCAAGCAAAGGAAAAGCAACCAGGGCGGTGAGACCAATGGCGAGAAACTGTGCGAGCAGCCCGCGGCCATCGCGCTCGGTGACCATCACCCGCCAGGGACCGGCAAACCCAAAGCGAAGCCCTTCAAGCACCAGCCCGAGGCCAAGTCCGACCAGCATCAGCAGAGCCGCACGCGGGCCTGCAGTGGCAAAACTGCCCACCACCAGCACCATTCCCAGAAGCACCAGACCCGCACGGCGGGCTGAAATTGGCAACACAGCGCTCATGAATCAGGATCCCAGCAGTTCGTTGAACCAGCCTTTGGTCATATCCCAGTAGATCTTGACGCGGCTGGGTTGGTTATCCATGGGGCGATCGGCCAGAGACCACTCGGCCATGCTCTCGGCGTAAAGGCGGGTATTGGGCACGCCCTGCAGTTCGCTCATGACGAACCAGTTAACGGAGGCCTGATGCCCGGTATTGCAGAATGACACCGTCAAGGGAGATTCCGCCATTGGATAACTGGAAAGTATGCTGCTTCGCTGCGGCATGTCCTTCAGGCGATTACCATCGAACCATGATTCGAAGCTGAGGTTACCTGCACCGCGAATAGTGCCAGGGCGCCCTGCAGAGGATTGCAGGCCTTTGAAGAAGCCCTCCGGTCGGGCGTCGATCAGGCGGGCACTGCCTTCGCTGACCAGCGTCTCCACCTCGGTGGTGCTGACTCGCCATTTGTCACTCCACTGCGGCACAAAACTGGAGGGAGCAATCTGATCTGCCACACTGCTGATAGGCAGGCCTGCCTCGATCCAGGCAGCAAAACCGCCGTTGACCACGGCCAGGTCGGAGATGCCCAGGGATTTCAATGTCCAGTACACACGAGTTGCGGTGCCCATATCAGCCGGGTTGGTCCCCTGATGCACGATGGCGACGGGAGTATCGGCGTTGATGCCAAGGCTCTGCACGAGCGCGGCCAGCTTCTCTACCGCAGGCAGAGCACCGGGGTTCTCCTGCGGACCTCGCCACTGCGGGTACGGAGCGTTGGCGGCGCCAGGGATGTGGCTCGCAGCAAAATCTCCGGTGACATGAATGACACGCAAGGATCGTGAACCACCCATGATGGCTGCCAGCTCGGTGGGTTCGAGCAGCGGCTTCCAGCCCGGCGGCGCGGCGTACACAGTCAGTGGAAAGGCAGTTGTCAGCAGGCTGAGGAACAGGAAGCCGAGGCCAATTCGTATGGTTTTGAGCATGGGTGAATTACACCTCTTGATGTTGTGAGTGTGGCGATGCGCCTTGTTTACCATAGTCCTCGCAGGATGAGAATGCGCGAGCGAAAACATACCTCAGTAAGGCTATCATATCTGCCTGTAAACCAACGAGATCCCCCAGATGATCCGACCCGCCCGCCATGACGATGTC
>CAIOZF010000216.1 GCA_903862645.1 uncultured Gammaproteobacteria bacterium
GCTTCTCAATGATTTGCTGGGTCAGTGCCGTCGAAAAACGGAAATTGAAGGTGACATCAAGGTCGCCAGGAATCACGTTCTCCGTGCCACTTCCGGCATGAATATTGGAAATCTGGAAACTGGTTGGAGGAAACGCCGCATTGCCCTCATCCCAGACTTCATGACAAAGAGCGTCCAATGGTGCCATCGCTCTATGGATGGGATTTTGGGCGAGATGGGGATAGGCTACGTGCCCTTGTACTCCATGCACGCGCAATTTCCCGTGCAGGGAACCACGTCTGCCTATCTTAATCGTGTCCCCGACCCGTTTGTCACTCGAAGGTTCCCCCACGATACAGTAGTCGATCTTCTCATGGCGCTGTTCAAGCACCTCGATCACCTTCCGTGTGCCGTTGATGGCGCTGCCTTCCTCATCACTGGTCAGCAGGAAGGCGATTGATCCGTGCCGGGGCGTGTCGGTGGCAAGGAAACGCTCGCAGGCAGTCACCATCGCGGCAATGCTGCCTTTCATGTCTGCAGTTCCGCGCCCGTAGAGGACGCCATCGCGGATTGTAGGCACGAAGGGAGGGGAGGCCCATAACTCCGTCTGACCCGCAGGCACCACATCGGTATGACCTGCGAATGTGAATAATGGCCCTTGGGTCCCGAGTCGAGCCCAGAGATTGGTCACATCGCCAAAGGTCATGATCTCGATTGCAAAACCCATTGCCTTCAGGCGCTCGACCAACAGTTCGGTGCAACCGGCATCCGCTGGCGTGACGGATGGTTTCTCAATCAGTGCCATGCACAGGGTCAGAGTAGGTGATAGTTCAGAGGTTGACATAGAGATTCCTTGCCTGATGCGCCCTGCAGGCACACCGGTCTATCAGTTATTGATATGCAGTTCGGCGTTTAGAGCAATTGCAGCTTTGTTGGCTTTACATTCCACTGCACCGTTGATCGAATTGCGACGGAACAGAAGGTCGGATTTGCCGGCCAGTTCGCGGGCTTTGATGGTTCCGACACTCTGATTGTCCTTGTCCAGTAGCAGAACCTTGGTCCCTGCTGTGACGTACAGGCCCGCTTCGATGATGCAGCGGTCTCCCAGCGGAAATCCCAAGCCTGAATTGGCGCCGATCAGGCAGTCGCGGCCGACGGATATAATTTCGGTTCCCCCGCCTGAGAGTGTCCCCATGGTACTGCACCCGCCCCCGAGGTCGCTGCCGGCGCCGATCATCACTCCAGCGGATATTCTGCCCTCGATCATCGCTGGGCCTTCAGTGCCAGCATTGAAGTTGATGAAACCCTCGTGCATGACAGTGGTGCCTTCGCCGACGTAGGCGCCGAGTCTTACGCGAGCAGTGTGGGCAATGCGGACACCTTTGGGGACAACGTAGTTGGTCATCTTCGGGAATTTATCGACCGACATCACTTCGAGCAGTTCGCCTTTGAGACGCGCTTCCAGTTGCTTCGCCGGTAGATCCTCAAGATCGATAGCCCCCCGATTGGTCCAGGCCAGGTTGCGCAGAATTCCGAAAGCACCGGTCAGATTCAGTGTATGGGGCTTGCAGAGGCGATGAGAGAGCAAATGCAGTTTGAGATATACCTCAGCAATCGAGGTTGGCGCCAGGTCGTCACTGATAAAGGTGACCAAGACGGGTTGCGTGCTGTTGCTTAGTGAGCGAAACAGATCCTGCATGCGGCTGTCTTCGGCTATTGGGGGTAGCTGTGCCAGCCGGGTCAGCTGCAGAGCAGATAATTCAATGCTGGTATTTCCTTCGGAATAACCGGCAATTCGTGCCAGTACCTGTGTAATCTCTATAGCGGGAGTGCGCAGCACCAGCGGGTAGAAAATTTCTATCAGCTCGGCTCGCGAGTTGCGCGTGGCGATACCGATGCCCAGGCTATGCAGTGGGGTAGTTATGTTCATTTCTTGGCAACCTCTTATCGATTGTTCAGTAGTATCGGTAATGTAATTATTTGTGTTGGATGAATAGCTGCAGACAAGCCTCATCATACCCCGCGATCCATGCGTTGCCGTTTCGCAACACCGGTCGCCGAATCAGCGATGGATTTGCCATCAGCAAGGCCGGGGCTGTGGTGGCATCGAATGCATGTTGAGCTTCGGGGGGCAACTGACGCCAGGAGGTTCCGCGTTTGTTGACCAGCTCATCAAGCGGCAAGGCATTCATGAGTTCGCTTATCAGTGGTTCACTCAACCCAAGTTTCTTGTAATCGTGAAACGCATAATGGACCGATTGCTTATCCATCCATTGGCGTGTCTTCTTAATCGTGTCGCAATTGGCGATGCCGTAGAGCGTAATCATTTGAGCCCTGGGGACAGGAGTGTCTGTGATGCCGGTGCAATAATAGTCAATTGCCCAGCCCCTGCCTGATGTCGGTCTGCAGGCGTTCAATCTCAGCCGGCTCGATGATCTTCTGATTGTTTTCATCAACGATGAAGAATAAGTCTTCAACACGCTCGCCCAGGGTGGCAATACGGGCATTCTGCAGCTGGATTTTGTGATCCGCGAAAATCTTGCCGACGGAGGCGAGGATGCCGGGTTGATCCGGGCAGTTTATTTCGAGAGTCGTGTACGGTTTGTCGTCGCTGTTTATGACATCAGTCTCTACATGTTGACTAAAGTGCTTCAACTTTCTATCGATACGTTTATTGCTGAACTTCAGGTGCTTATCTGGCTCAGACAGGAAAAGCTTGAGCAGGTCGATGATTTTCTGGCGCCTTATATCATTGGCGCTCACCGGAGTGCCATCACTCTCCAGCACGCTGTAAGTGTTCATGCAATAGTTCTTGGTCGATGTGAAGATGCGGGCATCTTGAATATTCAGGCCGAGTTGTTCCATAGCGGCCGCGCTACTGGCGAACAGGTGGTTCCGGTTTATCGTATAGATAAATATCTGAGAGGCCCCTTCCGCAGCAGTTTCACCGCGGTCTTCAATCAGTACAAGCGTATCGTGGCCTTTATTTTTGGCGATGGCATCTGTATGCCAGACGATGTTGGCAGTGGATTCGCGGACAAAATACTCGTCATCGATATTGCCCCAGATTGCTGCGATCTGGTCTTTTGACAAGCCGCGATCCATCAGCTTGATTTGCGCACTCTCCTGTTTGTCCTTGATTCGGTCTGCGCGATCGATTGGATTTTCCAGTCCGCGGCGCAGAGCGCGCTTGGTGCTCAGATACAGTTGTCGTAACAGTGAGGCACGCCAGTTATTCCATAGGTTTGGATTGGTTGCATTGATATCGGCCACAGTCATGGCATAGAGATAATCCAAGTGCAACTTGTCTCCCATCTGCAGAGCGTACTGCTGAATGACTTCGGGGTCGGCGATATCCATGCGTTGTGCTGTCATGGACATCAGTAGATGTTTTCCGACCAGCCAGGTCACCAGCTTCGTATCCCAGGCACTTAAGTGGTGCCGTTGACAGAATTCTGTGGCGTCTGCCATGCCCAAAGTCGAGTGATCTCCCCCGCGTCCTTTGGCAATGTCGTGATAGAGACCCGCGATATAGAGCAGTTCAACTTTAGGCAGCCGCAGTGCAATGTGGGCGGCGATGGGAAATTGCTCTTCTGCTCCTGGATAGCGAAAGCGGCGCATGTTTTCCACGACCTGCAGCGTGTGTGCATCCACCGTATAGATGTGGAAAAGATCATGTTGCATCTTGCCGGTGATCGCACCGAATTCCGGCAAGTAACGCCCGAGAATTCCATAGCGGGACATACGGCGAAGTTGTGAGGTCACCTGATGCGGGGAGCGCAGCAATTCCATGAACAGCGTAGTGTTGCGAAGATCCTTGCGGAATTTTTCATCTACCAGCGTTTGATGTTCGTAGATCAGCCGAATTGTCGCCGCACGTATCCCAGCGATTGCAGGCTTCTGTGCCATCAGCACGAAGATTTCCATTAACGCAAACGGGAAGCGCTTGAAGACCGCAGGATAGGTTGCTTCGATGTAATTGTTGCGAATCTGAAAGCGTTTGTTAATGACGGTGATTTCTTCTTTCTCGCCGGCACGCAATATCACCTCGTCGAAATGTTGCAATAACACATCGTTGAGTCCTCGTAATGTGGCGACAGCGCGGTAGTATTCCTGCATCAATTTTTCGACGGCGAGGCTCTTTTCGTCATCGACGTAACCGAACATCTTTGCCAGATCTTTCTGGCGATCAAACAGCAGTCGATCCTCCTTGCGACTGGCCAGCAGGTGCAACCCGTAGCGAATTTTCCATAGCAATTGTTCGCCGCTGGCTAACTGCTCGTACTCGGAGGGGGTCAGAAAACCCAAGGTCACCAGATCTGCCAGGTTCTGGCCACGGTAATGGCGCTTGGCAATCCAGGCGATGGTCTGGATATCTCGAAGTCCCCCCGGGGAGGTCTTGACGTTGGGTTCCAGTGCATAGTCGATGTCGTGATATTTTTCGTGACGCGCTATCTGCTCATCGCGCTTTGCCTTGAAAAATTCTTTCGCTGGCCAGACCTGAGGGTTCTGAGTCTGCGTAATCATTTCCTGGCGCAAGTCTTCCGGGCCAACGATCGTGCGCGACTCCATCAGGCTGGTGGCGACCGTAATGTCCTTCAGAGCTTCTTGGCGACATTGCTTGATAGAGCGAACACTCTGTCCTATTTCCAGGTTGATGTCCCAGAGAAAGGTGAAGAACGCGCTGATGTTACTTTTGTGTTTTGCGTGATCCTCGCTGCGGGTTAACAACAGTAGATCAATATCGGAATGGGGGTGCAGTTCGCCTCGTCCGTATCCTCCTACTGCCAACAGAGCGATATTCTTTGATTCGTCCCAACGGTAGCGATCCCAAGCACAGCGCAGCAATTGATCAATGTACCAGGAGCGTCCGGTGACGAGCGCGACGATGCTTTCGTTGCGCAGATAGCGGGCATTGAGTATCTCGCGTGCATGCTGAATGGCTTCGCGAAAGAGTGGTGCCGCATTATCGGTAGTCTGGAGTCTGGCACGAAACTGCGTAATATTCAGCAGTTCATCATCGCGCAATCCATCCTTGGCGGGTTGAGGGTCTGTCATAGGTCACTGCCGGTGAATACGAAACAGGGTGGGGACTCCGAGCAGGCTCAGAATGGCTCTTCCTTGCGTTTGGTCAAAACTTCGCAGCCAGTGGCAGTGACAGCCAGCGTATGCTCCCATTGTGCGGACAGACGACGGTCTTTGGTGGTAACCGTCCAGCCATCGGCTTTCGACAATTTCGTGTGGTAGGTTCCGGCATTGAGCATAGGCTCAATGGTGAAGGTCATCCCTTCCTGCAATGTGATGCCTGTATCGGGCTTCCCGTAGTGCAGTACCTGAGGGTCTTCGTGAAACACGCGGCCGATGCCGTGTCCGCAATAATCCCGTACCACAGAATAGTTGTTTGCTTCGGCGAGCGTTTGAATGACGTGGCCGATATCGCCCAGGCGGGCGCCAGGTTTGACAATGGCAATAGCCTTGTAAAGGCATTGACGGGTGATCTCGGCCAGACGCACCGCATGGGCAGGCACTTCGTCGATCAGAAACATCTTGCTGGTATCACCGTGGTATCCGTCTTTGATGACGGTGATATCGATGTTGATGATATCGCCTTTCTTGAGAATCTTGTCCTCACTGGGAATGCCGTGACAGATGACGTGGTTGATAGACGTGCAGATGGACTTTGGAAAGCCGTTGTAATTAAGTGGCGCAGGAATCGCCTGCTGTACATTGACTATATAGTCATGGCAAATGCGATCCAGTTCGCCTGTGCTGATGCCGGCCGTGACGTGCGGCTCTATCATTTCGAGAACTTCAGCAGCCAGCCGTCCGGCAATGCGCATTTTTGCTATTTCTTCAGGCGTCTTTATGGTTATGGCCATAACTCTGTAAATAAACTCGCTACTTTACGGTGGATGGGTGGCCGTATTTCGGGCAAACCCAGAGAGGCACGGGGGCCGAGGCTATTGTAAAGCAGGATGCCAGGGAATGACAGGCAGCGGGTGGGGTGCGTGACCTTTGGCGGGAGAAGTAGTGGCCCTTTGGGGGCAAATGTGTGGAGTGTGTGAACGCGCTGCGGAGCTTTATGTCCTGGGTGTGTTGTGGTATAAAGCTGCGCGCTTTGTGGGTCATGGGCCCGATAAAGTTGCAAAATGTCAGTCAACTAATGTCGCACATATACCGTCACATGAGTTTTGGGTGCCTCGGATTCAGTACTGGATTCAAGGTTAAACCATGGGGTGTGTGGAGGCTTAACCCGAAAATACAGGAAATATCATGGCTACTGTTTCAATGAAGGAAATGCTCAAAGCTGGCGTGCACTTCGGTCACCAGGCTCGCTACTGGAATCCGAAGATGAAGAAGTACATATTCGGCGCCCGCAACAAGATACACATCATCAACCTGGAACACACTGTTCCGGCCTTGAACGCTGCCCTTGTGCAGGTTCAGAGTCTGGCTGCCAAGAAGAAGAAAGTGCTCTTCGTCGGTACCAAGAGAGCCGCAGGCAAGATCATCAAAGAGCAGGCAGAACGTGCTGGCATGCCTTTCGTGGATCACCGCTGGCTGGGTGGTATGCTCACCAATTACAAAACTATTCGTGGCTCCATCAAGAAGCTGCGTGACCTCGAAGCTCAGGAAGCTGACGGCACTTTGGATCGCATGACCAAAAAAGAAGCATTGGTTCGTCGTCGCGCGAAAGAGAAGCTTGAGCGCAGCATCGGCGGGATCAAGGACATGGGCGGCCTGCCAGATGCGTTGTTCGTGATCGACGTGGATCATGAGCGTATTGCAATCACCGAAGCCAATAACCTGGGTATCCCCGTTATCGGTATTGTTGACACCAACAGCAATCCGGATGGCATCGACTACCCGATCCCCGGCAATGACGACGCGATTCGCGCAATCGAGCTTTATGCTCGTGCCATTGCAGATGCCTGCATCGAAGGTCGAGGCGACCTCAATGTGGTCGTAAGTGACAGCGAGTTCATCGAAGTCAAGGAGTCTCAGGCAGCTGATGTCGCTGATGCTGCTGAGTCTGCAGGAAGTGCAGCTGCTGGCGAGTAAAACTCCACAAGTCTTTGGCTGAGGTGCTGCTGTTTATGACGGCAGCGCCTTGATGCGCCGAAGCAGGCTTTGTTCGCGAGGAATCTCCGGATCCGGGCGTGGCAATAAAAGAGGGGCTAGGCCTCTTTTTTTTAAAGCCAGATTTTTAAAAGTCCGAATCGAATAATTGAATTTACTCCAGAATAGATAGGGGCAGGAAAATGGCAAATATTACAGCGGGTATGGTAAAGGAACTGCGTGAGCGAACTGGCTTGGGCATGATGGATTGCAAGAAGGCGTTGGTTGAGGCCGACGGTGATATGGAAAAAGCGATCGATGATCTGCGTAAGGCCAGCGGCATGAAAGCTGCCAAGAAGGCAGGCCGTATCGCTGCGGAGGGCATTGTGCTGACCAAGGTTGCCGCCGATGGCAAGTATGGCATCATCCTCGAAGTGAACAGCGAAACTGACTTTGTGGCGCGCGACAGCAACTTCCTGAACTTTGTCAACGTCATCCTCGAACAAGCGTTTAAGACTAAACAGACTGATGTTGCAACCTTGATGGCTGGCGAACTCGAAAACGCCCGTGAAGCGCTGGTACAAAAGATTGGCGAGAATATCAACGTGCGTCGTATCCAGCTGGTCGAAGCCGCCAGCAATGGCATGGTCGATGCCTATGTACACAGCAATAACCGCATCGCTGTCATGGTTGCCTTGAATGGTGGCAACGATGTCATGGCAAAAGACATTGCCATGCACGTAGCGGCATTTAATCCGCTCGTAGTGCGCGCAGATGACGTGCCCAAGGAATTGCTGGCCAAAGAGGCTGAAATCTATTCGGCTCAAGCAAGAGAAAGTGGCAAGCCGGAAGAAATTATCGAGAAGATGATTCAGGGCCGTCTGCGCAAGTTTGTCGCAGAAGTCAGTCTGCTGGATCAGCCTTTCGTCAAGGATGGAGAGATCACCGTAGCGACTTTGTTGAAAAAAGCCGGAGCAGACGTGGTCAGCTTCATCCGCTACGAAGTAGGTGAAGGGATCGAGAAAGAAGAAGTAGATTTTGCGCAGGAAGTAGCAGCCGCTGCAGGACTGTGACATCAGGTAATCCGGACTTCTAACAGGATGCAATCGCTTATGCCAAAGCTCGATAAAAAGTACAAACGCATTCTGCTGAAACTTAGTGGTGAGGCCCTCATGGGCGATGCGGATTTCGGCATTGACCCCAAGGTACTGGATCGCATGGCAGTCGAGATTGGCCAGCTGGTCGGTCTCGGCGTCCAGATTGGGATGGTCATTGGCGGAGGAAATCTCTTTCGAGGTGCTGCTCTCAATGCCGCTGGTATGGAGCGTGTGACAGGCGATCACATGGGGATGCTGGCGACGGTAATGAACGCGCTGGCAATGCGCGATGCCTTGGAGCGTGCCAGCATTGCTACCCGTGTCATGTCAGCAATTCCAATGAGCGGCGTCGTTGAACACTACGATAGGCGCACTGCTATTCGCCATTTGCGGGCAGGCGATGTGGTCATTTTTGCAGCAGGAACTGGCAATCCATTTTTTACTACCGATTCTGCCGCCTGTCTGCGCGGCATTGAAATCGATGCTGAGCTTATCCTCAAGGCGACCAAGGTGGACGGAGTTTACTCGGCAGATCCAAAGCTGGAGCCTGATGCCGTCAAGTATGATCGACTGAGTTTCGATGAAGTGCTGGACAAAAAGCTCGGCGTCATGGACCTTACCGCAATTGCATTGATTCGTGAGCATGATATCCCGGTGAGAGTGTTCAACATGAACCGTCCGGGAGCTCTGCTAAATAACGTAATGGGGCCGGGTGATGGCACCATTATTGAGAACATGTAGCCAATGTTATCAGAACTACTTAATTCAATGGTGAATGCAAGATGATCGACGACATTATCAAAGACGCTGAGCACCGCATGGAAAAAAGTCTTTCCGCACTTGAGACTGCTTTCAAGAAAATCAGAACAGGTCGTGCTCATCCAAGTATTCTGGACACCGTCATGGTGCCTTATTACGGCGCCGAAACCCCGCTGAGCCAGCTGGCCAATATCACGGTTGAGGATGGTCGTTGTCTGGTGGTCGTTCCATGGGAAAGGCCTTTGATCTCCGAAGTGGAGCGATCCATTATGAAGGCAGATCTCGGGCTTAACCCGACGAATAATGGCGAATCTATTCGCGTGCCCATGCCGGCACTGACGGAGGAAACCCGTCGTGAATACACCAAACAAGCAAAGGCAGAGGCTGAGAATGCCCGCGTTGCAGTGCGCAACATCCGTCGCGACGCCAACGGTGATTTCAAGGATCTGCTCAAGGAAAAAATGATCAGCGAAGACGAGCAGCGCCGGGCGGAAGACAGAATTCAGAAGTTGACCGACAAATATATTGCGGCGGTTGACTCCAGTTATGGCGTCAAAGAGGCTGACTTGCTGTCTATGTAAGTCTCCACCTCACGCAGAGAGGATTGTGGCGAAAATTCAAGACAGTGCGGTGATCGGCCAAGGTACCTGCAAGCTTCGGCTGCCGAAAATATAAATTTCCAAGAGACATAGATGTCTGATGCAAAAACAACCTTCATCGCAATCTGAGACCGGCGAATTGCCGCAGCATGTTGCGGTGATCATGGATGGGAACAATCGCTGGGCCAGAGTTAATGGCCTCTCTGGGTCTGCTGGTCACCAGGCAGGTGCAGAAGCAGCGCGGCAAGTGGTCTATTCTTGTGTGAAACGGCAGATTCCATACCTCACACTTTTTGCGTTCAGCAGTGAAAACTGGTTGCGACCCAATAAGGAAGTGAAGGGGCTGATGGCACTCTTCTTGGCGGTGCTCAAGCGCAAGGAAATTAAACAAATGCACAATAACAATGTGCGTCTGCAATTCATCGGCAATCGAGCCGGTTTCTCCTCTAAACTACAAAACAATATGCGTGACGTGCAACAGCTTACTTCCGCCAACACCGGAACGGTGGTGACGGTTGCCGCCGATTATGGTGGCCAATGGGACATCGCCAATGCGGCCCGCCGGATTGCTGAGTTGGTGGCGCAGGGTGAACTGCGCGCCAGTGACGTCGATGTTGACATGATGCAGAAGTATATATGTCTGGGCCAGGACCCGATGCCCGATCTGTGTATCAGAACCGGTGGCGAAAGCCGCATCAGTAATTTTCTATTGTGGCAGTTTGCCTACACCGAACTTTACTTTACTGATTGTTACTGGCCAGATTTTGATGACACTCATTTTGAGGCGGCAATGATCGACTATGGTAAGCGCCAGCGTCGCTATGGCCAGGCTGATTGCCCCTCCCACAGCGACGAGCTTCCCGTTAACGGGAGTGGACCCAGTGCTTAAAATCAGAGTGATCACTGCGCTTGTGATGCTGGCTGTGCTATATGTGGCGACAGCGTGGCTGTCTGCGTTTCATTTTGCTTTGTTCATGAGTCTGGTACTGATGGTTGGCGTCGGTGAATGGACAGGGCTCATGGGGCTTCACAGTATCCCTTCAAGACTTGTTTATATGGTGGGTTTTGCCGCCACACTGGTGCTGCTTAGCTGGCTGATAGGTCTGACCCCGAATGCAGTTGTGCTGGAGCGAGGCGCGGTCCTGCTGGCATGTGGAGTAGGTTGTATTTTCTGGCTCTACGCATATGCTCTGATCAAGAGTTATCCCGACAATCGTCAACAATGGGCGACTCGCCCCCGCACTGCGCTGATTGGATTTTTGACACTTGCGCCTGCCTGGTGCGCGCTGGTGCAGCTGAAATATCTTGACCCGCGTGGTTCCCTGGTTTTCGCCCTGATTGCGCTGGTGAGTGTCGTGGACATCGGTGCCTACTTCACGGGACGAATCTGGGGGCGCAGAAAGCTTGCGCCGGCCGTGAGTCCTGGTAAGTCCTGGGAGGGGTTCTGGGGTGGGCTGCTCTCCTGTCTGGTGTTGACTGTCATGATGTTGATTCCTCTGCATCAATATGTGCTGCCTCTTACATTGCCAATGGTTGTCGCTTTGTTGCTTATCGTGCAAGTGGTGGCTGTCTTCAGTGTGGTGGGAGACCTCTTCGAGAGCATGCTCAAGCGTAGCCAGGGGTTAAAGGACAGCGGTCGTTCTTTGCCAGGGCACGGAGGCGTGCTTGACCGCATAGACAGTCTCACCGCAGCAGCCCCTGTCTTTGTGTTTTCCCTTATGATTTTAATGAAAGACGTATCATGGCAATGAGTCCCTCACCCGCGTTGTCTCGTTTTATGGGACGAACTACTACTAGCATCACTATCCTTGGATCGACCGGTTCGATTGGCAAGAGCACGCTGGAAGTCATCGCGCTCCACTCCTGCTATCGGGTCTTTGCTCTCACCGCAAACAGTAATGTTGCCACGATGCTGGAACAGTGCCTGCGATTTCAGCCGCAGTTCGCGGTCATGGTGGAAGAGGCGGCGGCTGAACTTTTGGAGAGCGCATTGCAAAAGCAGGGCATCCCTACCCGTGTGTTGTGCGGAGAGCACGCCCTGGTGGAGGTTGCTTCTCATAGGGATGCAGATACGGTGATGGCCGCTATCGTCGGCAGTGCCGGTTTGCCACCGACCCTGGCAGCTGTCCAGCATTCCAAGAAGGTACTGCTCGCCAATAAGGAGGCGCTGGTAATGGCGGGCGAACTGTTCATGCGCACCCTGGCTGCCAGTAATGCAATCCTGTTGCCCATCGACAGTGAGCACAATGCTGTTTTTCAGTGTCTTCCTCCCGACTCTCGCCTGGCGGGCGGTGACATCCTCGGTCAGGGTGTCCGCAAGGTGATACTCACGGCTTCGGGAGGGCCATTCCGAACTCTACGTGTCGATCAACTCGGCAATGTGACTCCTGAGCAGGCCTGTCGTCATCCCAACTGGGAGATGGGGAAAAAAATTTCCGTGGATTCGGCGACCATGATGAACAAAGGTCTCGAAATCATCGAGGCGTGCTTTCTATTTGGGATCAGCCCTCAGCACGTCGAGGTTCTGATCCACCCACAGAGCATAGTGCATTCCATGGTGGAGTATCGGGATGGTTCGGTGATTGCCCAACTGGGCAGCACCGACATGCGCATTCCGATTGCGTACAGTCTCGCGTGGCCACAGCGCATCACTTCCGGTGCGAGCTTTCTGGATTTGACGAAACAGCCTGATCTGCAGTTTTTCGCCCCCGACCTGGAGCGGTTCCCCTGTCTGCGCCTGGGCATGGAAGCGGCTGCACAGGGTGGCACGGCGCCCACAATCCTCAATGCTGCTAACGAAATAGCGGTAGAGTCTTTTTTGAAGGGCGAGATCAGTTTCACGGACATTCCTGCTATCATCGCCGGCGTGCTGGCACAAATGTCTTGTGGCAAAGCGGACACTATCGATATCATTCGGCAGGCTGATGAGCAGGCGAGAGCAACTGCCCGGCGGTTGACTGTGAAATCCTGCTAATGTGGATTTTATGGGGGATGGGTGGAAATGCCCTGGATATCACCGAAACGGAACTGGGTAATGGCTTGTCTGCACCCACAGGTTAGAAGCAGTAATCATTATGGCTCAACAACTTGTAATCAATATTCTTGCCCTGATCGTCACCCTGGGCATCCTGGTGACCATTCACGAGTTTGGCCACTTCTGGGTTGCTCGTCGTTGCGGTGTGAAGGTGCTGCGCTTCTCGATCGGCTTCGGTAAAGCAGTCAAGACCTGGGTCGGTCGCGACGGCACGGAATATGTGATCGCGCCGATTCCGCTCGGTGGTTATGTCAAGATGCTGGGCAAGGAGGATGCCAGTGTGGCGGATGCCAATAGCGTGCCCGAAAGCGAGAAACATCTCTCATTTTCCTCCAAACCCATCTGGCAACGCATGGCCATTGTGGCCGCCGGCCCGGTGGCAAATTTCTTACTTGCCATCATGGTTTTCTGGCTCCTCAATGTGATTTACGGGCTCACCGGAACGGCCCCCATACTGTCCAACGTTGTAGCTGATTCCCCGGCATATAAGGCTGGTTTGCGGGCAGGTGATGAGCTGGTCGCTATCGATGGAGTCGAGACTTCAATTTGGGAGCAGGTCACCATGCAGCTGCTTGCCCGGCTCGGCGAGACAGGCGATCTGAATATTCAGGCAGTGCCGGCTGGTGCTGCTTCCCCCCGCGACTATGTCATTCCGCTGCAGAGCTGGGAATCGGATAATGCCGAACCCAACCCGCTAGGTTCGCTGGGTTTTGTGCAGTATGAAATTCCGCCGGTAATCGAGGGTGTGGTTGCCGGCGGAGCTGCAGAAGCCTCCGGCCTCCAGGCGGGCGATCGAATTCTGTCAGCGGGAAATAATGCCATCACCGGTTGGGTCCAATGGGTAGAGTTGGTGCGTGCTAGCCCGCTTGTCCCTCTGGCGGTGACCGTACAGCGCGATACCGAGGTGGTAATTGTCATGTTGACGCCACAGCCTGGTGTGGCAGAGGATGGTAGCCATATTGGCGTTATTGGGGCTTACGTGCGGGAGTTTGATTTGTATGCCAGTCTGCCGGAAGGCAGCCTGCGGCAGGTCAACTACAACGTAATAACGGCATTCCTGCCGGCCTTGCAGGAAACCTGGGACAAGTCAGTATTCGTGCTCGATTCGATCAAGAAGATGGTCGTCGGGCTAATATCAGTGAAAAATATCAGTGGGCCGATCACGATTGCGCAGGTGGCCGGGGAGACTGCCAGTTATGGACTGGAAGTTTATCTGGGGTTCCTCGCTGTGCTCAGCATCAGTCTTGGGGTGATGAATCTATTGCCTATTCCCGTGCTCGACGGTGGGCATCTGCTGTACTACGCCATCGAGGCCGTGATCAGACGTCCAGTGCCCGAGAGGGTGCAGGCTATGGGGCTGCAACTCGGGCTGCTCCTTATATCGGGGATCATGGTGCTCGCTGTGTATAACGATGTCAGTCGTCTCTTGTGACAGTCAACTCAGACCCCGGGCTACCTCTGAATGCCAATCACTTTCCATTCGAAATTATCAGCGATCAGGCTCGCGCCTGAAGAAAATTCATGACTAGATCTCTATTGACCACCCTGATTCTGTCGAGCCTTGCATCGACAGCCGCCTACGGGCAGAACTTTGTCATCGAAGATATCCAGATCGACGGCCTTCAGAGGATATCTTCCGGCGTTGTATTTAGCCTGTTGCCGGTAGGGATTGGTGACGAAGTCAGCGATCAAGTGCCTGCCGATATCATTCGCGCCATCACAGCCTCTGAGTATTTTGAAGAGGTCGAAGTGTCCCGCGAAGGTAACGTGCTGTTTATTACGGTGCTGGAACGACCCTCTGTCAGTGAGATCAATATCACCGGCAACAAAGTATTGAAGACCGAAGACATTCTGGAAAACATGACCACAGCGGAGATTACCGAGGGTGGCATTTTCACGCGCGCGACGCTTGAGGCGATCCGGCAGGGAATTCAGGAGGTCTATTCCGGGCGCGGGCGTTACGGCACCACCGTCGATATCGAAGTCGAAGAGCAGCCCCGAAATCGTGTGGCCATCAACATGACCGTCAATGAGGGTAAAGAGAGCCGCATCCAGTATATCAATATCGTTGGTAATACTGCCTTTGAAGACAAGGAGTTGCTGCGTCTGTTCGAGCTTGGCGTCAAACCCTGGTATTGGCCCCTGAGTGGTCGTAACAAGTATTCGAGTGAACAGCTGGAAGGAGATATCGAGCGCCTGACGTCCCACTACATGGACAATGGTTATGTGCAATTCAATATCAATTCCACTCCGATTTCCATCACACCTGACAATGAACAGATTTACATAACGATCAATGTGACTGAAGGTGACAAGTACGTCGTCAACGAGGTAAACCTGGCGGGTGACCTGGTGAATGCTGAGGCCATCCTGCGCGCGTATACCGTTGTGACTGCGGGGCAAACTTTCTCCCAAGCGCTGGTCACGGCGACCGAAGAGTATATGACCCAGGTGCTGGGTAATTTTGGTTATGCATTTGCCGAGGTCAATGGCGTTCCTGAAATCAACGAAGAAGACAAAACAGTTGACGTGACCTTCTTCGTCGAGCCTGGTAACAGAACTTATGTCAATCGTGTGAACTTTGTCGGCAACACAGCAACCGCGGATGATGTGCTGCGTCGCGAAATGAGGCAGCTGGAGAGTGCTCCTGCATCCAGTCAATTGATTGAGCTTTCCAAGGTGCGCTTGGAGCGTCTCGGTTATTTCTCCACGGTGGAAGTGGAAACCATCGAGCTGCCCGGTACCGAGGATCAGGTCGATGTGGAATACACCGTCGAAGAACAGAATTTCAGTAACATCTCGTTCAGTGTCGGTTCCGGTGGTGGTGGTGACTTCTTCGTCAGTTCCTCTCTGGAAGCGCAGAATTTCCTCGGGACCGGGCGCACCGTCGGTATCGGGATCAACAAGAGTACGTTCCAGAAAAGTCTGAACTTCAATTATCTCGACCCCTATTTTACGGCCGACGGAGTCAGCAGGGGCTTTAATGTTTTCCTGCAGGAAGAGGAATCGCCTTTCAACATCGCCAGCTTCTCGACTAAATCCTATGGGGGTTCTTTTAATTTCTCCTACCCGATCAGTGAAGTTCAGCAGATTGGCTTTAACATCGGATACACCCACACCGAACTCAGTTCCGGTGGATTCTCGGTGCAGGAAATTGAATCGAGTCCGAAGTTTTTTGAAGGCATTGACCGTTACATCCTCAGTGCCCCCAACGCCAATCCCTACGATGGTCCAGTTCTCGATGGTGTGACAGGACTGGTGTCCAGTCTGCCTTTTGAATATCAAGGGCTTAATCCGGATCAGGGCTTCATTGATCGCCATGGTACCGACTTTGATAACGTGACGTTCTCGACCAACTGGCTGCGCAGTACCTTGAACCGGGGACAGTTGCCGACAGATGGCACCTTCCAGCAGTTGTCCTTTGAAATCACTATGCCGGGCAGCGATCTCGAGTATTACAAATTCAATTATTCGGGTCAGTTCTATCGCCCGTTGATCGGTGACTGGGTATTTGCCGGGCGTGCCAACATCGGCTATGGCGGGGGCTATGGCAAAACTACCGGACTGCCGTTCTTCCAAAACTTCTTCGCCGGCGGGCTGTCCGCCAATGGCATAGTGCGAGGGTTTGAGGAGAACAGCCTTGGTCCGCGCAGCACGGATCCACGTCGTTTCCTGGCGGGCTCAACCAGTCTGGTCAGGGATGCGAGCGGTAATATCGTGCGCGACGAAAGTGGCATGGCCGAGATTGATCCGAATCTGTTTGGCTACGAGACCGAGCCGGTCCTGGATGCAAGTGGCAATCAGATGCTGGATGCTAGCGGTAATCCGCAGGTCAAACTCGCGGTTGAGAGCGTGGCTTTGAATCAGGAATTAGACGCTTTTGGGGGTAATATATTGACCACCGGTAGTGTAGAATTGCTCTTTCCTCTGCCGTTTGTCACTGACAAGAGTAGGGTGCGGTCGTCGCTTTTCATTGACGCGGGAAATGTTTTCTCGTCAAATTGCACCCAAAACCAGAGTATTCTGAATAACTGCAGCAACTTTGATCTGGGTGAGTTCAGGTATTCAGCGGGCGTTAGCGTGACCTACCTGTCACCTTTCGGTCCGTTGACGTTCTACCTCGCGAAGCCATTTACTCGTAACGAAAACGACGAGGAAAAGAATTTCGATTTTACGATTGGCGCGGGTTTCTAAGGCGAGATTTAAAGGTTTGTTCGTCCTTCCCGACGTAACGCAATTAATATAACAAGAGAAGAGCGGTGCTGACGTACCGCTTGTCACGTGATCTGGAGAGTGGATTGTGAAAGTAATCAAGAAAGTATTGGTATGTGCTGGTTTCCTGTTGGCCTCAGGTGTGGCAATGGCGCAGCAGCCTGTCGTGGGTGTGGTGAATTTGGAACAAGCGCTGTTCAATTCTCAGGCAGCCCAAGAGTTGCAGGCTGTCATTCAGGAAGAATTCAAGGACGATCAGGATCGCGCTGAGCTCTTGAATACGGAACTGACAGCACTGGTAGAAAAAGCCCAGCGTGATGAGTCCATTATGAGCGATGCGGAAAAGCGCAAAGTCAGCTCCGATGCTCAGGAAAAGCAGGTACAGTTGCAGATGATTTCCGAGCGTGTGCAGGCAGCACTGCAGGAACGCAATCAGGCTTTCATCGACAGCATGCGTGAAAATCTCAGCGCTGCCATTCAATCGGTTGTAGAGGAGGGCGGGTATACCATCGTTCTCAACGCAGACAGCGTTGCCTTCTTCGATAACGCCTTCGATATTACCGGCAAAGTGACTGCCAAGCTTAACGAGCTGAATCAATAATCTCCGGCTGACAGGTTCTCACCAGGTGAGCAAAAAAACTGTCTACACACTTGGTGAACTTGCCGAGCTTCTTGATGTTAAGTTGCGAGGCGATGCGTCGCTGCGTGTAGACGGTCTGGCCACACTGAAGAACGCCGTGCCGGGTAAGTTGAGTTTTTTGAGCAATCCTCGTTATATCAGCCATCTGGCATCGTGCCAAGCTACCGCTGTGATCATAGATCCAGATTTGGCTGCGGCGTGCCACTCTGCCCAGCTCATCTCGTCCTCTCCCTATGTTACTTATGCCAAGGCCTCACAGTTGTTCTTGACGTATGAGAATGCCGAAGCTGGAATTCACCCTACTGCCTGTATTCATTCAAGCGTAGTGCTTGGAGCGAATGTCGCCGTTGGCGCTCATGCTGTGATTGATGCTGATGTGGTAATTGGCGAAGGCTCCGTCATTGGCGCCGGCACTTGCATCGGTGCCCGTAGCAGTCTGGGGCGCAATTGCCGATTGTTTCCCAATGTCACGCTCTATCACGACGTGAGAATTGGTGACAATGCAGTGATCCATTCATCAGTCGTTCTAGGGGCAGATGGATTCGGATTTGCATTCGATGGCAAGCGTTCAATCAAGATCGCGCAGCTTGGGGGCGTGCTGATCGGTGATGATGTCGAGATCGGTGCCGGCTCTACGATTGATCGTGGTGCTCTTGATGACACCATAATCGGACACGGAGTAAAGATCGATAATCAGGTGCAGATTGCCCATAACTGTGTGATAGGCGAACACACCATTATTTGTGGATGCAGTGCGATAGCCGGCAGCACAACGATTGGTCGCTACTGCACAATCGGCGGAGCGGTTGGCGTTATCGGTCATCTGCAGATTGCAGACAAGGTGATGATCAGTGCCATGTCGCTTGTCAGTCAGTCCATAGCGGAGCCGGGTATTTATTCATCGGGTACCGGTCTGCACCAATCCAAGGAGTGGAAAAGAAACATTGTGCGTTTTCGCCAGCTTGATGATATGGCCAAACGACTGCGTGAACTCGAAAAGATCACTCTGGGAAAATAGTCCTTACCCCGTTGTGAAGGCAATACCAAGTGTGCATAACAGGACGCCTGCTTCAGGAAAAATTACAATGATGAATGTGGAAGAAATCAAAGAATACCTGCCCCAGCGTTACCCTTTTCTGTTTGTGGACAGAGTCGTGGAACTCGAACTGGGTAAACGGATTCTTGCCTACAAGAATGTCACCGTGAACGAAGAGTTTTTTCAGGGGCATTTTCCCGGAAAACCGATCATGCCTGGCGTTCTCATTATTGAAGCGCTAGCGCAGACGGCTGGTGTGCTCGGCTTCAAGAGCCAGGAGAAAAAACCGATCGATGGTTTTCTCTATTACTTTGTCGGAGCCGACGAAGTGCGGCTTAAGCGTCCTGTCGTACCTGGTGATCAGTTGATGCTGGAAGCCACGATCATCGCCTCCAAGCGTGGCTTGTACAAATTTGCATGTCGCGCATCGGTGGGAGATGAGTTGGTGGGTGAGGCGATAATCATGTGTGCGGAAAGGAAAATCCAAATTGATTGATTCGCGAGCTATCATAGACCCGAGTGCAAAATTAGCTGCGGGTGTCAGCGTTGGTCCCTGGAGCATTATTGGCCCCGGCGTCGAAATCGGCGAGGGCACCGAGGTAGCGTCTCACGTTATCATCAAGTCCAATACAAAAATTGGCAGTAACAACAAGATATATCAGTTCGCTTCTGTGGGAGAAGATCCCGCGGACAAGAAATTTTTGGGTGAAGAAACCTGGCTGGAAATCGGCTCGGACAATATTATTCGCGAGGGCTGTACGCTGCATCGAGGCACGGGTTTTGGCGGCAATTACACGCGCATTGGCAGTCATAACCTGCTGATGTCCTACGTGCACGTGGCGCATGATTGTATCGTTGGCAACCATACGATTTTCGCCAACAACGTCGGCCTCGCCGGGCATGTGGAAGTGAGCGACTGGGCGATACTGGGCGGCTACGCAGGGGTCAATCAGTTTCTCAAGATAGGCGCCCACGCCATGATCGGTGGCATGACTCACGTCAGCAATGACGTTCCTGCCTTCATCATCGTCAGTGGAACTCCACCCGCAGCTCGCAGCATCAATGCTATCGGACTGGAGCGGCGTGGCTTTGACAAGGACACCATTCAACTCATTCGCAACGCCTTCAAGATTCTCTACAAGAAAGGGAGAACATTCCAGGAGGCGGTTGAACTGCTGGAGCCGATCGCACAGGAGAACGCCCAGATCAGGCTGTTCCTTGATTCGATCCTGTCTTCTACCCGGGGTATTCAACGCTGAGAGTCAGGGCCGGGTGCTGACGGCAGCGCCGCCGCTATCGGCAAGCGAACACCTAAGCAGGGACTTCGACAGGGGACGACATTTTGCGTATTGGCATGATTGCAGGCGAAACCTCCGGAGATATTCTTGGCGCCGGATTGATGCAGGCCATCTTGGGGGTCTGCCCGGAAGCCCGCTTCGAGGGCATCGGCGGGCCGCGCATGCTGGCTCTGGGCTTTCACAGTTTTTTCCCTATGGAGCGACTCTCGGTCATGGGATTTGTGGAGCCCCTGGGACGTCTTCCCGAACTTCTGCGCATCAAGAAACACCTCGAAACTCACTTCATCGCCAATCCTCCAGATGTCTTCGTCGGCATTGATTCGCCGGGGTTCAACCTGCGCATTGAGAAGGTGCTGCACGACCACCGTATCCGGACCGTGCATTATGTCAGTCCCAGCGTCTGGGCCTGGGGACAGAAACGTATCCACAAGATCGCGCAGGCCGTTGATCTGGTGCTGGCGCTGTTCCCTTTCGAGACTGCTATTTACGAGCAGCACAGCGTCCCTGCACGTTTCATTGGTCATCCACTTGCCGACTCAATCCCGATTTGTGCCGATGACAGTGCAGGTCAACATCAGGTCCGCAGCATTCTTGGGTTGTCCTCGTCTGGCAAGGTCATTGCGCTGATGCCGGGCAGTCGACGCGATGAAATCCGACGTTTGGGGCAAGTCTTTTTCGCGACAGCACGTCGCTGTCTGGAGAGTGATCCGCAATTGCAATTTATCATTCCCTGCGCCAATGCCGAGCGTCGCACTCAGGTGGAGCAAATGCTGACCGATCAACAGATGGGTCTCCAGGCGCGCAAGAGCTTTACTGTGCTGGATGGACAGTCCCATGAGGCGATGCTGGCGGCTGATGTCGTGCTGCTGGCCTCAGGCACAGCGACGCTGGAGGCCATGTTGCTGAATCGTGCGATGGTCGTGTGTTACAAGCTCGCACCGCTGACCTATGCGTTGGCCTCCAGAATGCTGAAAGTGCCCTACGTGGCGCTGCCTAACCTGCTGGCAGGAGAGCGCCTGGTGCCTGAGTTTCTGCAGAATCAGGTCACCGTCGACAATCTGCACCGCGAACTCATGACCTTGCTGGGGAATTCGGAGCAACGGCAGCGTCTGGCAGAGCGTTTTCAGGCGATTCATCACCACATCCGGCGCGATGCCAGTGTGCAGGCCGCGCAAGCCGTGCTGGAAGTGGCGGGGCATCTCCCTGCTGTTGGTCATCCAGCACCGTGATGCTGACTTTCCCCTATCCCGATGCATTGCTTGCGATAAGTCACGGGCAAGCAGTCGTGCATGTTGCCGGGGTAGATGAGGTGGGGCGCGGCCCTCTCGCTGGAGATGTAGTGGCGGCGGCGGTCATTCTCGATCCGCACCGCCGGTTGACGACCCTCGACGACTCCAAGAGATTGACTCAGAAGCAGCGCGAACAGGCATACCAGGACATCACCGAATCGGCCTTGTGCTATGCTCTGGGAAGGGCGAGTGCTGCAGAAATAGACACCATCAATATCCTGCAGGCGAGCCTGCTGGCGATGCGGCGCGCAGTAGAGACGCTGTGCCTCCAGCCTGGGTTTGTGTACGTGGATGGCCTCCATTGCCCGCGCTGGTCTTATCCCAGTGCCGCTGTCGTGAAGGGCGACTCGAAAGTGGATTGCATAGCCGCAGCCTCCATCATCGCCAAGGTCACGCGTGATCGTGAGATGGTGGCACTGGATCATCGTTATCCGGGCTACGGTTTTGCAAAACACATGGGCTACCCTACGGTGCTGCACCTACAGGCGCTGCAGTCGCTCGGGCCCTGCGAGATTCACAGACGTTCATTCAAACCAGTACAGAAGGTGCTCTCAGTCTCGCGCTGAACCCAGAAAGCAACACCAAGCAACACACAGCAAAGCCACGGAACAACGCCAGAGCCATCATGTTCGAAAAATTTGTACACCTGCGACTGCACACCGAGTATTCCATCATTGATGGTCTCGTGCGTATCGACGAGCTGACTTCCCGAGTTGCGAAAATGGGGATGCCCGCGGTCGTAATTTCTGATCACGTCAATCTGTTCGGGCTGATCAAATTCTATAGTGCGGCAATGATCGCCGGAGTGAAGCCGCTGTGTGGCTGCGACATTCTGGTCGAGAACGAAGAGAACCCGCAACGTCCGACGCCACTGGTTCTGCTGGTGAAAAACCTGCATGGCTATCGCAACCTCACTGAACTTATCTCCCGTGCGTATACGGAGAGGACCACTGGAAGCGAACTGACGGTCAAGCGCGACTGGGTCAGGCAGCATGCCGACGGTCTGATCGCGCTCTCTGGCGGTCGCTTTGGCGAGATCGGACGCACGCTTCTGGAAGCGGGGCAGGAAAAGGCGGCAGAGCTACTGGCGCAGTGGATGCAGTGGTTCCCAGACAGTTTCTATCTGGAACTGCAGCGCTGCGGCCGCGATGGCGAGGAGAACTACATCGCCGAGGCAGTCCGTCTGGCGACAGCCTGCGCTTGCCCCGTGGTTGCCACCAACGATGTGCGCTTCCTGAATGCGGAGGATTTCGAGGCCCACGAGGTACGCGTCTGCATCAACGAGCGCCGCACACTGGATGATCCGCGCCGCTCACATCACTACACCGAACAGCAATACCTGCGCAGCGCGGCAGAGATGCAGGAGTTGTTCAGTGACATCCCGGAGGCGATAGAGAATACGCTGGCCATCGCCATGCGCTGCAATCTGGAGCTGGAGCTGGGTAAACCCTATCTGCCCAATTACCCGGTGCCGGACAATATCTCGGTGGAGGATTTTTTCCGTCAAGTCAGCAAAGACGGCCTGGATGCGCGTCTACGTCGTCTTTATCCCCGTGAAAAACCGGGCCATGAACCGCTGGATGACGCGCAATGCGCGGAGATCTCCAGGCCCTACTACGAGCGTCTGGATTTCGAACTCAACGTTATCAACCAGATGGGGTTTCCGGGCTACTTCCTGATCGTGATGGAGTTTATTCAATGGGCCAGAGACAACGGTATTCCCGTGGGCCCCGGGCGAGGTTCGGGGGCAGGCTCCATTGTGGCCTATTCCCTGGGTATCACTGACCTCGACCCGCTGAAGTACGACTTGCTGTTTGAGCGTTTCCTTAATCCGGAGCGCGTGTCGATGCCGGATTTCGACGTGGATTTCTGCATGGACGGGCGTGACCGCGTTATTCAGCATGTGGCCGAGATGTATGGCAAGGAGGCGGTGTCACAGATCATCACCTTTGGCACCATGGCAGCCAAGGCCGTGGTGCGCGATGTGGCGCGGGTGCAGGGCAAGTCCTATGGGTTGGCTGACAAGCTCTCCAAGCTGATCCCTTTCGAGGTTGGCATAACACTGGAGCGCGCCGTTGCGGAGGAGCCACAGCTCAAGGAGTTCATCGACGGCGACGAGGACGCACAAGAGGTCATGGAGATGGCCTACAAACTGGAGGGCCTCACTCGCAACGTCGGCAAGCATGCCGGGGGTGTGGTTATCGCGCCGACCAAGCTGACCGATTTTTCACCGCTGTATTGTGACGAGAACGGTGAGGGCCTGGTTACCCAGTTCGACAAGAACGACGTCGAGACGGCCGGACTGGTGAAGTTCGACTTCCTTGGTCTGCGCACGCTGACGATCATCGATTGGGCGATCAAGATGATCAACGCTCAGGAATTTGCCGGTGCACCGACGCAGCTCGACATCACTGAGATTCCGCTGGACGACAAGCGTGTCTACGATTTGCTGCAGCGCGGCGAAACTACGGCGGTGTTCCAGCTGGAATCCCGCGGCATGAAAGACCTGATCAAGCGCCTGCTGCCGAGCCGGTTCGAAGACATAATCGCGCTGGTGGCGCTGTTCCGACCTGGCCCACTGCAGTCAGGCATGGTGGATGACTTTATCAACCGCAAGCACGGTCGTGCTGCTGTTGATTATCCGCATCCTGACCTGGCACCGGTGCTCTCCAACACCTACGGCGTGATCCTGTACCAGGAGCAGGTGATGCAAATCGCCCAAGTGCTTGCCAACTACAGTCTCGGTGGCGCCGACATGCTGCGCCGGGCCATGGGCAAGAAGAAGCCGGAGGAAATGGCCAAACAGCGTGACGCCTTCCTGGAGGGCGCGGCACAGAGCAGTCTGGATGCGAAGCTGGCGGGCTCCATCTTCGATCTGATGGAGAAGTTTGCCGGTTATGGTTTCAACAAATCCCACTCGGCTGCCTATGCCCTGGTTTCCTATCAGACCGCCTGGCTCAAGGAACACTATCCAGCCTACTTCATGGCTGCGGTGCTCTCGGCGGATATGCAGAACACCGACAAGGTGGTGACGCTCATCGAGGAGTGCCGCCTGATGAAGCTGCCGCTGGTGGTGCCCGACGTCAACATCGGGGCATACAACTTCACGGTCAACCAGAAGCACCAAATCGTCTATGGCCTGGGTGCCATCAAAGGACTGGGCGAGGGACCGGTAGCGGCAATCATTGCGGCACGTAAGGCAGGTGGACCGTTCGTCTCGTTACTCGACTTCTGCCGGCGCGTGGATGGACGTGCAATCAACAAACGTACCCTGGAGGCACTGATCCGTGCCGGTGCGCTGGACAGCCTGCAGACCGGCAGCAAGGATTTGGCGCGAGCGCTCCTGATGGCCTCCATTGCCGACACCGTGCAGGCAGCTGAGCAGAGCAGTCGCAACAAAGAGATTGGCGTGCAGGATATGTTCGGCGACATCAGCCCCGTAAGCGAACCGGTGCAGACCACGCTGAGCAGCCGTCCTGCTGTGCGCCTATGGAGCGAACAGTATCGTCTCGCCGCCGAGCGAGAAACGCTGGGGTTGTACCTGAGCGGCCATCCCATCGATGAATTCCTTCCCGAACTCGGACACATCGCCCGTGACCGGCTTGCTAATCTCAAGCCGGAGCGGGAGTACCAGTTGGTCGCTGGGCTGGTTGTCTCGACGCGGACCATGAAGAGCAAGCGCGGCGAAACCATCGCCTTCATTGTGCTGGATGATCGCAGTGCACGGCTGGAGGTCTCACTGTTCGCGAAGGAGTACGAGCAGTTCCGCGATCTGCTGCAGAAGGATGCCATCCTGGTAGTTGATTGTCAGGTCAGCGTGGACGATTACAGCGGCTTGATGCGCGGGCGCGCCCGCAGTGTCATGAGTCTGGACGAGGCGCGTCAAAGTTGCGCGCAATATCTGGATCTGTATCTGCACAGGGATTTTCTCCCAGTGGATTTCACCCCGCAGTTGGCGCGGATTCTAGAGCCGCGCCGCGCCGCCTCGGCAGCTGCTCCGATCGCGCCCAAAAGGGCCCCGGCTGGCCGCCAGCGTGAGCGCAATCAGACTGTCGAGCCACCGCTCGAAGCGCAGAGCGATCAGAAGGCGCGAGGCTGTCCCGTGCGTATTTATTATGATCGCGGCGATAGCAAGGGAGTTCTGCTGTTGGGTGCCTACTGGTCTGTTTTGCCAACTCAGGAGCTCCTGCATCGTCTGCAGGAAGAGTTCGGGAAAACCCGTGTGGTGCTCAATTACAAGAACGACAATGGCCGCTCGCCCAGGCGCTGAAGCGTCCGTTTTGGTGGTCGCTAAACGCAAGCCGCTTTTGCTATCATGGCGGCAACGCAAGTTTCATTACTGGAATATGACAACGTTATGAATCCGAATTACCTTGATTTTGAACAGCCAATCGCCGACCTGGAAGTGAAGATCAACGAGCTGCGTCTGGTGGGGACCGACAATAAGCTGAACATTACCGACGAGATTCAGAAGCTGCAGGAAAAGAACACCAAACTCACCGAGAAAATCTATTCCTCGCTGTCACCCTGGCAGATTTCCCAGGTCGCTCGACATCCGCTGCGCCCCTATACCCTCGACTACATCAATCACATCTTCACCGACTTTGATGAGCTGCATGGCGATCGCCTGTTTGCAGACGACAAGGCCTTGATCGGGGGAATTGCACGTCTGGATGGACGCCCAGTGATGGTGATCGGTCATCAAAAGGGGCGTGGAACCAAGGAAAAAGTCCGCCATAATTTCGGTATGCCCAGGCCCGAAGGTTATCGCAAGGCGCGTCGTCTGATCGCGATGGCTGAGCGCTTCAAGCTGCCCGTGCTCACGTTTATCGACACGCCCGGCGCCTATCCCGGTATCGATTCCGAGGAGCGAGGGATCAATGAGGCAATCGCCGAGAACATGGCGATGATGTCGACGGTGCGTACGCCACTGATTGCTACTGTGACGGGCGAGGCCAACTCCGGCGGCGCCATCGCCATCGGCATCGCTGATCACCTGAACATGCTCGAATATTCCACCTATACCGTCATAACCCCGGAAGGCTGTGCCACCATTCTCTGGAAGTCGGCCGAGTATGCCTCTGCCGCTGCCGAGGCCATGGGGGTGACCTCCAAGCGTCTTGAAGAACTGGGAATTGTCGACAGCACCATCAGTGAGCCACTGGGCGGTGCCCACCGGGACGTGCAGGCAATGGCCGCAAATATCAAGAAGGCGTTAATCGAGCAGGTGGATCGCCTCTCCAGAATGCCAATTGATGATCTTGTCGAGCGCCGTTACAAGCGTCTGATGAGCTTCGGTATCTCCAACTGACAGCCGGTTTTATCCGCGACGGATGTTCCACGTCATGACCTTCACCGAACACGCACTGTCCGTGCAGCTTGCTGGAATCCCGCAAGACAGCAGGCTGGTGGTGGCGTTCAGTGGTGGCCTGGATTCCTCGGTTTTGCTTTACGCGTTGCATCGTCTTCACCAGATTACCCCCTTTGCATCTTCTCTCTGTGCGATTCATGTCAACCATGGGCTGAGCCCCAATGCGGCGGCATGGCAACACTTCTGCGAACAAACCTGCGCCCGTCTTGGAGTCGAGTTGCTTGTGGAATGTGTCCACATCGATCGCAGCGCCGCCGCCAGCTTGGAAGATCTCGCCCGCGAACAACGCTATGCCGCCTTTGCACGCAAGCTTGAACCGGGAGATTGTCTGCTCATGGCCCATCATCTCGATGATCAGGCCGAGACTTTCCTACTGCGCACTCTGCGCGGTGCCGGACCCCGTGGCCTTGCCGCGATACCGGCCAGCCGTCCACTGGGGACTGGCATGTTGTTGCGCCCGCTGCTCGGGTTTACGCGCCGCGCGCTGGAGGACTTTGCGCGTGCTCAGGCTCTGCAATGGATTGAAGATGAGAGCAATGCCTCCGCTCAGTTTGATCGCAACTACTGTCGTCTGGAGTTGCTGCCATTGTTGGAGCAACGCTGGCCAGCGTATCGGGAGAGCTGGCGGCGCAGTGCGCAGTTATGCGGGGAGGCCGAAGAGCTGTTGCGGGAGCTTGCCGTTCAGGACTATGCACTGGCTGTCACCGACTCCGAAACGGTTATCGATGTGGCCTTGCTCAAACAGTTGAGTCAGGCGCGGCAGCGCAATCTGCTGCGCTATTGGCTGCTGCGCGTCGGCGTATCAGACCCGGGATGGCACACGCTGCAGCAGATCGTCACGGAGCTGCTGCAGGCGGCAACGGATGCACAGCCCCACGTTAGCTGGCTCTCGCACTCAAACGCTCATGCAGACGCTCAGGTGGTGGTGGGCGCCGCTCGCCTGTCGCTGCGCCGCCATCGCAATCACCTGCATCTGTTGCTTGAACTACCCCAGTGGTCGAAATTGGAGAGCTATGACTGGGCGCCACCGGCGCTTCTGCCGCTGACCGGCAATGGCAGCCTGCGTGCTGAACAAGGGCTTGGTGGCGGCCTGCGGCAGGCAAAGGAGTCTGCCTTGCAGATACGCTACAGGCAGGGTGGAGAGAGTTGCCGTCTGGCCGGACGTCGTACGCGATCCTTGAAGAAGATCCTGCAGGATGCCGCCGTGGCGCCGTGGATGAGGCACCGGCTGCCGCTACTTTATATCGATGACGAGCTGGTCTGCATTCCTGGTATCGGTGTTTGTGAAGGCTGGCAGGCGCGGGAAGGCGAACCGGCGTGGGAGGTATTTTGGGTGCCCCCGACACTCAGCCCGAAGTCCTGAAATGCATCTCTGAAGAGCGTTGAATTTTCGCACGTTCCTGCTTGTCAACCAGCCTGCGGCAGATTTTTGCGTTGTGGTCAGGCATGGCTTCTGGTAGTCTGTAATCCCATCTGTAGGTGCTTGTTTAAAATGCTTTTTTAACGTGTTTTCACAAGTGCCGCGTATTACTTTCAGAATTTGATTCACTCGCTTATTTACTCTGGATGGGGCGTTAATGACGCGATATATTTTTATTACCGGTGGTGTAGTTTCTTCGCTCGGTAAAGGCATCACCTCAGCATCTCTAGCGGCGATTCTCGAAGCCCGCGGTCTCAACGTCACCATGCTCAAACTGGATCCCTACATCAACGTGGATCCGGGTACCATGAGTCCCTTTCAGCACGGCGAAGTATTTGTCACTGCCGACGGCGCCGAAACCGACCTCGATCTTGGACATTACGAGCGGTTTATTCGCACTACTATGACCTCCAGGAACAGCTTCACCACCGGTCGTGTCTACGAGGAAGTATTGAAGAAGGAGCGCCGTGGCGATTACCTAGGTGCGACAATCCAGGTGATTCCCCATATTACCGATGAGATAAAGCGGCGCATTGTCGAAGGTGCCAATGGCGCTGAAGTGGCACTGGTAGAAATCGGCGGTACGGTGGGGGACATCGAGTCCCAGCCTTTTCTGGAGGCAGTCCGCCAAATGCGCGTTGAATTGGGCGCCGATCACGCGCTGTTCATGCATCTGACGCTCGTGCCCTACATTGAGACGGCAGGCGAAACCAAGACCAAACCCACCCAGCATTCGGTCAAGGAACTGCGCTCCATCGGTATTCAGCCCGATGTGCTGATCTGCCGTTCCGATCATGAAATTCCCGAATCCTCGCGCCGCAAAATCGCGTTGTTTACCAACGTCGACCTGCCTGCCGTCGTCTCGCTGCCGGATACCGATACCATTTACCGCGTCCCGTCCCTGCTGCGTGCCAGCGGGCTCGATGACATCATCGTGCGCAAGTTCAATCTGACCTGCCCGCCGGCGGATTTCACCGAATGGGATCGTGTCGTCGACGCCAAGCTGCATCCTGACAGGGAAGTGAACATTGCCATCGTCGGCAAGTACATGGAACTGCTTGATGCCTACAAGTCCTTGATCGAGGCGATCAGTCACGCTGGTATACAGACTCGCACCAAGGTGAACATCAAGTACATCAATTCTGCAGACGTGGCCGACAATGGAGTCGGCATCCTCGAAGGCCAGCACGCGATTCTGGTGCCCGGCGGATTTGGTATCCGTGGCGTGGAAGGCAAGATCCGCACGGTGCAATACGCCCGCGAGAACAGGATTCCCTATCTGGGTATCTGCCTGGGGATGCAGGTCGCCGTCATCGAATATGCACGCAACGTCGCCGGTCTTCCTGATGCAGACAGCACCGAATTCAAACCCGACTGCAAAGACCCTGTTATCGCGTTGATCAGTGAGTGGGTCACGGCAGAAGGCAACAAAGAGACCCGCGACGCCAATTCCGATCTCGGTGGCAGTATGCGTCTTGGGGCGCAGGAATGTCGTCTTGAGAAGGACTCTGCGGCCTATGCCTGCTATGGCAAGGAAGTGATCGTCGAGCGTCATCGTCACCGTTACGAGGTCAACAATACCTATCTGGACGCGTTACAGAAGGCTGGCCTCAAGGTAGCCGGACGTTCCATGGATGGCATGCTGGTAGAAGTGGTCGAGGTGCCGGATCACCCATGGTTCGTCAGCTGTCAGTTCCATCCCGAGTTCACCTCGACACCGCGTGATGGACACCCCCTGTTTACCGGCTTCATCAAGGCGGCGCTTGCACATCAGGAACAGACCAAGTGACCCCGGCAAGCAGCCATTACAAGACGATCAAGGTGGGTACTACTGCGTTCAACAACGCCCGTCCGTTTGTGCTGATGGGCGGCATGAATGTGTTGGAGTCGGAGGCGCTGGCTCACGAGGTCGCCGAACACTTCGTAACAGTGACGCGCAAGCTGGGGATTCCCTACATTTTCAAGGCCTCGTTCGATAAAGCCAACCGCTCTTCGATTCATTCCTATCGCGGACCGGGTCTGGAGAAGGGGCTGGCGATTCTGGATTCGATCAAGAAGCGCTACGGCGTGCCCGTGGTTACCGACGTTCATGAACCCTGGCAGGCACAGCCAGCCAGTGAGGTTGCGGACATCCTTCAGCTGCCAGCTTTCCTGTCCCGGCAGTCAGATCTCGTAACGGCGCTGGCGAAGACCGGTGCAGTCATCAATGTCAAGAAGGCCCAATTCCTGGCGCCGCAGGAAATGCGTCACATCCTCACCAAGTTCGAGGAGGCCGGTAACGATCAGTTGATGCTGTGCGAGCGCGGCTCCAGCTTCGGTTATAACAATCTTGTGGTGGACATGCTGGGATTCTCCGTGATGAAGAAGTTTGCCTATCCGCTGGTGTTTGATGTGACCCATTCGCTGCAAAAACCCGGAGGGCTGTCCGCGAGTGCGGATGGTCGCCGTGCCGATGTCACCAATCTGGCACGCGCGGGCATGAGCCAGGGCATCGCCGGCCTGTTCATCGAGGCGCATCCGGATCCGGCCAATGCGAAATGTGATGGACCCTGCGCGCTGCCGCTGGACAGGCTGGAAGAATTTCTAGTGCAGATGAAGGCGGTCGACGACCTGGTGAAGAGTTTCCCGGAGATCGACACCGCCTGAGGGTGGCTCAACCTGAATGCAATTATTGAATATGAAACCTTTGGGAGAGTTAGGTAACAACATGGCAGAGATCAAACAAATACGGGCAAGGGAAATTCTGGACTCGCGTGGCAATCCGACCATTGAGGCTGACGTGATACTGGCTTCTGGCATGATGGGCACTGCCTGTGCACCGTCCGGCGCGTCCACTGGTTCGCGAGAGGCGCTGGAACTGCGTGACAAAGATCCGACCCGTTACCTCGGCAAGGGCGTGCTGATTGCCGTCAACAATGTCAACACCTCCATTCGGGACCTGCTGCTCGGCCGCAATGCCGCTGACCAGGAAGCGCTGGATCGTGCCATGATCGAACTGGACGGCACGCCGAACAAATCCAGTCTCGGCGCCAATGCCATTCTGGCGGTGTCGCTGGCGGCGGCGAAAGCAGCTGCCCTGGAGAACAAAGTGCCGTTGTATGCCCACATCGCTCAGCTCAACGGCAGCTCCGGCAATCTGTCCCTGCCCGTGCCGATGATGAACATCATTAATGGTGGCGAGCACGCCGATAACAACGTCGATATTCAGGAGTTCATGGTGCAGCCGGTTGGTGCGCCATCCTTCTCTGAGGCACTGCGTTACGGCGCAGAAATCTTCCATAGTCTTAAAGCTGTTTTGCACAAGATGGGCCTTAGCACCTCCGTCGGTGACGAGGGGGGATTTGCTCCTAACCTGCCGTCCAACGCAGCGGCACTGGATGCAATCCTGCAGGCCGTGGAGAAGACTGGGCTGAAGATGGGCAGCGACGTACGGCTGGCACTGGACTGCGCGGCCTCGGAGTTTTATCGCGATGGCAAGTATCACCTCAAGGGTGAAAATGCGGAGTATGACTCTGCCGGCTTCGTGGACTACCTGGCGAAACTGGCCACTGACTACAAGATTCTTTCCATTGAAGATGGCATGGATGAGAGTGACTGGGACGGCTGGGCGAAGCTGACCCGTAAGATTGGTGACCGTGTGCAGCTGGTCGGTGACGACCTGTTCGTGACCAATACGGCAATTCTGAGCCGTGGGATCGCCGAGGGCATCGCCAACTCGATCCTGATCAAATTCAACCAGATTGGGACGCTGTCCGAGACGCTGGCCGCCATTCGCATGGCGAAGAAGGCCGGCTACACCGCAGTGATCTCCCATCGCTCCGGCGAGACGGAAGACACAACCATTGCCGACCTGGCCGTGGCCACCGGTGCCGGACAGATCAAGACCGGTTCGCTGTGCCGTTCTGATCGTGTCTCCAAGTACAACCGCCTGCTGCGTATTGAGCAGGAGCTGGGCAGTCGGGCGATTTACCGTGGTATCGAAGAGTTCCGACACATTAGTGGTTAAAACTGCTGGCTGAATAGGCCGAATCAACGAGACGGTATGACTATGAAAGTACTTCTGGGTGCGCTCGTCGTGATGTTGGTGATGTTGCAGGTCAATTTGTGGGTGGGAGAGGGCAGCTTCGCGCAGTTGAACACTCTCGATTCGCAGGTTGAGGTTCAGAGGCAGGATAACCTGGTGCTCGCCGAGCGCAACCAGGAGCTCGAGAACGAGGTGCTGGATCTGAAGACGGGGCTCGATGCCGTCGAAGAGCGCGCCCGCAGCGAGTTCGGCATGGTGAAAGATGGTGAGACGCTCTTCCTCATCGTGGAGTGAAGATGCGCTCGGAGCGAAGCAGATGCCGGTGTATGCCGGCATTGTGCTTTCAGTGGATTGCATTCTTTTGGGTAGCATATGGCGATCTGGGCAATTATTCCTGCGGCGGGTATCGGTAGCCGCATGCAGTCGGGCGTGCCCAAGCAGTATCTGCAGATCAATAACCAGACTGTCCTTGCCCATGCACTGACTAGACTGAGTGCCGTGGCAGAGGTCGAATGTGTGGTGGTGGCCTTGCATCCTCGGGATTCTCATTGGGCAACACTGGCACTGCAGGAAGGACCACGACTGACAACCTGCGCCGGTGGTGATGATCGTTGTCGCTCGGTGCTGAATGCGCTTGCGGCGTTACAGACGCGCGCGCAGCAGGACGATTGGGTGCTGGTGCATGATGCGGTCAGGCCCTGCGTGACTACCGGCGACATTTGCCGCCTGCTCGGCGAGGTGGCTGAACACCCTGTCGGTGGACTGCTGGCTGTGCCAGTGAGCAGCACTCTGAAGAAGGCAGGAGCCGATGGCAACATCTGCGCGACAGTCGATCGTACCGATTTATGGCAGGCGAGCACGCCACAGGTTTTTCGTTATGGGCTGTTGCGTAAAACCTTGACGGACGCCATCGCCGCTGGAGTGCTCGTCACGGACGAAGCCTCCGCATTGGAACTGGCCGGATTTGCGCCGAGATTAGTGCGTGGCCGCGCGGACAATATCAAGATTACCTTCCCGGAGGATCTGCCGCTTGCGAGCCTGATCCTGCAAGCACAGGCCCGGGAATAGCTCGGCAGGAGACGTCGCATGTGGAACAGAATCAGGACTGGTCATGGCTATGATGCACATCGTTTCGCGGACAGTCTGCTGCCCGACAAACCGCTGGTGCTTGGCGGTGTGCAGTTGCCACACGACAGGAGTCTGCTCGCCCACTCCGATGGCGATGCGGTGATTCACGCGCTGTGTGACGCGATTCTGGGCGCACTTGGTTTCGGCGACATCGGTCGGCATTTTCCGGATACAGATCAGGCTTTCAGCAACATCGACAGCGGCATCCTCCTACAGCGGGTGTGCAATCTGCTGCAGAGTGAGCACTGGAAGATTGGCAACGTGGATATCACCATTCTCGCCCAGGCACCGCGCATGGCACCGCATATCGTGGCGATGCGCAAGCGTCTGGCCGGACTGATGGATATCCTGCCGGAGCAGGTCAATGTCAAAGCCTCGACGACAGAGGGCATGGGTTTCGTCGGGCGGCGCGAAGGCCTGGAGACTTATGCGGTTGTACTGATTTATCGTGATGAATGAGGCCCCGCTGATCAACCCACTGGCCAACGCCTCCCGTGAGGCCATGACACTGTTGGGGTATGCGTATGGCAAGCCGGAGTTTAGTGCCATCTTCAAACGAGAGGTCAGTGACTTCTGCGTTGACGAGGACCTCGGTTTTGAATTGAGTGGTGCGGGTGAGCATCTGTGTGTGCAGATACGCAAGAGTGGCATCGCCACACCGCAGGTGGTGCGCGCACTGGCCCGGGCAGCTGGCGTGCGCGAGCAGGACATCGGTTATGCGGGCCTGAAGGATCGTCAGGGCATCTGTACACAGTGGTTCAGCATCTACCTGCCTTCCAATCGGGAGCCGGATTTCGCCGCTTTCGCCGACCGCGGCATGGTGATCGTGCAAACCCTGCGTAACAGCAGAAAGATTCGTCGGGGCAGTCACCGGAGTAATCAGTTTCGAATCCGCCTGCGGCAGGTGATGGCTACAGTTCAGCTCGACGGTGAAGCGGCATCCGAAATGCAGCAGACGGCAGCGGACCGCAATCCCGGCAGCCTGCTGACGCGGCTGGAGAATATTCGAGCGCTCGGGGTCCCGAATTACTTTGGAGAACAGCGCTTCGGAACCGACAACGCGAATGTGGCCATGGCGGCGCGTATGTTCCGGGGTGAACTGCGCGTTCCCCGAGGGTTCAAGCGTGGCATGCTGCTCTCGGCGGCGAGGTCCTGTGTCTTCAATGCGGTGCTGTCGCGTCGCGTGCTGGCGCAGAACTGGGACGGTCATCTGGATGGCGATGTCATGAATCTGGATGGCACGGAAAGCGTCTTCGTGCCCGATGGGTGGGACGCACAATTGCAGGCGCGGCTCGCCGACATGGACATCCATCCCACTGCTCCGCTGTGGGGAAGAGGCGAGCTGCGCAGCAGTGCCAGCGCCCGCGAACTGGAGATGGACTGTGTCGAACAGTATCGCGAATTATGCACCGGCCTGGAGTCTGCCGGTTTGGAACAGGCGCGCCGCAGCCTGCGTCTGCCAGTTCAGGAACTGCGCTGGACATGGCTGAACGGGAATGAACTGGAGCTCCAATTCAGTCTGCCACCTGGCACCTACGCGACCGCCGTGTTGCGTGAGCTGTTGGCGTTGCGATCCGATGATGATCGATATGCTGGTGATGAGCCCGCGAGTGAAATTGGTTGAAGACAACATGAGAAGAACATTGTGAACAACGTGAATCTGGCCGGTATCGGCATGACCTCGCAGCGTACTCGTGAGCGTCTGATCGGGCGGCTGATCGAACAGGGCATCAGCGACTGGTCCGTGCTCGACGTAATGCGCAGTACCCCGCGCCATATCTTCCTGGAAGAGGCGCTGGCGCATAAAGCCTACGAGGATGTCTCGCTGCCGATCGGATACAACCAGACAATTTCCCAGCCCTATATCGTTGCAAAGATGACAGAAGCGGTGCTGAAGAACCATCCTGCGCTGGAGCAAGGCAAGCTTGGTACGGTGCTGGAGGTCGGGACGGGTTGCGGCTATCAGACAGCCATCATCGCACCGCTGGCCCGCAAGGTATATTCGGTAGAACGGATCAAGCCGCTGCTTGAGAAGGCGCGCAACAACCTGCGTCTGCTGGGATTGCACAATGTACACTTCAAGCATGATGACGGCAGTCTCGGCTGGAGGGAGAAAGGGCCGTTCGATGCCATCATCGCCGCTGCCGCCCCGCAGCAGGTTCCGCAGGAATTGTTGGCACAGCTCGCCGAAGGTGGTCGTCTGATTATTCCCGTGGGGGTGGATGATGTTCAGGAGCTGCGTCTGATTACGCGCACTGGCAATGAATTCAAAACAGAGGTGGTCGCGGCGGTACGGTTCGTCCCACTGTTGGTCGGTCGGGTGCAAAGCTGAGTGGGTCAGGCCGTGCGGAGTGCTGCCGGCAGTCTGTTCAGACGCAAATAATTTTGAAAGAATTACGAACAGGAAATTGTCGATGGAAAAGGTCTTTATGCATGGTTCTGCGAATTGGCTAGCGTCTGCAGCGGGTCCGCGCGGGTCATGGCGTATGCTCGTCCTGCTGAGTCTGGGTGTTCTGCTGCAGAGCTGCAGTGGCAGCTATCAGGCACCGCTCGACGAACAAGGCGCAACCTTGGAACGCACACCTCCCACCATCTATTCAACCACCGGTCCATCTGACGTGGGAGGAGTGGCAACGAGTGCCCCGTCGCCCTCTAACCGCTCTTCTTCAAATTCGGCCGGCACGCCAGCGCGAGCGGTAGCAGCGGGTGTCCGCGTGCAGCCCGCCGATGGCGTTAATGTGAACGTCGTCAATGATGCCGGCGGTATTTTCCGTTCGTCAATCGGGCGTCAACCTTTGGGTGGCAATGCCCCCGCCAGCGCCACGGTCGACACGCCGGCCCCATCAGCTTCAGCGCCTGCCAGTCCTGTCTCGTCTGCACCAGCGCCGTCAGTCTCCGCACCTGCTCCAGGCCAGGCTCATGTCGTTGCACGCGGCGAGACGCTTTATTCGATCGCCTGGCAATACTCACTGGATTATCGCTCCTTGGCACTGGCCAACAACCTGGCTGCGCCCTACACGATTTACCCGGATCAGCGGCTGTCGCTGAATACTGGCGGTGTCTCCAATAATGCATTGCAGAGCGTCCCTGCGATCCCAGCCGCGCCAGCCGGTGCGGCCCCGGTTGCTCCCGGCCAGCGACCAGCGGCGGCAGAAGCCAGCAGACGCACAGGTAACGTCCCCAGTCGTGTGGTCGAAGACATTGCCTGGCAATGGCCGGTGGAGGGGCGCGTCCTGCGAACGTTCAGTGGCAGTGCCACCACCAGTCGCGGCATTGACATCGGAGGTCGACGCGGAGACCCCGTGTACGCTGCCGCCGACGGAGATGTGGTGTATTCCGGGCGTGGCATTCAGGGGCAGGGTGATCTGATCATCATTCGCCACAGTGCCCGCCACCTGAGTGCCTATTCTCATAACAGCAGCATGCTGGTCAGTGAGGGTGCGCGTATCCGTGCCGGGGATAAGATCGCGGAGGTCGGGACCGACAGTCGTGGCACGGAATTGCTGCATTTTGAAGTCCGTGTCGACGGTGCGCCGGTGGATCCTTCCCGTTACCTGCCTGCGCTTTAATCTCTCTGTACTGATTTTCTACTGCCCCTCCTGTTTCCGTTCAGGACTGCGCATCATCTTTCTTTTCCATTCGTCGCGAATTAATTGCAGTCGTCAATTTTTGACGAATCTTCAGTTGCCTGTCAGATAATGGAATGTTAAGTTCTGAGTGCCTATTCGCTACATGTGGGTAGGCATGTAGGAGATATTCATAAAAAAAAGGGGCAGTACTATGGAAAGTGCTAAGCGCATTCGAGTGCGAAAACAGAGGAATACATCATGGATGGTGTGGCATTAGAAAAAAACAAGGACGCTATTATAGAAATCGAAAAGCAGGAGGAATGTGAACTGGGGAATGAGGCGAAGATCATGGAGGGTCTGGCCAGTTACGAGCTCAACAATGGTGATGTCAAGGAGTTATCCATTGTAAGCAATTCCAATGGCGTGTCTGCAACAGAGGATCAGGAGTTAGGAGTCGATTCGCTGGCGCGCCGCGTGGGGAGCAGGCAGTCTCCAGACATGACGCGCCTTTATCTCAATGATATCGGAACGGCCGGTCTTCTCAGTGCTGATGAGGAAGTGGAATTCGCACGCAGAGCCAGGGCTGGTGACATGGAGGGGCGGCGGGTGATGATTGTCAGTAACCTGCGCCTGGTCGTGAAGATTGCGCGGCGTTATTTCAATCGCGGGCTGGGGTTTCTGGATCTGGTGCAGGAGGGCAATCTCGGGCTGCTGCGCGCCGTAGAGAAGTTTGATCCAGAACGCGGTTTTCGTTTCTCCACGTACGCCACCTGGTGGATTCGGCAGACGATAGAGAGAGCCATCATGAATCAGGCCAGAGTGATACGCCTGCCCATCCATGTGCTTAAGGATCTGAATCTTTATCTGAAAACTGCACGGGAGTTTTCCCGCGAGCACGATCGGGACCCCACCATAGAGCAACTCTCAAAATTGATGTTGAAATCGGAACAGGAGGTTAAACGCCTGTTGTTCTATAACGAGCGTATGGTGACGTTGGAGGGGCCGCAAAGCACGGGTCAGGAAATCGACATACTCGAACAGGTTGCTGATGACCCGCAAAGTGCTCCGCACGAGATCCTGCAGGATGAAGCAGTGCGTGAGACCGTGCATGTTTGGCTGCATATGCTCAGCGCCAAGCACATCGAAGTGATTGCGCGACGCTTTGGTTTCATGGGGCATGAATGCGGGACCTTGGAGGAAGTGGGGCAGGAGATCGGTCTGACCCGCGAGCGTGTCCGCCAGATTCAACTGGAGGCGCTGGAGAAGCTGCGGGAAATTGCCAGAGAACAGGGGATTACGAAGGACTGCTGGTAGTGTCACTGATAGTTTGGAAGGGATATTTACCGTCAGTGCACTGGCTGCGAGGAAGGTATCGGCGTTTTACAACTGACGCCCTCTTCGCAGCCGGGTATTTTCAAATGGCATCCTTGATCAGATACTGAAGCTTACCTGGCACACCCTTCCACTTCTCGGCGTCTTCCAGTGCGGGTTTCAGCTCGGTGATATTCGACCATTTCTGCGCCAGCTCGGCGTTCAGTGCCAGGAACTGCTGCTGGTCCTCGGGCAATTCGTCCTCTGCATAGATCGCGTCAACGGGGCATTCGGGTTCGCACAGCGCGCAGTCGATGCATTCGTCGGGGTGGATGACCAGGAAATTTGGGCCTTCATAGAAACAATCAACAGGGCATACTTCCACACAGTCTGTGTGCTTGCAGCGTATGCAGTTTTCGCCAACAACAAATGTCATGATTTCTCCAGCTTTATTGGCCCGGGGTGCCGGGGTGGGTAAATTTAACTTGGGGCGATTATAAAGAGGTTCGGGTGGGCAGGGAAAATACTTTTTCCGATTACGCATAGTTAATTTTCTTTGGTCAGGTGAACTCCGTAGCTCGGCCGGAGTTGGCGACAGGGCTGAGCAGGACACGCCCGTAAATACGTCCTTGTAGGGCTCGATCGCGCCATCCATGGCGCTCAACGGTCCTGTTCAGCCCTGTTGCCAACACCGACCTGGCTTGGGTGGTTTCCCCGTGCTGCTGATCTTCAACGTAGCACCAAGCATAAACCTTATCAGCGCGAAGCTCTCTCGCGCCCTCAAAGTCTTTGTTTCAGGGCGTAGAGGAGGTCGAGGGCTTGGCGGGCGGTCAGTTCGTCGGGGTTGAGGGAGGTGAGCTGCTGGATGACCGGGTGGGGCTCGTATTGGGTGAAGAGTTCGGTTTGCAGGGGGACTGCTGAAGTCGTGGGTGAGGTCTCGTGGGATTGCTGGAGGCTGTCGCGTTCCAACTGCTGGAGTTTGTCGCGGGCCTGGCGGATGACGGTCAGCGGGACGCCGGCGAGTTGGGCGACCTGCAGGCCGTAGCTCTGGTTCGCGGGGCCGGGCTTTACGGCATGCAGGAAGACTATGCCGTCCTGATGTTCCGAGGCGTCGAGGTGGACGTTGGCGATGTTGGAGAAACGCTCGGGTAGGGCGGTCAGTTCGAAGTAGTGGGTGGCGAACAGCGTCCACGCCTGCAGCTTCTCGGCGATGTAGACGGCACTGGCCCAGGCCAGCGAGAGGCCGTCGAAGGTGCTGGTGCCGCGTCCCACTTCATCCATCAGCACCAGGCTGTTGGCAGTGGCGTTGTGGAGAATGTTGGCGGTCTCGGTCATCTCGACCATGAAAGTGGAGCGCCCGCCTGCCAGGTCGTCGGAAGAGCCGATGCGGGTGAAGATGCGATCGATCGGGCCAATGCGGGCACTGCGCGCGGGGACGAAGCTGCCGGTAAACGCGAGCAGCACGATCAGCGCCGTCTGGCGCATGTAGGTCGATTTACCGCCCATGTTGGGGCCGGTGATGATCAGCATCTGGCGCTTGTCGTCCAGATCGACATCATTGGCGACGAACACGCTTTCAGTGACTTGCTCCACCACCGGATGGCGGCCCTGTTCGATGTGGATGCCGGGCTCGGCCGTCAGCTCGGGCTGGCAGAGATCCAAGGTGCGGGCGCGCTCGGCGAAGTTGTTCAGGACGTCGAGTTCGGCCAGCGCTGCGGCAGTGTTGAGCAGCGCGTTCAGGTCCATCGCGACCACTTCCAGCAGCTCGTCGTAAAGAGCTTTTTCTCGGGTGAGTGCCTTGCTGTTGGCGCTCAACACCTTGTCCTCGAACAGCTTCAGGTCGGGCGTGATGAAGCGCTCGGCATTCTTCAGGGTCTGGCGGCGCTGATAATCGGCGGGCATGTCGTCGGCCTGCGCCTTGCTGACTTCGATAAAATAGCCGTGCACACGGTTATAGCCGACTTTGAGTGTGCTCAGGCCGGTACGCTGTTTTTCCTTGATCTCGAGATCGATCAGAAACTGGCCGGCATTGCTGCTCAGGTTGCGCAGCTCGTCCAGTACGGCGTCATAGCCCTCGGCGATCACTCCGCCTTCGCGAATTACCACCGGCGGGTTGTCGATGACGGCGCGGCGCATTAGCGCTGCGAGATCGGGATAGTCGGCGATACTGAGTTGAAGGCTGGCCAGACGTGGGGAGTCGTTCTGTTCGAGAATGCCGCGCAACCCACCCTGCAGACGCGGTAAGGTGATCAAGGCATCGCGCAGGCGGGCCAGGTCGCGCGGCCGTGCCGAACGCAGACCGACGCGGGCGAGGATGCGTTCGATGTCGCCGATCTCGTGCAGGAGCGGGTGCAGCTGTTCAAAGCGATACTGGTCAATGAGCGTAGCGACGGCCTGCTGACGCAGAGCCAGCGTGCTGCGGTCTCTCAAAGGGCGATGCAGCCAGCGATTCAGCAGGCGTCCGCCCATCGCCGCGGCGGTGTTGTCGAACACAGACATCAGCGTGTTGTCCGTGCCTCCCGCGAGATTGCGATCCAACTCCAGATTGCGACGACTGGCGGCATCGAGGATGAGGCTGTCGCCAGGTTGCTCCAGCTGAATGCCTTGAATATGCGGCAGCTGCGAGCGCTGTGTCTCGCGCGCATAGCCCAGCAGGCAACCGGCCGCCTGTAGTGCAAGCGTCAACTGCTCACATCCGAAACCGTTCAGATCCAGTGTTCCGAAGTGCTGATTCAGCGCGCGACGGCTGCTGTCGAGATTGAACTCCCACAGCGGTCGGCGCCGCGTGCCTTGTCGCGATTCCAACACCTGCAGTGCCAAAACCTCTTCATTAACAAGTACTTCGGCGGGTCTGACCCTCGCAACTTCGGCAAGCATGGCCTCGGGGGAGTCTACTTCGCTGAGCACGAAGCGGCCGCTGCTGACGTCCAGCCAGGCCAGACCAAATCGGGCCTTCTCCGGATTTTCGCTGTGCGTGCCGGTGACTGCCAAGAGCAGGCTTTCGCTGCGCTCGCTGAGCAGGGCTTCGTCGCTGAGTGTGCCGGGGGTGATGATACGCACGACCTGGCGATCGACAGGGCCTTTGCTGGTCGCGGGATCGCCGATCTGTTCGCAGATGGCCACAGAGATACCGGCTTCCACGAGGCGGGCCAGATAGCGATCGGCCGCGTGGAAGGGGATGCCACACATGGGGATATCTTTACCGTCGATCTTGCCGCGACTGGTCAGGGTGATGTCGAGAATCTTTGACGCAGTGCGTGCGTCCTCAAAGAAGAGTTCGTAGAAATCGCCCATGCGGTAGAACAGCAGCTCGTTGCGATGCTGGGCTTTCAGACCCAGAAATTGCCGCATCATGGGAGTGTGTTGAGAGATGTCGATACTGGACAAGACGGGTACCACTGCAGGGTTGACGACAGATCCGTGTGAGGCCTGATATGTCGCGGGATTCTACGCGATTAAATGGCGGTCGTCAGCGCGTCTGAAAATCTCTGCTAAGCTTGGCCATGTGGGAGCGTACCCGAAGGGCATAAAGGCCCTCCACCAAGCGAAGCGTATAAACCATGGACAAAACACTGTTTTCCCTCAGTCGTCAGTGCGGAGAGCTCCTGCTGCAGCGGCACGCTAAAGTGACGACGGCTGAGTCCTGCACGGGCGGCTGGATCGCGCAATGTATTACCTCTGTGGCCGGCAGCTCGGACTGGTTTGAGACAGGGTTCGTGACCTATTCAAATCAGGCCAAGCAGCAACTGCTGCAGGCCCCTTCGCAACTCTTTGCAGGCGAGGGGGCGCCCGGCGCAGTGAGTGAGGAGACGGTCCTGGCGATGGCTCGTGGTGCATTGCTGGCGGCAGGCGCGCAGTATGCGGTGGCGACCAGTGGCGTTGCCGGGCCAGGAGGGGGGCTACCCGGAAAGCCGGTTGGCACGGTCTGGGTCGGATGGGCATGGCGTGAACGTGAGGGTGAGCAGGTTCAGTCACTGGCGCGGGTGCAGCGCTTTGCGGGTGATCGCGAAGCCGTACGTCGGCAGTCCGTGCAGGCTGCCCTGGAAGGGCTGCTTGAACTCCTGCGGGCGCCCGGTCACTGATCTGTGCGCGGCGATAAAATACTGGTTGAATATACAGTGATTTTCTGTTTTAATTATTTCATTGCAAGACCACCTCGGAAAACATTCAGCTTGCTCCGACCAAGCACCAGAGAAAAAAGGAACCAACCATGGCCGTAGATGCAGTTAAAGACCTGAACCGCGAGAAGGCGCTGAGCGCCGCCCTGTCACAGATCGAGCGCCAGTTTGGCAAAGGCTCGATGATGCGTTTGGGAGAGAAGGGCAAGGAAGCAATCCCCGCGATTTCCACTGGTTCGCTGGGTCTGGATATCGCGCTGGGCATCGGCGGTCTGCCACGGGGCCGCATCGTGGAAATCTACGGTCCGGAGTCTTCCGGTAAAACCACTCTAACCTTGCAGGTCATCGCGGAATGTCAGCGTAACGGCGGCACCTGCGCCTTCATCGACGCGGAACACGCGCTCGACCCGATCTATGCCGGCAACCTCGGTGTGGATGTCGAGAATCTGCTGGTCAGCCAGCCCGACACTGGAGAACAGGCGCTGGAGATCTGCGACATGATCGTGCGCTCCGGTGCGGTGGATGTCGTGGTCATCGACTCCGTGGCGGCACTGACGCCGAAGGCCGAAATCGAAGGCGACATGGGCGACAGCCACATGGGCTTGCAGGCTCGTCTGATGTCCCAGGCGCTGCGCAAGATGACAGGCAATATCAAGAATTCCAACACGCTGGTGATCTTCATCAACCAGATCCGCATGAAGATCGGCGTGATGTTCGGTTCGCCCGAGACCACTACCGGTGGTAACGCGCTGAAGTTCTACGCGTCTGTGCGTCTGGACATCCGCCGCATTGGTTCGATCAAGGAAGGCGAGGAAGTGGTGGGCAGCGAGACCCGCGTCAAAGTCGTCAAGAACAAAGTGGCGCCGCCTTTCCGTCAGTGTGAATTCCAGATCCTGTATGGCACCGGCATCTATCGCATGGGCGAAGTGATCGATCTGGGCGTGAAGCTCAATCTGATAGACAAGTCAGGCGCCTGGTATGCCTACAACGGTGAGAAGATCGGTCAAGGCAAGAAGAACGTGGCCACTTATCTGGAAGAGAATCCCCATCTCGCCAAAGAGATTGAAGACAAGATTCGTGCGCAGTTGCTCGGTGGTGCCGCACCTATTCTGGTATCCGGTGGGGTGAACGAGGAAGACGACGGCGAGTTCGAATAAGCCGCCGTCAATTGAAAGACAAAGGCAAAGGCATGCAACGTGCGAACTGCTGCTGAAAACACGACGATGGTGGAGTTGCGACGGGCGGCGATGGATCTGCTGGCCCGGCGCGAACACTCCCGAGCTGAACTGCTTGAAAAGCTGCGCCGCAAATTTGGTGTGGAGGGAGGCGCGGCTACGCAGTGGCTCCCCGAAGTGCTCGATCAGCTTGAACAGGATGGCCTGCTCAACGATGAGCAGTATGTCGAAGCCTATGTCCGCTACCGACGCTCGCGTGGCTTTGGCCCGCTGCTGATTCGGCAGGAGTTGCGCGGCAAGGGTGTCGACAAATCTCTGATGGAGTGCATCCTGGCACCGCGTTCGCCAGTGTGGCTGGAGACCCTGCAAGAGTTGGTCGTCAGGAAACACAAACCTGTGCCCGATGGCGACCCCCAGGGGGCCCGCAAAGCCCGCCAGAAATTCTATCGCTTCTGCCTTTCACGCGGCTTTACGGCAGAGCAGATTGAGCGGGCTTTGCGACCCGAATCCTGATACGTAATGCCCCTGCCTATCTCCAAAGCCCCGCACCTCCTGGCAGGTTTTCATGCAAACGCTAGCTCACGACAAACACCGGTCATCCAATGCCCAGTTGGCGCGAATCTCCTCCGCTATAACTGTGGATCCTGCGATTGACTATACTTATTGCAGCTATCAAGCCGCCTATCTAATCGAATCAAAAGTTCATGTCGATGCACTGGACTGGAGTGGCGTACTCTGCGCCGCATCCCGATACTGAGTTGGCGTCAGATTATGCAAGTCCTTGAACGCCTTGTTGAACGATGACAGTGCAGAGTACCCGACATCGAACGCTATATTAGCGATCGGCTCCCGCTGCTCGAAGGGCAGGGAGAGTCGACGGCAGGCTTCCTCGATACGGAATGCGTTAAGGAACTGATTAAAATTGCGGTAGCCCAGCTGTTTGTTGATTACCCGGCGCAAACGGTATTCCTGAATCGCCAGCCGTTCTGCCAATTCCCCGATCGTTAGCCCCGGCCTTGAGTACAACTTCTCCTTCTGAATCACATCGAAAATGCGCTCCACCTGAGCAGGGTTATCGATGCGTCGCTCCATGCTCGGAACAGGCATCAGGTGTGGCACGGCACTGATTCGAGTTCCTTCCTCACTAGGCAGGACGATCACCTGCAGCGCCTCGCCGTGCAGGCGCATCACGGTGAGGTTGAATGCCAATGTGATCAGGAACAGATAGAAGAACAGCCATTCGTTGGGGATGGGAGTCAGCGTGATGGAGTAGACGCTGGCGTAGTATTGCAGGGCCAGGATAAAGCCATTGATCAGAATCGCAGCGACCAGGACCGCCATGGCCACAGTGCAGGTGACGCGCAGTTTGCGGCGGGATTCGACCAAGTCGCTGCTCAGGCCCTGGAATGCCATGAATACGGCATGCACGGAGAAACCGAGCATGATGAACTGCGGAATGACGTAGTACACGAAGTACTCAAAATTAGCGGCGGGTGTGGCGCTGGAAGCAAACGAACCGTAAGCCCGCAGCCCCATGTAGACAGCCATCAGCATCCAAGCCCCAGAGGGCACGCGCTCATTGTCGACAAATAGAAAGCGCGACAGCAGCCATAGTACCGCCGGGGCCAGAGTGGCCATGCGGTAGAAGAGATACTGAACGGGGAAGTTCAGGTGAGTTTCGGGCAGATTCGCCATCACATAACAGATCAGACAGAAGCTGTAGAGGGAAAGCAACTGCCCAATGACCTGACGTCGATGAAAAGCGGCAAAAAACAGGGCGACGAAGGTCAGCTGGGATATAGCCAGTACACTGATGGCGTTCAGTGAGAGTCCTAACATGCTAAACCTCGGAAAGGCAGATTATTGTTGTTGCCAGCATGAAGCCACGTTTACGCGAGGAATGCCATCGCTTGCCTGGTTATTGCGTAATGCCGCTATTCGCTGACCTGCACGGTGATGTACTGGTCGTGGTAGAGGCCGCCGTCGTCGGCGCGTCCCCACAGCACATAGGTGCCCGGCTCGTCAAAAGTCACCGTGGTTTTGTAAAGTCCATCTTCTGGCACCGGAGGCGGTGTCCACAGGGCTCCCCATGGCGAGTTGGCCGAGGTACGAGTGTCTTCCCAAGGTTTGATCTGAGGTGGGTCGAAGCTGGCGTTGCCATCACCACGGTACACATTCCAGGACAGGAACAGGCCGTTGGTCTTGCCGACGGTCGTTTGCCGGGGGGGAGTGAGGTAACGTGCCAGTCCAGTCGCTTCCGGCCGATTAACCGAGGCAGCGCGTGGTTTGGGGAGGCCGTCATCCTCCACCTTTGCCTCAATTATCAGAGGTTCCCCCATGCGCACTCGGCGGACCACCTGATCACCGACACGCTCGCCTATGACCGACAGCACCGGTGGCACGTTCGCGCGTGATTCGGGGCTGCTGGTGCCGGCCCCCAGTGAACCTGTTTCGGAGGCAATCACCACATTGTCTACCACGTAGTCCCGAGCCAGCGTTGCATAGGCAATCTTGGTGACACCATTGATGTTGACAGTCCACGCTAGCTCTTTGTCTCCCCAATCTGCTGGAACCTGGACCTCGAAGGTAAAGCGATTGCGGCGTGGCAGGAAGTGAGTGGGTTGGCCGCGATCAGCATCGCCAGGCGTAAAGAAATTGTTCTCACCAACGGGGATGTCCAGTTCCTCTTCCCAGTTTTCATTATGGTAGCCAAACATGAAGACGAAACTGCCATCCGCATTTTCGCGCCACCCTTCATAGGCTGGCTCGACGTACTGTCCTTCTCGAAAAGTCTGCGCGGAAGACATTGGGCTGAAAATCGATCCGGCTGTCAGCAATATAAGAACTGTGATTGCGTGGAAGTGGGACGTGTTGGTGCGGGGTAGTGCGGCTACTCGCATGTTGAAGGCTCCTGTCGTGGACGCTCTATTATTGTCGTTGATCTTAGTGGCAAGACTGCAATCTTGAGCTCAATTTAGGGTAGCTCAGTGCGCTTGTCTGCCGTGAAGTGAATGATTTCTGACGAAAGTTGAAGAATTTCTGGGAGCCTGCCCCGTAGGCGAAATACCCTGGCCTCATGCTTTGCCATGGGGCCAGGGCTTCAATGCGCAACGGTTAGACCGATGCCTCGTTGCTGATTCTTGCCTGTGCCGCTTGCCCCTTTGTACCTGCCGAAGTCTCGATCAGCTGCGCAAGTTTGCCATTAACAGCGATCTGTCGCGGCTTCATGACTTCCGGAATCTCCCGCACCAGGTCGATATTGAGCAACCCATTCTGCAGCGAAGCACCAGTGACTTTTACATGGTCGGCCAGCTGAAAGACGCGCTCGAAGTTACGGCCGGCAATACCCTGATGCAGGTAATTGCGCTCCTTGCCGTCGTCAGCCTTCTTGCCTTTCACGGTAAGCGTCTGCCGTTCCGATTGAATCGCGATCTCTTCATCCACGAATCCTGCCACCGCCATGGTGATGCGGTACTGATCCTTGCCGAGCAGTTCGATGTTGTAAGGGGGATAACTGGGCTGGGTCTGCTCGCGCTGGGACACGGCGTCCAGCAGGGAAGTCAGATGGTCAAAGCCGATGGTGGATCGGTACAGCGGTGCAAAGTCAAACGTTCTCATGGTGCATATCCTCGTAAGCAATACAGTGAAAGTGATGAACCCATCCTAAGATCGAGTTCTGGGGCCGATCTCTCATGAGCATCGACCACTTTCAGCTAAATACGGGCATTCATATTTTTTTCAACCCCGGCGTTTCTCTCCTGTGGGAGCGGGCCTGCCCGCTCCCACAAGTTTCAAATTACCAGCAGATCCATGAATTCATGCACCGGAGTGGCTTCCAGGGCCTTCTGGTCCTTGCAGAGCGCGAAGATCTTGTCGACACGCGCAGCAGGGAAGCGCGTGGCCAGATTACTGCGGAATTTGCTCTCCAATAACGGTATCCCTTCGACACGACGACGGCGATGCCCCACTGGATACTCCACTTCGATCTTCTGCGTTGAAGTCCCATCCCTGAAGAAAATCTGCAATGCGTTGGCAATGGAGCGCTTGTCAGCTTCCAGATACTCGCGGGTATAACGTGGCTCCTCGATGACTTCCACCTTCTCACGCAACTGATCGATGATCGGATTGGCCCTGTGGAAATCATCCTCGTAGTCCTCTGCCACAAGATTGCCGAACGCCAGCGGGACAGCAGTCATGTACTGCAGGCAATGGTCACGATCCGCTGGATTGTTAAGCGGGCCACTCTTGCTGATGATGCGGATTGCGGACTCGTGAGTGTGAATCACGATGCGCTCGATCTGGTCGAGACGATCCTTCACGAGAGGGTGCAGACGCACAGCCGCCTCGGCCGCAGTCTGCGAATGGAATTCGGCAGGGAAGGAGATTTTAAATAGAATCTGTTCCATTACATAGCTACCATAATCTCTTGTAAATAATAGCTTATTACCTTTGAGTGAGACGTCATAGAAGCCCCATTTCGGCGTGGTCAACACGCTGGGATAACCAATTTCGCCGCGCATGGTCAAGTCCGCGAGACGCACAGCGCGTGAGGTTGCATCGCCCGCCGCCCAGGATTTGCGCGGTCCGGCATTCGGAGAATGACGATAGGTGCGCAGGCTCGAACCATCGAGCCATGCTTGCGAGAGTGCGTCGATGATCTGCGCCTGCGATCCGCCGAGCATCTGTGTCACCACGGCAGTGGAGGCAATCCGCACCAGCAGCACATGGCACAGCCCCACGCGGTTGAAGCTATTTTCCAATGCGATCACGCCCTGAATTTCATGCGCCTTAATCATGGCCGTCAGCACGTCGCGCATCAGCAGCGGCGCTTTGCCTGCCGCTACGTTGCGCTGCGACAGGTAGTCAGCAACGGCCAGGATGCCGCCGAGGTTGTCGGACGGATGACCCCATTCGGCGGCCAGCCAGGTGTCGTTATAGTCCAGCCAGCGGATGATGCAGCCGATGTCCCAGGCTGCTTTTACAGGGTCCAGACGAAATTGTGTGCCGGGAACGCGCGCTCCGTGCGGAACAATGGTGCCCTCGACCAGCGGGCCGAGCAGCTTGGTGCATTCGGGAAATCGCAGCGCCAGCAGGCCGCAGCCGAGCGTGTCCATTAGACAGTTGCGGGCGGTGTCGTAGGCCTCGGCGGAGGTGACCTGGTAATCGGTGACGTAGCGGGCGATGTCCACCAGTTCCTGATCCGGCGCTGGTCTCTGGTTGTATTCCACGTTGGCTGACATAGAAAATCTCTTGGGTTATTGGGTTGTTTATGTGTGCTTCAGTAGGATTTTTTCATTTAGAGAAATATTTTAAAAATATTCACTTATTCATTGGCGCGTTTTGAAACTGTGCACTAACTTTATATTCGAGTACACGGAAGGTGTTTAAAAGCCTGCCAAGGATGACAGGCGTTGGGCTGAGTCCGGATATGCTTCCTAAAATCTCAGCCCAGGGGGGCGGCACTGCCGCCCCCCGACTTTTTCTTTCAAAGCACTGACCCAGCGGGTGCGGGCCCGCTCCCACAAGATGGGCGTTAGTCAGCGGTCCGCGATATCCACCCACGGCATCGTCACCGGCCCGATGTAGTCCGCACTCGGTCGAATAATACGATTGTTGGAGCGCTGCTCCTTCACGTGCGCCACCCAGCCGGTGACGCGGGACATCACAAAGATCGGCGTGAACAGCTTGGTCGGAATCCCCATGAAGTGATACGCGGACGCGTGAAAGAAATCGGCATTGCAAAACAGCTTCTTCTCGCGCCACATGACTTCTTCGCAGCGCACGGACACGGGATAGAGCACTTTGTCGTCCACCTGCGCCGCCAGCTTCTCCGCCCACTGCTTGATGATCACGTTGCGTGGATCGGACTCCGCATAGATCGCGTGTCCGAAGCCCATCACTTTCTCTTTACGAGCCAGCATACCGAGCAGCTCGCGCTCGGCTTCGTCGGGGCTCTGCCAACGCTCGATCATGTCCATCGCCGCCTCATTGGCACCGCCATGCAACGGACCACGCAGCGAGCCGATCGCCGCCGTCACGCAGGAATGCATGTCCGACAGTGTCGAAGCACACACGCGGGCCGTGAAAGTCGAGGCGTTGAACTCGTGCTCGGCATAAAGAATCAGCGACACGTTCATCACCTTTTCGAACAGCGCATTGGGCTTCTCGCCGCTGAGCATGTGCAGGAAATGCGCGCCGATGGAATCGTCGTCAAGAGCCGTCTCGATGCGCACGCCGTCATGGGTAAAGCGATACCAGTAACAGATGATGGAGGGCAGGGCAGCGACGAGGCGGTCGATCACGTCGTCCTGCTGCGCGAAGCTGTGTTCCATCTCCAGATTGCCTAGCATGGAGCAGCCGGTGCGCATCACATCCATCGGATGAGCGTTGGCAGGGATGCGTTCCAGTACTTCTGTCAAAGCTTGAGGGAGAGCTCGCAGTGATTTGATTGTAATGATGTATTCATCGAATTCAGTGCGACTTGGAAGGTGTCCTCGCAGCAGCAGGAAGGCCACCTCTTCGAAGCGTGCTTTGTCGGCCAGTACACTGATATCGTAGCCCCGATAGGTGAGGCCCGAGCCGGTCTTGCCGACGGTGCACAGGGCGGTCTCGCCGGCAACCTGGCCGCGAAGGCCGGCGCCGGATAAGGGTTTTACTGCCATTCTCGTCTCCGACACTCAGATTTCAGCTCTTGTTGAAAAGCCGATCCAGCCGCTCTTCATACTCGTGATAGCCCAGCACCTCGTAAAGCTTCTTCCGAGTCTGCATGCTGTCCACCACGCCGCGCTGATCGCCATCCTGCAGGATGCCGGCATATACCAGTTCGGCGGCACTGCTCATCGCCCGAAACGCACTCAGCGGGTACAACACCATGCCCACGCCAACGGCCGCCAGCTCAGCTTTGTTGAACAGTGGAGTCGCCCCAAATTCGGTAATGTTTGCCAGAATCGGCACGCGTACTACGGCACTGAAACGGCGGTAATCTTCCAGGCTGGTGATCGCCTCTGGGAAGATCGCATCGGCACCAGCCTCGACACACGCTACGGCACGCTCAATCGCTGACTCAATCCCTTCCACGGCAATTGCATCGGTACGCGCCATGATCACGAAATCGGCGTCGCTCTTCGCGTCTACCGCCGCCTTCACGCGGTCCACCATCTCGACCTTGCTCACAATCGCCTTGTTTGGCCGATGCCCACAGCGCTTTTGCGCCACCTGATCCTCCAGATGCACCGCCGCCGCGCCAGCCTTCTCCATGGCCTTGATGGTGCGCGCGATATTGAAGGCACCGCCCCAACCGGTATCTATGTCGACGAGCAGGGGCAGATCCGAGGCACTGGTAATACGGTCGACGTCGATAATCACGTCATTGAGACTGGTCAGGCCAAGATCCGGCAGCCCGTATGACGCATTTGCCACACCGGCACCGGACAAGTAGATCGCCTGATGCCCGGCGCGCTGAGCGAGCATCGCGCTGTAAGCATTGATGGTGCCGACTATCTGCAGTGGCCAATTGGCCTGCAATGCCTGGCGAAATCTGGCGCCGGGGCTCGACTTAATTGACATGGATCGATCCTCTGGGTGCGGTGCAAAAACAGCCTGCAAGGTAAAGGAAAGCCCAGTTGAAGTAAATCCGGGCAAGTCGGCTTGACCGCGACCGAGTGCGGCCTGTCTCGGTGAATGTGGGAGCGTACCCAAAGGGCATAAAAGCGCGCCCGCTATAGGCACTACCACCAGGTCGCCTGCAGATCGGCCTCTTCGCGATGCGAAGAATCAGTTACCCTGGTTTTCCTGTATCTACTGGTGATGCTGGCATAGCCTTCCGCATAACTTCTCAGGGTGCCCAAAAATTGGGAAGTGTCAGGGCAACTTTGTCGAAGCTGAGAACGCGAGAGCATCCAAGCGCTTTTGCCTTGCGGGCGATCAGCGCGTCCTGAAAATCAGTTTTCTCAAACTCCAGGAAATCGTTCAAGGCGCTCCAAATAACTTTGTTGTTTTCTAAACGGATGGGCGGGTCGTCAGGCAGCAGCTGTCTAAGAAGCACATTGGTGTCGATGGCAATTATCGAGGTTTGACCGCAATTCTAAAAATGGCGTCGTCGCGAGACTCCGAATCCGTCAAGTCAGTATTCGCTTTCAGATGCTGCAACACGCCCGTACTGGCGTTGCTCCGTTGCTTGATGAATGTGATGTGCCCGTGGTGTTCGAGGATGGGAAATTGCTCGCCCGGCTGAATGTTAGCCTGTTTGCACAACTCTTTGGGTAACGATTAAGTCTTAATCTCCCTCATGATTTCTGCTATCCAATAGCCAAGGTCTAGCGCAGTCCGCGCTGAGCACCAGCGTCGCCCCTCTATGCGCAGTATGAAAATTAATCAACTCACGGCTTGCCGCTCATTCAACGACCCAAATCACGCTTTTATCGGCGTTTCGGTAGCCCGAAAATTTCAATAACTGTATCATCACGCCATTCATCACTAGCACGACTTGTGCCAGTAAATATACAAAAACAGAATTGAGATCAAATGACTGCATCAACAACTTCATGCAAGGGAATTGTGCTGGCCGGGGGAAGTGGAACAAGGCTTTACCCCATCACCAAAGGAACCTCGAAGCAGTTACTGCCGATTTATGATAAGCCGATGATCTACTACCCGATGTCGGTGCTCATGCTGGCCGGCATCCGTGACATCCTCATCATTACCACGCCGGAAGATATCAGCGGCTATCAACGTCTGTTGGGCGATGGCAGTCAATACGGTATCAACCTCACCTATGCTATTCAACCAAGCCCGGATGGCCTTGCGCAGGCTTTTATCATAGGCGAGGAGTTCATAGCCAAAGACCGCGTGTGCCTGGTACTTGGCGACAACATTTTCTACGGGCAAGGTTTCACCGGCAGGCTTCGTGAGGCAGTAGCAAGAGAGCAGGGCGCCACGGTGTTCGGCTATCAGGTCAAAGACCCCGAGCGCTTCGGCGTTGTTGAGTTCGATGCTAATAGGCGCGCTATCTCCATCGAAGAGAAGCCAAAAGAGCCCAAGTCTAACTTTGCCGTCACCGGCCTGTACTTTTACGATAACGATGTCGTGGAAATCGCCAAGCAGGTCAAACCCTCCGCGCGCGGTGAGCTGGAAATTACCACCGTCAATCAGGCTTACCTGGAACGCGGCGATCTGAACGTTGAATTGCTTGGGCGTGGCTTTGCTTGGCTGGATACTGGAACCCATGAAAGCCTGCTGGAAGCCAGCATGTTTGTGCAGACCGTTGAGCACCGTCAGGGTTTGAAGATCGCTTGTCTGGAAGAGATCGCTTGGCGGAACCAGTGGCTGAGCAATGAGGAAGTCATCAAGGTTTCGGAAAGTCTCGCTAAGAATGGCTACGGCCAGTATCTGCGAACTCTGCTGAATTTGTAGGGGTTCTACCCCGATTTTTCGGACACTTCAAAGAGGCCCCATAAAGGGCAAAAGGAGTGTTTATTTCAAAGAGAAGAAAGTACAGCCCCGAGTTCAAACCAGTTGCCGCTGAGCAGGTTCGTCAGCCGGGAGTGAGTTGCACGCAAGTGGCCCGGGAGCGTTGCATCGAGATCGGCATATCGGCGCGCAGGCGTCGCGAAGTAGATGCACAGGGCAAGCAGGCCTGCGGTGGCTCAGGCAAGCCCAGAGATTTGTGAGGCAGAACACGTTGGTTTGTTCAATGAGTGCTGCAGGGCACTGCGGTGATAATGCAGCGTGCGAGGGGTTCTTCGGCATACTCAAGCGAGAGCGTGCTTGACTACATTGAACGCTTTCACAATTCTCGAATGCGAAGACGATTGGCAAAGCGTGAGTTGGAGTTTTCAGCCGTTTTATAACCGTCCGTGAAACCGGGGTAGAACCCTGACGTTGCGCCAAAGGAAGGACTAATGTCGTTAGTGAGTCGTGAAATCGAGCCGGTCATTGTCCAGCCGGGTAAAGGTGGGGTTTTTGTGTCATTCTCCGCGCTATATCGGATAAACTGACAAACGCCGTGACGCTCTCGTAAGAGCACTTAAAAGAGCCCGTAAGCACACCCTCATAAAAAGTCTCCGGAATCTTCTTTGGGTCACTGATTCCGCGGCGCTAATAACAGAGTCTTTCATGCGTTTGAAATCTATTAAATTAGCCGGCTTCAAGTCCTTCGTTGATCCCACTACGGTAAACTTTCCCAGCAATCTGTGTGCGGTGGTCGGGCCTAATGGCTGCGGCAAATCCAACATCATCGATGCCGTGCGCTGGGTGATGGGGGAAAGCTCGGCGAAGAACCTGCGCGGCGAGAACATGACCGACGTTATTTTCAACGGCTCTGGAGGACGCAAGCCGGTTGGGCAGGCCAGCATTGAGCTGTTGTTCGACAACAGCGACAACCGCATCAAGGGCGAATACGCCCAATACAACGAGATTTCCATCAAGCGCAAAGTGTCCCGCGACGGCCAGTCCGGGTACATGCTCAACGGCATCAAGTGTCGCCGCCGCGACATCACCGATATTTTCCTTGGCACCGGGCTGGGCCCGCGCAGTTATTCCATCATCGAACAGGGCATGGTGTCGCGGCTGATTGAGTCGCGACCCGAAGACCTGCGCATTTTCATCGAAGAGGCCGCTGGTATCTCCAAGTATAAGGAGCGCCGCCGCGAGACCGAGAACCGCATCAAGCGCACCCGCGAGAACTTGGAGCGCCTGACCGACCTGCGCGACGAGCTCGGCCGCCAGCTGCAGCATCTGCACCGACAGGCGCAGGCAGCCGAGAAATACGGCGAGTTCAAGCAGCAGGAACGGGCCATGACAGCGCAGCACAATGCGCTGCGCTGGAAGGCGCTCAACGACGAGTTGCAGATCAAGCAGGCCGCCATCGGCCAGCTGGAGGTCCGCATCGAGGCGACGATCGCTCAGCAGCGTTCGATTGACGCCCAGATCGAGAAGCATCTGGTCGACAACTCCGAATTCAACGACCAGCTGAGCGAGATTCAAGGGCGCTACTACAGCCTGGGCAGCGACATTGCCCGCATCGAGCAATCCATCGAGCACCATATCGAGCGCGTCACCCAAATCAAACGTGACCTGGCCGATACCCAGCAAGGATTTGGCGTAACGCAGGGGGAGCTGGAGTCGGACGTCAGCAAGGTGATCTCGCTGGAGGCGGAACTGCGCATCATTGAGCCAAAGCTGGAAGAGGCGCAGGCCGTGGAGGAAGAGTCCGCGTTCGCGCTGGAGGAAGCCGACGAGCGCATGCAGCAGTGGCAGCAGGAGTGGGACGAGTTTAATCGCCGTGCCGAAGAGCCGCGCCAGATCGCCGAAGTAGAGCAGTCGCGCATCCAGCAGCTGGAGAAGATCGTGGAGCGCGGCCTCGATCGCAAGGCCCGCCTGCGGGAAGAGAAGAAGGCGCTTGGCGACAACCCGGAGCAGGACGTGATCGAAGAGCTGTCGATTCAGGTCTCGCATCTGGAGGAACAACTGGAGCTGCATCAGAGCAGCAACAGCGAACTGGCGGACGAGATTGAGGCGGAGCGCAGTCAGGTACAGACCATCGCCAGCGATCTGGACCGCGCCCGCAGCGAGCTGCAGAGCCTGAAGGGCCGCCATTCCTCGCTGGAAGCGCTGCAGAAGGCCGCACTTGGGCGCAACAACGAGGGGCTGAATCGCTGGCTGCAGAGCCGCAACCTCAGTCAGCACAAGCGGCTCGGCGAGAGCATTCGCGTGGCCAGCGGTTATGAATCGGCGGTCGAGGCGGTGCTCGGTGATTATCTGCAGAGTATCTGTGTCGAGAATATCGATAGTGTTGAAAGCCTGCTCAAAGAGCTGCCAGCCGGGCTGCTGTCGCTGGTCGACATGGGCGTGGTCAGCGACAAACCATCCGCCGCGTCAGGGCGCATGCTACTGAGCGCCAGGATTGAATCGAGCTGGGACAGCGCCGCGCTGCTTGCTGGCATCTATGTCGCCGACGATCTGCCTGCGGCCTTGAGCCTGCGCGCCAGCCTCACCGCTGGTGAGTCGATCGTCACTCGCCAGGGCGTATGGCTCGGCAAATCCTGGATTCGCGTGCGTAAGGCGGCTGATGAGAAGGCTGGCCTGCTGGAGCGCAAAGGCGAGATCACGCGCCTCGAAGAGAACCTCAGTTTGCAACAGTCTCGCGTGGATGAATTGCTTGAGGCACAGGCACTTAGCCGCCAGACTTTGCGTGATATCGAGTCACGGCGCGAGGACGTCCAGCGCCAGATTGCCCAGACAGCACGCCAGTACAGTGAGCAGAAATCCCAGCTTGGCGCTCGTCTGATGAAAGTCGAGCAGAACAATCTGCGCCGTGAGCGGCTGCAGCATGAGCTGGACGAGCTGATGAAGCAGCTGGTGACCGAAGAGGAAAACACCGCTCTGGCCCGCTCCAATCTGCAGAGCGCGCTGGATGCGATGGAAGAGGACACCGAGCGCAAAGAGGTTCTGCTGCAGCAACGTGACGAGCGCCGCGAGCGGCTGGATCAGGCACGCCAGAAAGCGCGGCACGATAAGGATGTAGCGCACCATCTGGCGCTGCAGCAGCAATCTTTGAATTCGCAGCTCAAGTCCGTGCGCGACACTCTGGATCGCATGGCCTCCCAGGTGCAGCGCGCCAAGGAGCGCATCGAATCCCTGAGCCGTCAGCTGGCCGATTCCGATTCGCCATTGGAAATGAAGCGTGCCGAGCTGGAGATGCAACTGCAAAAGCGTCTCGAAGTAGAAGAACAACTGACCGCCGCCAAGGCCCGTGCCGATGGCAACGAACACACGCTGCGCGGCCTGGAGCAGCAGCGCGCCCAGTTCGAACGCGGGGCTGGCGTGCTGCGCGAACAGCTGATGGAGCACCGCCTCAAATGCGAAGGCGATCTGGTCAAGCGCGAGGCTCTGGCGCAGCAGCTGATGGACAGCAAATACGATCTACAGACTGTGCTGGCGAACCTGCCGGAGGAGCTGGATCAGGCTACCTGCGAGAACGAACTCGCAGCGATTGCCCAGCGCGTTCAGCGGCTGGGGGCTATCAACCTCGCCGCTATCGACGAATACAAGCAGCAGTCCGAGCGCAAGGTGTATCTGGATTCGCAGAACGACGATCTGGAGCGCGCATTGACAACTCTTGAGAATGCGATCCGCAAGATCGACAAGGAGACCCGCACCCGTTTCAAGGAGACCTTCGACAAGATCAACGCCGGCCTTCAGGAGCTGTTCCCCAAGGTGTTCGGAGGCGGGCACGCGTATCTGGACATGACGGGAGAAGACTTGCTCGATACCGGAGTGGCGATCATGGCGCGGCCGCCAGGCAAGAAGAACAGTACCATCCACCTGCTATCCGGCGGTGAGAAGGCGATGACGGCGATTGCGCTGGTGTTCTCGATATTCCAGCTTAACCCTTCGCCGTTTTGTATGCTGGACGAGGTCGATGCGCCGCTGGATGACGCCAACGTGGGCCGCTATGCGCGCCTGGTAAAGGAAATGTCGGAGTCTGTGCAGTTTGTCTTCATCACCCACAACAAGCTGACCATGGAAATGGCCAACCAGTTACTGGGCGTGACGATGCATGAGCCGGGGGTGTCTCGAATTGTGGCAGTAGACATCGCTGAGGCCGCCGAGCTGGCCGCGATGTAACTTGTGGGAGCGGGCCCGCCCACTCCCATAGGATAGGGCTTTCGCCAAGCGACATGTTTGGGTTATAAAACCAATTAAATTAACGCTTTTGCATTTTAAGGACTGAGTTTTGTTATGGGGCTGCGCGAACTCTTTATACTCGTATTAATTCTGGCCATCGTCGGCGTGATCCTGCGTGGGCTTTATGTCGCCCTGAAAGCACGCCGCGGCCAACTGCGCATGGCACTGGAGAAGAATATTCCCCAGTACGACCCCGACGAACTGTCGCTATCCGAACTGCCCAACGGCGGCGCGCGCATGGTGGAGCGCTCTTTCGCTCATGTCGTCCGGCAGAACTCCGAATTCAGTTCCAGAGACCGGCTGCACAAAGGGCGCTCCGAGCATGCGATTCCGGTATTGATGGACACTGTCAGCGACGATTATGACGATGACGGTGTCGGTGCCGTGCGCTTGTCTAAGTCCGTAGTCGCCGGTGCTCGGCAGGCTGTCCTTCAGAAGCATGCTGCGCGTTCGCCGCAGAAGCCCACGCACCGTCCCATCGACCGCATGCCTGAACGGCAGCAGGATGTGGCAGGAAGCGGATCTACAATTGCAGCAGGAGTGGCCGCCGCAGGAACGACGGTTTTTGGCGCCCCGTCTCGCCAGGAGTCTGCTGTCGTAGAGGAGCAACCCGTCTCGCCACATTCCCCCTACCAGGGACAGTCGCCCATTAGCGAAACTGCCTACCTCGACCCTTTGGACCGCCACGTCTTCGGTGCCGACGTTAACGCTGAGTCAGACTTTATCGATTCCGGCGAAGATGACGTGGACGAACCGCGTTACGATGCTCCGGCCTTTGAGAGCCCCGTGCTCGCCGCCGCAGTGGCGGATGAGGATGGTGATTTCGACCAGGAAATAGATGAAGAATACGATGCGGATTCCTTAGGCAGCATCGATATAGACGAAGATATGCGCGATGATGCAGACGAGGCATCCGATGATCCGCTTGCCGAGCGCTTCGAGGATGATCTCGATGAAGACAGCGAAGACGATCGGGACGACGAAAACGAATACCACTATGAAACTGACTTTGGCAGCCAGAACGACGCCGAAGATGACGGCTACGACGACGATGAAGAGGAC
>CAIOZF010000217.1 GCA_903862645.1 uncultured Gammaproteobacteria bacterium
ACAGGACTTTCGGCTTGCTTATCTTTAGGAGTTTTAGGCCAGTAGCTCAATTGGCAGAGCGGCGGTCTCCAAAACCGCAGGTTGGGGGTTCGATTCCCTCCTGGCCTGCCACTAATTTCGGTGCGCAGAGTCTAATCGAGTTGATGTCAGTCCGGAGAGTTGGCTCGAGATTCCTTTCTTCCAGGCAAACCTGAGTTTCTAAAACTATGTCCGAAAAAATCAGTGTTCAGGAAAATAAGCTGGATTGGCTTAAGTGGATTGCAGTAGCTGCGATAGTGTTCGCTGGTGTCTACGGGAACTCATACTTTTCTGCGGAATCGTTGCTCTATAGAACTATCGGTTTGCTCGTGCTAGGGGCTGGCGCTGCTTGGCTTGCCGTAAAAACTGCGAAAGGAAGTGCTTTTCTGACGCTCTGCCTTGACGCTCGTGCAGAAATTCGCAAGGTAGTCTGGCCAACCCGGCAAGAAACCACGCAAACAACGATGATTGTTTTGCTTGTTGTATTTGTTATTGCGCTTCTTCTCTGGTTGCTGGATTGGGGACTGAACGAAATTGTTTCTGGAATCATAGGGTAGAGGTATCAGATGGCAAAGCGTTGGTATGTGGTTCACGCCTACTCGGGATTTGAGAAAAAAGTAATGCACGCTCTGAAAGAGCGTATTGCACTGTCCGGAATGGAAGATTTTTTTGGCGAAGTTCTTGTTCCAACCGAAGAGGTGTTGGAAATGAGGGCTGGTCAGAAGCGCAAAAGTGAGCGGAAATTTTTCCCAGGCTATGTGCTTGTAGAAATGGAATTGAATGATGATACCTGGCATCTGGTGAAAGAAACTCCAAGAGTGATGGGGTTTATTGGCGGCAAGGCCGAGAAGCCGGCCCCAATTACAGCAAAGGAAGCCAACAAAATTCTGCAACGGTTGGAGGATGGTCAGGACAAACCAACCCACAAAATTATATATGAGCCCGGTGAGATGGTTCGGGTAATTGATGGGCCTTTCAACGACTTCACTGGCGCCGTCGAGGAAGTGAACTATGAGAAAAGTCGCTTGAGGGTTGCTGTGTTGATATTTGGTCGTTCAACTCCGGTTGAGCTTGAGTTTAGTCAGGTTGAGAAAAGCTAAGAGAGTTTGTCTAAGGTGTGGACGACTTGTTTCGGTATGGAGTGCATAGACAGGGTGGTCGAGGATAGCGCTTTTTCAGTATTGTTGTTCTGAAACTTGTGCATTAGTAAGAGTCCTGTGCCAAGGCTGTTTTCAGTACAGGCACGCAGGGGAGCTCGAAGATCCTGTTTGAGGATCATGTTCGGGTGATATAACCCATTAGGAGAAACGTAAATGGCAAAAAAAGTAACCGCTTATATTAAGCTTCAGGTTGCCGCAGGTAAGGCAAATCCAAGCCCTCCCGTTGGCCCAGCGCTAGGTCAGCGTGGCGTCAATATCATGGAATTCTGCAAGGCGTTTAATGCTGCAACTCAGGGCATTGAGGTGGGTCTTCCGATTCCGGTAGTTATCACGGTTTATGCTGATAGAAGCTTTACGTTTATCACTAAAACCCCTCCAGCTTCCGTACTGATCCGCAAGGCGGTAGGTATTACAAAGGGCAGTGCACGACCAAACACCGAGAAGGTGGCGAAAATTACTCGTGCCCAACTTGAAGCGATTGCCAACCAAAAGATGCCGGATCTGACGGCTGCAAGCATGGACGCTGCTGTGCGTACACTGGCTGGCAGCGCAAGAAGTGCCGGTATCGACGTTGAGGGGGTGTAAAGATCATGGCTAAATTGACCAAGAAAAGTAAGCTTATTAGTCAGAAATTAGATCGCACCAAGAGCTACTCAGTGGATGAAGCCGTGGCGTTGTTGACGGAATTTTCGTCATCAAAGTTCAAGGAATCCATAGATGTATCGGTTAACTTGGGCGTAGATCCTCGTAAATCAGATCAAGTTGTGAGGGGTTCAACGCTACTTCCGCACGGTACCGGTAAAACAGTTCGTGTTGCTGTTTTTGCTCAGGGTGAGAATGCAAATAAGGCAAGAGATGCGGGCGCCGACATCGTTGGATTTGATGATCTCGCTGAGAGTATCTCAGCGGGAAATATGGACTTCGACGTTGTTATTGCCACCCCGGACGCGATGCGAGTCGTAGGTAAGCTCGGTCAAGTATTGGGCCCCCGTGGTCTGATGCCTAACCCTAAAGTGGGCACCGTGACGGCTGATGTTGCGACTGCGGTTCGTAATGCCAAGGCTGGTCAAGTTCGTTATCGGACAGATAAGAAAGGCATCATCCATGGTGGGATTGGTAAGATAGGATTCGATGCTGTGTCCATTCAAGGCAATCTTGAGGCGCTGCTGTCTGATCTTAAGCGTGCCAAACCTGCATCGTCCAAAGGAATTTATATTCAGAAAATCGTTCTGTCCTCCACTATGGGGCCAGGCGTTCTGATCGATCAATCTTCATTTAAGGCTTAAGGCAACGTAGTTGCAAAAAAGACTTTGGGGCTCTGCTGGCTGTGTGAAAGGTCGGCAGATCTATCAAAGACCGTAGGCGCAATAGCATTTTTCTGTTGCTTAATAAGTCCTACGCAGATGGTGTAACCCTGGTCCAGTGCTTAAGCTGGAACCATGTCACCAGTTTAATGTCTCTGCGGGATCGGCTGTATCGAAACCAAAGGGGTAAATAAATCTAGGCTGCGGAAGCGCAGCCTATGTCAGGAGTTAAGCGAGTGGCTATAAGACTTGAAGACAAAAAGCAAATCGTCTCGGAAGTCAATGAAGCTGCTACTGGTGCTTTGTCTGCGGTGCTCGCGAATTATCGCGGTGTCACTGTTAGCGAACTGACTGAGCTTCGAAAAGTTGCGCGTCAAAATGGTGTTTATCTGCGTGTAGTAAGAAATACTCTTGCTAAGAAGGCAGTGGAGAATACAGATTTTGATTGCATAAAAGATGCTCTGTTTGGGCCTACAATTCTTGCTTTTTCAATGGAAGATCCCGGTGCCGCCGCGCGCGTGCTCAAGGGGTTTGCCAAAGGGAACAGTAAGTTTGAGATTAAGGCACTGTCTATTGGTGGCAAGTTACTTGGTGCCGACCAGATCGACGCATTGGCGAATCTACCGACCTACGATCAGGCGGTATCTATGCTAATGAGTGTGATGCTTGGTCCAGTAACGAAACTGGTAAGAACCTTTAATGAGGTTCCTTCAAAGGTGACAAGAGCTGTTGCCGCAGTACGCGACCAGAAGAAAGAAGCAGCGTAATTCAGATTTTACGTTTATCCGATTTTAAATTTACTTTGTTATGTAGGAGATATGAGTCATGGCTCTGTCTAAAGACGATATTTTGAATGCTATTGCTGAAATGTCAGTAATGGATGTTGTGCAGTTGGTTGAAGCAATGGAACATAAGTTTGGTGTATCTGCTGCTGCCGCAGTAGCAGTTGCTGCGCCTGCAGCAGCCGAAGCTGCCGTGGGAGAAGAGAAGACTGAGTTTGACCTCATTCTGAAATCTTGTGGCGAAAAGAAAGTCAATGTGATCAAGGTGGTGCGTGCACTGACAGGTCTGGGACTAAAAGAAGCCAAAGATCTGGTTGATGGTGCTCCTTCCACAGTTAAGGAAGGTATCAACAAAGCTGATGCAGAAGCAGCCAAGAAGGAACTGGAAGAAGCTGGCGCAACTGTTGAGCTTAAATAAGCACGTTGAGTAAATGCTGTGGCACTGAAATCGGGCAGGGAAACCTCTGTCCGATTTCAGTGCTTTGAGTTTTCAGCCAATAGCGTTTGTATTATTTAGTTTCTTGTTAGATAAGATTTATTCGGTGGCGGGGTTGTCCACGTTCTGTGTGGACTAAAGTTCAGACAAGTACTTTGACTCAGAGAGCTTTTTGGCACGTAGTGCAGAGCCGCTGAAAGGCGAGAGTCCGGTACACACTTGTTAGGAAAAACACTAATGGCCTATTCGTATACAGAGAAAAAGCGTATCCGTAAAGACTTTGGTAAATTGCCAAGCGCAATGGATATCCCATATCTTTTGTCAACTCAGATAGATTCTTTCCGTCAATTTACTCAAGCCGATTTACCTCCACAAGAGCGACTCGATCAAGGTCTGCACGCTGCGTTCAAGTCTGTATTCCCAATTGTCAGCTACTCTGGCAAAGCAATTCTCGAATATGTCAGCTACGATCTGGGTAAGCCCGCGTTTGATGTAAAAGAATGCCAATTGCGCGGCATTACTTATTCAGTTTCACTGCGTGTGAAAGTTCGTCTGATCCTTTTTGATAAAGAGTCCACTACTCAGACGATCAAAGATATCAAAGAGCAGGAAGTCTATATGGGGGAAATCCCATTGATGACGGAAAGTGGGACCTTTGTGATAAATGGTACTGAGCGCGTTGTAGTGTCTCAGTTGCATCGCTCCCCAGGCGTGTTCTTTGACCATGACAAGGGGAAAACCCACAGCTCTGGCAAACTGCTTTACTCCGCTCGAATTATTCCATATCGCGGCTCATGGTTGGATTTTGAATTCGATCCGAAGGATATGGTGTTTGTACGAATTGATAGACGTCGTAAATTGCCGGCTACGGTACTTTTACGCGCACTTGATTACACTTCTCAAGACATCTTGGCTATGTTCTATGAGAATGATGTTTACAAAGTTGTTGGAAAGGACGCTGAAATTGTTCTCAATCTTATTCCAGCCCGCCTACGCGGCGAAGTAGTCAATTTTGCTATCGCTGATAAGAAAGGCGAAGTTATTGTCGAAGATGGTCGACGTATCACTGCTCGACATATCAGGCAGATGGAAAAGGCTAAGCTCACAGAGCTGAAGGTCACTCATGAGTTTCTTTATGGAGAAGCTCTTGCCAAAGACATAATTGACCCAGAAACGGGCGAGATCCTCTATCACTGCAATGTGCTTATAACCCATGACATTGTTAATGGAATCATAAAAGCAGGCATCAAAGAATTTGAGGCCATTTACACTAACGATCTCGACTGCGGTCCGTTTATTTCAGATACGTTGCGAGTAGACTCCACCAGCACGCGTCTTGAAGCCTTGGTGGAAATTTACAGAATGATGCGCCCTGGAGAGCCGCCAACGAAGGACTCTGCGGAAAATCTTTTTGCTAACCTGTTCTTCTCGTCCGAGCGTTATGACCTCTCGGCCGTTGGGCGTATGAAGTTCAATCGTCGGCTTGGGCGAGTTGAGAAAGAAGGGTCTCCGGTGCTAAGTACCAGTGACATTGTCGATGTCGTGAAGACCCTCGTGGCTATACGCAATGGTTTTGGCGTGGTGGACGATATTGATCACCTGGGTAACCGTCGCATCCGCTCAGTTGGTGAAATGGCAGAGAACCAGTTCCGAGTGGGATTGGTTCGAGTTGAGCGAGCAGTCAAAGAGCGCTTGAGTATGGCTGATTCCGAAGGCCTCATGCCGCAGGATATGATCAACGCGAAACCTGTTGCAGCGGCTATCAAAGAGTTTTTTGGTTCTAGTCAGCTGTCCCAGTTTATGGATCAGAACAATCCCCTCTCGGAAGTGACTCACAAGCGACGTGTGTCTGCTCTAGGACCAGGCGGTCTGACCAGAGAGCGGGCAGGCTTCGAAGTACGTGACGTTCATCCGACCCACTACGGTCGTGTCTGTCCGATTGAGACGCCAGAAGGTCCGAACATTGGTCTGATCAACTCTCTCGCGACTTATGCCCGTACCAATTCCTATGGGTTCCTAGAGAGCCCATATCGCAAAGTCACAAATAACAGGGTAACAAGTGAGATCGATTTCCTGTCCGCAATTGACGAGAGCGAATTCGTTATTGCGCAGGCTAGCGCATTGCTGGATGAGAACGGCGGATTTATCGAAAACTTGGTAACAGTGCGCCACAAGGGTGAGACCACACTGATGCCACGTGACCAGATTAATTACATGGACGTGGCTCCGCAGCAGATGGTTTCCGTTGCTGCCGCGTTGATTCCCTTCCTGGAGCATGACGATGCTAACCGTGCATTGATGGGAGCAAACATGCAACGGCAGGCAGTCCCGACATTGCGTTCTGAAAAGCCTCTGGTGGGCACTGGACTCGAGCGCAACGTCGCCGGTGATTCCGGGGTGTGTGTGGTCGCACAGCACGGCGGGGTGATCGAAAGTGTTGACGCTTCACGCATCATTGTTCGCGTTAGAGATGAAGAGACCGAAGCCGGTGAGGCTGGTGTCGATATTTACAGTTTAACCAAGTACACGCGGTCCAACCAGAACACTTGCATCAATCAGCAACCGCTGGTCAGGCAGGGGGATGTAGTTGAGCGCGGGGACATACTTGCAGACGGCCCGTCAGTGGACATTGGCGAGTTGGCTCTTGGCCAAAATATGCGTATCGCCTTCATGCCGTGGAATGGTTACAACTTTGAAGACTCAATTTTGATTTCTGAGCGAGTTGTGAAGGAAGACAGATTGACTACCATTCACATTCAAGAGCTAACCTGTGTAGCTCGCGATACCAAGCTGGGCTCTGAGGAGATCACAGCCGATATCCCGAACGTCGGCGAAGGCGCATTGAGCAAACTTGATGAGTCCGGCGTCGTCTACATAGGTGCTGAAGTCAGTGCTGGCGATATCCTGGTAGGTAAGGTCACGCCGAAGGGTGAGACTCAGCTGACACCAGAAGAAAAGCTGTTGCGGGCCATATTCGGTGAGAAAGCATCCGATGTGAAGGACACTTCTCTGCGAGTCCCGACCAGTGTTAAGGGTACCGTAATCGATGTGCAGGTATTCACACGTGATGGTCTTGAGAAAGATCAGCGCGCTCTCGAAATTGAGAAAGCTCAACTGGGCCAAGTTCGCAAGGACATCAACGATGAGTACAAGATTGTGGAGGGAGCAACTTTCCACCGTCTGCGTAGCGCATTGCTTGGGAAAACAGTTGCAGGCGGCCCAGGTCTGAAAAAAGGCGCTGTTCTGAGTGCTGAATTTCTCGATGCATTGCCTCGAGACGATTGGTTCAAGCTGCGCCTGGCAGAGGAAGAACTGAACAAGCAGCTGGAGCGAGCTGAAGCCCAGCTTAAAGAGCGTCGCATTGAGCTCGATGATCGGTTCGAAGACAAGAAGCGCAAACTCACTCAGGGCGACGATCTCGCTCCTGGCGTTCTTAAGATCGTTAAAGTGTATCTGGCTATCAAGCGTCGCATCCAGCCAGGTGACAAAATGGCGGGTCGCCACGGTAACAAAGGTGTTATCTCGGTGATCATGCCGGTCGAAGACATGCCTTATGATGAGAGCGGAAACCCCATTGACGTCGTCCTCAACCCGCTGGGTGTTCCTTCTCGTATGAACGTTGGTCAGGTTCTTGAGACTCACTTGGGCGCAGCAGCGAAAGGCTTGGGTGACCGCATCAATCTGATGCTGGAGGAGAAGCGTCAAGTTGCAGAAGTGCGCAAATTACTCGACCAGATATATAACAGTGTTGGCTCTAAGAAGGAAAATCTTGATCTTCTAAACGACAAGGAAATCATGGAGCTGGCAAATAATCTGCGCTCCGGAGTGCCCATGGCCACGCCGGTGTTTGATGGTGCCGACGAGTCCGAGATCAAAGCAATGCTCAAACTGGCAGGTCTGGACGAGAGTGGTCAGGTAACGCTTTATGACGGTCGTACAGGTGAAGCGTTTGACCGTCAGGTGACAGTAGGCATTATGTACATGCTGAAGCTTAACCACCTCGTCGATGACAAGATGCATGCACGTTCCACTGGCTCTTACAGCCTTGTGACGCAGCAGCCTCTCGGCGGTAAGGCGCAGTTCGGTGGTCAGAGGTTCGGGGAGATGGAGGTGTGGGCCCTGGAAGCCTACGGAGCCGCTTACACCCTGCAGGAAATGCTCACTGTCAAATCTGACGATGTGGCTGGTCGTACCAAGATGTACAAAAATATCGTGGATGGTGATCACCGCATGGAGCCAGGCATGCCCGAGTCATTCAATGTGTTGTTGAAAGAAATCAGATCGCTCGCTATTGATATGGATCTGGATGTTTCCAGCAAGCAATAGCAACAGAACGCCTGTGGCAATGCTGCAGGCGGACATCTGAGGCCTTGCAAGGTTTGCTTTAGTAACACAACGAATTAGTGATTTTATGAAACCTGTTGCACTGCGCTTCAGGCGGAGGATATAGAATGAAAGACCTACTAGGGTTGCTTAAATCCCAATCACAATCTGATGAATTTGACTCGATCCGGATAGGGCTGGCCTCACCGGAAATGATTCGTGCATGGTCCTTTGGTGAAGTAAAAAAGCCTGAGACGATCAATTACCGTACCTTCAAACCCGAGCGCGATGGTCTGTTCTGCGCCAAAATCTTTGGACCGGTGAAGGACTACGAGTGTCTGTGTGGAAAATATAAGCGTCTAAAACATCGCGGTGTAATCTGTGAGAAGTGTGGCGTGGAGGTGGCTCTTTCAAAAGTACGTCGTGAGCGTATGGGGCACATTGAACTGGCCAGTCCGGTTGCTCATATCTGGTTTCTGAAGTCGCTTCCATCCCGTATCGGTTTGCTGTTGGATATGACTCTGCGCGATATCGAGCGGATACTCTATTTCGAGTCGTTTGTCGTTACCGATCCGGGTATGACCACCTTGGAGAAAGGCCAGCTTTTGTCGGATGAGCAGTACTACGAAGCCATGGAAGAGTTCAGTGATGAATTCGATGCCAAGATGGGCGCTGAAGCTGTTCAGCAGCTGATGAAAGATATGGACGTTGATGGCGAAGTCGCACGTCTGCGCGAGGAAATACCCCAGACCAACTCAGAGACAAAGTTGAAGAAACTGTCCAAGCGTCTGAAATTGCTGGAAGCGTTCTCCGAATCAGGCAACAAACCGGAGTGGATGGTCTTGACAGTGCTTCCGGTTCTGCCACCGGATCTGCGCCCATTGGTTCCTCTGGATGGTGGTCGTTTCGCGACCTCCGATCTTAACGACCTTTATCGTCGAGTGATTAACCGAAACAATCGCCTGAAAAGGCTGTTGGACTTGAATGCTCCAGATATTATCGTGCGCAATGAAAAGCGCATGCTGCAGGAGGCAGTCGATGCGCTGTTGGACAATGGTCGTCGTGGCCGCGCTATTACGGGTTCAAACAAGCGTCCCCTGAAGTCTCTGGCCGACATGATCAAAGGCAAGCAAGGTCGTTTCCGTCAGAACCTGCTTGGTAAGCGCGTGGATTACTCTGGTCGATCCGTAATCGTAGTAGGCCCTACCCTAAAGCTGCATCAGTGCGGTCTGCCTAAAAAGATGGCGCTTGAATTGTTCAAACCCTTCATATTCGGGAAATTGGAGAGAAGAGGGCTTGCGACCACTATCAAGGCCGCCAAGAAAATGGTTGAGCGTGAGACAGCAGAGGTCTGGGACATTCTTGCTGATGTGATTCGCGAGCATCCGGTCCTGCTAAACCGTGCGCCGACACTGCACCGCTTGGGCATTCAGGCATTCGAACCTGTATTGATCGAAGGTAAAGCTATTCAGCTGCACCCGCTGGTCTGCGCGGCTTATAACGCCGACTTTGATGGCGACCAGATGGCCGTACACGTGCCCCTGACTCTGGAAGCGCAGCTTGAAGCGCGCACCTTGATGATGTCGACCAATAATATTCTCGCTCCCGCAAGCGGTGAACCAATCATTGTGCCGTCTCAAGACGTGGTGCTTGGTCTGTATTACATGACTCGCGCACGAGTCAACGCCAAAGGTGAGGGCATGATCTTCGCTGATGCGGCCGAAGTTCAACGTGCCTATGAGACGGGGCACGTCCACTTGCAGGCCCGAATCAAAGCTAGGATCACCAGCACCATTATCAACGCTGACGACCAAAAAGTGTCCTCGCGTGCAATGGTTGAGACTACGGTAGGCCGCGTGTTGTTGTTCAACATCGTTCCTGCTGGACTGTCGTTCTCGATGGTCAATCAAAAGATGACCAAAAAGCAGATCTCTGGAATATTGAACGCTTGCTATCGATATGTCGGGCTGAAGGAGACTGTGATTTTCGCAGACCAGCTCATGTACACCGGCTACAAGTACTCAACCCGGTCTGGATCTTCTATCGGGGTCAATGACTTCGTTATACCCGTAGAAAAAGCTGCCATCATCGCGCAGGCTGATTCGGAAGTGGAAGAAATTGAGAATCAGTACGCCTCTGGTCTTGTGACTCAGGGTGAAAAGTACAATAAAGTCATCGATATCTGGTCTCGCGCCAATGACTTGGTGGCGAAATCTATGATGGATGGTCTCTCCACTGAGCCGGTCATCAATAAAGAGGGTAAGGAAGAGCGTCAGGAGTCCTTTAACTCGGTCTACATTTATGCGGACTCTGGTGCTCGTGGCTCTCCAGCTCAGATACGTCAGCTTGCCGGTATGCGAGGCCTGATGGCTCGCCCTGATGGTTCAATCATCGAGACGCCGATTACGGCAAACTTCCGTGAAGGTTTGAGCGTGGTGCAGTACTTTACTTCTACTCACGGGGCTCGAAAGGGACTGGCAGATACCGCACTCAAAACTGCTAACTCAGGTTACTTGACGCGACGTTTGGTTGATATCTCCCAAGACCTCGTAATTACAGAGCACGACTGTGGTACCACCGATGGTTTGACCATGAGACCCGTTATTGAAGGGGGAGATATTATTGCTCCCCTTGGTGACAGGGTGCTTGGTCGTGTCTTGACTCAGAATGTTGTGGATGATTCAAGTGGTGAAGTTATTGTTGAAGCCGGGGTAATGGTTGATGAGCGTCTGGTAGAGAAGCTCGATGCCCTTGGTGTGGATGAAGTGCAAGTTCGGTCACCAATTACCTGTGAAACCCGCTTTGGTATTTGCAGGCTTTGCTATGGACGTGACCTCGCCAGAGGACATATTGCCAACGTCGGTGAGGCGATTGGTGTTATTGCAGCACAATCGATTGGTGAGCCTGGCACTCAGCTGACGATGCGTACGTTCCACATCGGTGGTGCTGCTTCGCGAGCTACTGCAGCCGACAACGTCCAGGTTAAGACCAAGGGTAGTGTCCAATTACATAACATGAAGACCGTTGAAAACATACAAGGCGCTCTGGTAGTTGTTTCACGTTCCGGTGAGATGCTGGTCAGTGACGAGGGTGGACGTGAGCGCGAGAAATACAAACTTCCTTACGGTGCTGTTATTACGTTAGGGAAGAATTTGAAAGTAGAGGCTGGTCAAGTTGTAGCGACGTGGGATCCGCATACTCACCCGATCATTTCAGAAGTGGCGGGTAAAGTCGCATTTGCCAACATGGAGGAGGGAATTACTGTGCGACGTCAGACAGACGAAGTGACTGGCCTCTCCAGCCTTTCTGTTATTGACCCTGCCGAGCGTTCGTCAGCTGCAAAAGAGCTGCGTCCTGCTGTGACCTTGCTGGGCACCAATGGCAAGGAGCTTTGTATTCCCGGCACCAATGTACCGGCACACTACTTTCTGCCAGCGAACGCTATTATTGCGATTCAGGATGGCGTTAATCTTAATATCGGTGACGTTATCGCCCGTATTCCCCAGGAGAGCTCAAAGACCCGTGACATCACGGGTGGTTTGCCGCGTGTTGCCGATTTGTTTGAAGCGCGTAAACCGAAGGAGCCAGCTATCCTTGCAGAGATATCAGGAACTGTGTCTTTTGGAAAAGAAACCAAAGGCAAGCGTCGTCTGATCATTACTCCGAAGGATGGTGTCAACCCTCTTGACGGCAGTTCGTTCTACGAGGCGCTGATTCCGAAGTGGCGCACGATGACAGTGTTTGAGGGAGAGTACATTGAGAAGGGTGAGGTTGTGTCAGATGGCCCGCCCTCACCGCACGATATCCTGCGCCTGAAGGGAGTGGAGGCTTTGTCTGAATATATCGTTAATGAGGTCCAGGAAGTGTATCGACTCCAGGGTGTACGAATTAACGACAAGCATATCGAGGTTATTGTCAGGCAGATGCTCCGTAAGGTCGAAATTGCTGAGACTGGTGATTCGGGCTTCATCAAAGGCGAGCAGGTAACCCTGACGCAAGTTGCTGAAGAGAACGACAGAATGAGAGCTCAAGGAAAGGTGGAGGCACGCTTCCATCGTATGCTGCTAGGTATTACCAAGGCATCTCTGGCGACGGAATCATTTATATCTGCGGCGTCCTTCCAGGAGACAACACGAGTGCTGACTGAAGCAGCAGTTACAGGCAAGCGCGATTTCCTCAGAGGGTTGAAGGAGAACGTAGTGGTAGGACGCCTGATTCCTGCAGGCACAGGCCTTGCTTACCACGAAGCGCGTAAGAAAATGCTCGCTGACGCCGCTGTTCCTGAAAATACCTCGGTCAGTGCTAGCGATGTGGAGGCGGCGCTGACAGAAGCGCTTAAGAGTGGGGGTTGATCAGCAAGGTCTTATCGCCCGCAAGTAAGAAGTTGACTAAGGGGTGTTGGGTCATTAAACTCTCGCATCCTTTATTCTGGGTACAAGCGCGGTCTCTCAACCTATTGGGAGTGCTGCGCTCGACCTTCGTATGGAAGCATTGGCTTTCATGTCGTGAAGCTCTCTAGTTGCTTCCGATTTTCGGAAGTGTATGGGTTGATTTCCTGCAGTTTTAGCTGCGGGATTACTTAAATATAAGCAAGCGTCGGTAGGAGTAATGAATGGCAACTATTAACCAGTTGGTTCGCAAACCAAGACAAAGCAAGGCGTCCAAGAGTGATGTGCCGGCTTTGCAAGGTTGCCCGCAAAGAAGGGGTGTATGTACGCGTGTTTATACTACGACGCCAAAGAAACCAAACTCCGCATTGCGCAAGGTTTGCCGTGTGCGTCTTACCAATGGGTATGAAGTCACCTCCTATATTGGTGGTGAGGGCCATAACTTGCAGGAGCACTCTGTAGTTCTGATTCGCGGTGGAAGGGTAAAAGACCTCCCAGGTGTGCGTTATCACACAGTTCGTGGAAGTCTTGATACATCTGGTGTTTCGGATCGCAAGCAGGGACGTTCCAAGTACGGCGCAAAGCGACCGAAGTCCAAATAATTAGGACGATCCGGAGTTATTGATTTTGGATCGAGTAGAAAGAATTGCGAAGTAAGGCTGAATGTCCGCGACATATTCCGTGTGGCGGGGGATTTCAGACAACCTGAACCTGTAGGGGTGGGATATGCCAAGAAGACGTGAAGTGGCTAAACGGGAAATCATTCCTGATGCCAAATATGGAAGTAAGATCCTTGCTAAGTTTATGAACCATGTGATGGTGGATGGCAAGAAGTCTGTAGCTGAAACAATAGTTTATGGAGCTCTTGAGGTTGTGAAGAAGCACTCAAGTAATCCTCTTGAGGTTTTCGAGAAAGCGCTGGATGCAATCGCACCGATGGTCGAAGTCAAGTCTCGACGCGTCGGAGGTGCAACTTATCAGGTTCCTGTCGAGGTTAGGGCCGAGCGTCGTGCCGCACTGGCTATGCGCTGGCTCGTTGAGCATTCCCGCAAGCGTGGCGAGAAGTCTATGGCTTTGCGTCTTGCTGGTGAAATATCTGACGCTGCTAATGGTCGTGGAAGTGCAGTCAAGAAGCGTGAAGATGTGCACCGAATGGCAGAAGCTAACAGAGCGTTCTCGCATTATCGATTCTGATTATTTCGAATTTAAATCACTTATTTATTGAAGGTATGATTGTGGCCAGAAAAACTCCTTTGAGCCGGTATAGAAACATCGGGATCGTCGCTCACGTGGATGCCGGTAAGACAACTACCAGCGAGCGCGTTCTGTTTTATACAGGTGTGTCCCATAAGATCGGCGAGGTTCACGACGGTGCTGCCATTATGGATTGGATGGAGCAGGAGCAGGAGCGTGGTATAACGATTACTTCTGCTGCTGTGACATGTTTCTGGTCGGGGATGGGCAAGCAGTTCGACGAGCATCGTATCAATATCATTGATACTCCTGGGCACGTGGATTTCACAATCGAGGTGGAGCGCTCTCTGCGCGTACTTGACGGCGCGGTAGTGGTGTTGTGTGGATCTTCAGGCGTGCAGCCGCAGACAGAAACTGTATGGCGTCAGGCAAACCGCTATCAAGTCCCACGTTTGATCTTCGTGAACAAACTTGACCGGACTGGCGCAGATTTTCTTCGAGTCGTTAAGCAGGTTAAGGAGCGTCTGGGTGCCATTCCTGTGCCAATGCAGCTGCCCATAGGCTCCGAAGAGACCTTCAAGGGAGTTGTTGACCTCGTCAAGATGAAAAGTATCATCTGGAATGAGCAAGATCAGGGTACAACGTTTGAGTATATGGATATCCCTGCCGATATGCAGGCTGCTTGCGAAAAGTGGCGTGAGAATCTTGTGGAGGCGGCGGCTGAAGCTAACGATGAGTATATGGACAAGTATCTCAACGGTGGTGAGCTGACGCTAGAGGAGGTGGTCAGCGGCTTGCGTGCGCGGACTCTCGCTGGGCAGATCGTTCCGACGTTTTGTGGATCCGCGTTCAAGAACAAGGGAGTGCAGGCAGTGCTTGACGCTGTTATTCAGTACCTCCCGGCTCCAACAGAAGTGAAGGCCATTGAGGGCGTGCTTGAAGACGGTACTGCGGCTGTAAGAGAGGCTGATGACAGTGCTCCTTTTGCAGCTCTTGCTTTCAAGATTGCAACAGATCCATATGTGGGGACTTTGACTTTTTTCCGAGTTTATTCAGGATTCCTGAATTCCGGAGATGCAGTCTACAACCCTTTGAAAAGCAAAAAAGAACGTGTCGGCCGAATGGTGCAGATGCGGGCCAACAATCGGGACGAGATTAAAGAAGTCTATGCTGGTGACATTGCTGCTGCCATCGGCTTGAAGGATGTTACGACGGGTGAGACGCTTTGCCATCCGGATCACATTATCACTTTGGAGAAGATGGACTTTCCGGAACCTGTAATTTCTGTTGCTGTTGAGCCGAAAACCAAGGCAGACCAAGA
>CAIOZF010000218.1 GCA_903862645.1 uncultured Gammaproteobacteria bacterium
TCATCCGCCGTTCAATGATGGCCGCGAACTCTGGCCACTGAGCCGCGATAGTAATGATCTCAGTGAGGGAGATGTCGTTCCAGGCTTTTGCCGTGGCCGCGATGAGGTTGTGTAAACCGGCACGCAAGAGCTCAACCTGCTCGCGACGGGTCCAGGTCGCCCTGAGTAATCGCAGGTCGGGTGGCAGGATGTCATGCGCGTGCAGGTCGCCCGCGCGCAGCGCGCTGGCAATATCGCTAGCAGTCATCGACCAGTAACGCGGTATGGCGCACCGGGGCCAAACTGCGGCAAGAAGCTGCTGTGTCCCGGGCGAAAGCGGAGTCCAGCGTTTTGGAGCAGCCGGTGGGCGGCGGTGTGATGGACTGCTGAATGATCGGGAAGGATCTGCTGACCTGTTTTTCACGGCGTCCGCAAAAGATTGCTGAGCGAAAACAGCCCGGGTCAGGGCGTCCACAGAGATCGGGGTCAAAGATCTCTCAGCAGCACCGAAGTTACGCACTGAGAGAGCGACAAACACATTCTCTGCAGTTTTTTCGACACGATCCCGATGCTGACAGCGCGACGCGACCCATTCAGCAGCATCAGGCAGCCTGGCCACGGAGGATGGTAGCAAGCAATCAGCAAGCTTCGGCCCTGACAAAACCAGTGCCTGCTCTTCGGGTGAACGCATCAGGAACTGCGTTTCGCTATAGCGTCTGATCCTTACACCGCGGCGATCGGCTTCCTGCAGCATCCGCAGCAGCTCGCGACGTTTGACATAAACCGAGGCCGATTTCACCGCACGCGCGGCCGCTACGAAGGTGTGAGCTGATGTCTCGTGCGACAGAAGATGAGCAAGGGTATAGCGCACCCGCATGCCTGGCATCAGTCCGTCTGCCTGAGCGAGGTCTGGCGCTGTTCTGGTTGGCCAGACGAGGGCCATAGCCAGGGAGTCTTGGGCGATCTGCGTCGAGCTGATCCTTACGAAGTCGTCGACCAGCGCGCTCAGTCTGGATCCGCCCCACAGCCTTATCGAAGAGCAAAGAACTCCAAGGACGAGCGGTTTACTGAATGCCTCGCCCCATGCATGGCGCAGGACGAGATCTTCCGGCATGTCTGGAAAAACAGACCGGACCCCCGGCCAATAGTCCCGCACACATGCGGCCAGGGTCGCGTCGCGTGTGTTTTCAAATCCGTCCGCGTACGGATCCAGCGATGAAAAAGCCTGGCAGATATCGGGCAACATCATCAAGGTTGAATGCAGCCGTGCGCCTGCCTCCTGCCGCGTCTCGTGCTTTGCAACAGGCTTCGAACTTGTCGACGATGGCAAGTTAGTCCCCCCTCCCGTCACTTTACCCTCGAGAACAGATCGCGCCGGGTGAAACCAGCGCACATCGCCCCGTTGGAGAGCGCACCTCGCGCGAAACTTCGGGGCGAGGAGCGCTGGTTTCGCCCGGTGTGGACGAGATGCTACCAGCTTGCGCAGTCCTGGCGAAACACCAGGTGATCCTGAATTTCAGGAGGGAGGACTGCGAATACAGTCGAAAAAGGCGACTTGATTGTCAAGTGCAGATGGAAGGTGTGAAAGGCGCCAGGCGAGTGACCCTGACCTGGCCCAGGAGTTTCCTGACCAGCATCGTGCCGATGGCAGGGCCGACCTGTCGAAGTCATTTACCGGGACGACATTCTGGTCCTCAGGCCTGCGCGCCTTTAGGTCGAGGGCCAGACCAGGCCTTTGCCGCGCGCAGCAGGCCAGCGCCTTGCTGACCTTGAGGTGATGGTCCTGCCGCGCATGCCATAGTCGCGCTCAATCACCTGCTTCTACGCCGGCGTCATTATTGCCTGCCACGCACTGCTCGAGCGCGGATGCCTGCGCGTTCTTGCGGACGCGCTCCCCGATCTGGCAACGGCGCTGCGGGATATCGAAGGGCGCCTCGTTGATTTTCTGCCGATAACCCGCAAACATTTCCATCACCCCGACCAGCGCGGCAGCTGGTCAATCAAGCGTCTCATCGCTGCCTTTTTACCAGCGATGAGCTACCCCGACCTTGAGGTTGGTGATGCCAATGCTGCCCAGCTGGCATGGCTCGATGTCGTGGATCCCAACACGACTGCAGAGCGGCGACAGACGCTGAAGAACGCGCTGCGAATCTATTGTAAGCGGGACACGCTGGCGATTATGGAGCTGCTGCGGCGGCTCAAGGTTGACGGACATCTCACCTGACAGAAGAGGCGAACGGAATGCCGGTGGCCTCTGCTGCGGAAGGGGCGCCGGAGGTGAACACCGCGGATTGCCGCTAGCTCAGTTGGTTAGCGCGCCCTTTAGCGGGCGTACGCCACGGCGTTTCATGCCCAATAGATATCGATCATGGTGATCTTGAATTTGACGGAATCGCACTCTATCCTCTCTTCATCATCAAGAGAGGGTTGACGCCCTCGCCAACCTGCCAGCCCGGCAAGGTGGCGCCCGAAAGGGGATGTGGCCGAGGACGGCAATCAATGGGTCCTAACGCCAGTCATGCGTCGATCTCCGAAACACGGAGGTTATTATGTCTGTGACGTGCCTTCCAGAAAGTCTGATCA
>CAIOZF010000219.1 GCA_903862645.1 uncultured Gammaproteobacteria bacterium
ACCATCTTGGATGGTCGTGCAGTCTGGTGTCCACCATCATTTTTGCCAACCGCAAAAGACAAACCGGGCGTGCTCTTCCTCGATGAAATCAATGCGGCCCCACCCCTCGTCCAGGCTGGACTTTATCAACTCGTGCTCGACCGGCGCGTAGGCGAATACACCCTTCCCAACGGATGGTGGATTGTTGCCGCTGGCAATCGACAGCAAGACCGTGCAGTGACCTTTCGTATGTCAAGCGCACTGTCTAATCGGTTTATTCATGTAACTTTGGACACAGACGCTGATGACTGGCGGACCTGGGCTATCAATAAGGGCATTGATCCGTTGGTGGTTTCCTTTATAGGCTACCGGCCAAAATTGCTGCGTGAAGATCCAGTTGACTCCCCTGCCTTTGCAACGCCAAGATCCTGGGAAATGCTTTCTGATGTCATGACAAGTTTTGGTAGCCTAAAGGCCTGCTCTGACTTGGCGCCTGGTATTGTTGGAGAAGGACCGGCCAGAGAGTTTTCGGCATTCATTCGAGATGCCGGCAACCTCAAGCAGGTTGAGAAAATCGTTGGTTCTCCCGAGACGGCAGATCTGCCTACCTCACTTGACGGAATCTATGTATTGACCTCATGGCTTGCACACAATTCAAAACGAGATGCTGTACTGAATGCCAGCGCGATACTTCTGAGCCGTTTACCGGCAGAGTTTTCAGTTGTACTGGCCCGAGATATGTTGAGGGCTAAGCCGTCTTTTGCCAGAGACCCGAAATATCGCGATTTCATGAAGAAGAATGCAAACATCATTGCCGGTTGACATCAGGTCTAGGTTGCTGAAGGCGCGTATTCAGCTTTCGTTGCGTCAACCCTTCCTAGCAAGCGCGTTGATGCGGCTCCCAATTAGGGACGTGACCGGGATGTCTTGGTGTCCTACCATGGCCACCGATGGTTATCACATCTTCTTCAATTCCGATTGGATAAAAAATATCACTGACCCTGAACTCCGGGGCGTGATAGCCCATGAGTTGCTGCATGTTCTATTTAATCACTCAGCCAGGTGCGGTAGTAGAAAGGCTGACAAGTGGAATATTGCCTGCGATTACGCCATAAATTTACTACTTGTCGAGCAGGGATTTTTGTTGCCGGCTGGCGGCTTGATGTCCAGAGAGTTCGTGGGCCTTCCGGCCGAGGAAATTTACAGCCGACTCTTGGATGGCGGTAAGAAACCAGAGCGCTCACGACCTGCAAATGCGCTGCTAGATGATGAAGATGTAGCAGGTGTCTTGAAGGAGGCGAAAGGCGACATTTTGGCCCCTGAGGACCCCAGGGTGATAGGGGTAGTTGGAAACAGCGACTTGGATGCCCAGGAGCGCACTGACCTAATTGCCACGCTTCGAAGCGATGCGAAGGAGAAGTTGCAAGGTAATTCTGGTGCTTGGTTTAGAAGTGAATGTAATTCCGCTGATTCAGCAAAAATAGACTGGCGCTCCCTGTTGCGTCAATGGTTGTTCGACAGGATTCGAACGGACTGGAGTTTATGGCCACCTTCGAAGAAACATATCCATCGCGGGTTTATTTTCCCCTCTATTGGCGTTGAGGCTCCAGGCATGCTGATTTTTGCAGTGGACACGTCAGGTTCGATGTCAAATGAGGAACTTGCTTCGATATTCTCTGAAATTCGATCTTTTCGAGAGACCTTTCCATGCAAGTTAACTGTCTTGCAGGCAGACACAGATGTCAAGAGTGTTGTCGAGTTCGAGGCAATGGACGGCTCAGAATTTCCTCGGCGCGTAGAGGTAACAGGGCGCGGTGGCACAGATTTCAGGCCAGTTTTCGATTGGATCCAAAACAACGCAACCGGGCATCCATCGGCATTGGTATATGCAACTGATGGCTACGGCACTTTTCCGATACCAGAGACTGGATTTCCTGTCATTTGGGTTCGAACACCGATAGCGCTAGATAAATCAAAATTTCCTTTTG
>CAIOZF010000220.1 GCA_903862645.1 uncultured Gammaproteobacteria bacterium
CCGCCTCGTCCTCGACAACTTTGCGCGTCTGATCCCCCAAACTGACACCCGTGCCCTGCGGCACCGCATCGAGCATGCGCAGGTCCTGCAATATCAGGACATCCAGCGCTTCGCCGAGCTGGGGGTGATTCCGTCCATGCAATCCACCCATGCAACCAGCGACAAGAACATGGCTCAGGACAGGTTGGGCGAGATCAGAATTCAGGGCGCCTATGCCTGGCGCAAACTGCTGGATGCTGGCGCGGTGATCGCCAATGGCTCTGACTTTCCGGTGGAGTCTCCCAACCCCTTCTTCGGGCTGCACGCGGCGATCACCCGACAGGATCATCAGAATGAACCCGCCGATGGCTGGTTCCCCGAGGAGCGTATGACTGCCGAAGAAGCCTTCGCCAGTTTCACTATTGATGCCGCCTATGCCGGCCATCAGGAAGAACTGCTGGGCACGCTGGAACAAGGCAAGGCAGCGGACTTCATCCTTCTGGAACAGGACATTTTCGCTGCCGCCCCCAGCGAAATCTGGAAGGCGAAAGTGCTGGAAACCTGGGTCAATGGCGTGCGCGTAATGGAGGCCACGCCTCCACAATAGTCGCAGTGTCAACCCGCGCCCATGATTGGGTCGGATAGACTGTGTTTCCCTGTTTCAACCCGACCCGCAAACCGGCGCTGAAATCCGCCACGCTTGTCACAGCTGACGCTGAGGTCATACCAGTGAGCACTGTCCTTCAATGACCATTGCTTCTGCACCGACTCTCCAGGTGTGACCTCGATCACCCAAGGGCCGCCACTGCGATAGGCACTGTCTTAGATCAGGAATTTGCAGCTTTCTGAACCCGTATTGCTAAACGCAATCGCCACGTCTCCTTGTACTTTGTCGTATTCCAGATGGCATTCCGGTTGCGCGCCGACGTTCGAGGTTGCCGTGAGGTCCGAAATAGCCCTGACGAAGCCATTGGGAGCATAGACCCATAGATCATAGCGACCCTGATCCGGAGCAATACTCCATTCATCCGCCAGCGTCTTGCCTGCCTCCACAGTGTAACGACGCGGAATCCTGTCCAGATGCAATTTGTCGTAGACATGGAATACGACGCCTTTGCTGCCCGTATTGCGAAAGAGCAATTTTACTGCGCAGCCGCCCTCCACCAGAGGGTCCACATGCAACTCATAGGGTAGCTTGCGAGAGAAACGCGTGCCTCGTTCTTGATACAAGGGCTCGTGCGTATTCGGGATGGAATAGCTCGCCATTGCCATCTGCTGCGCATCAGTGAGGGCATAACGACTGGTATCTGGCAGCTGCGTCAAGTCTGCTGCTTCATGTCCACTGAAGTCGAATGCGGAAGAGAGATCGCCGCACACGGCTCTGTGCCAGGTGCTGATACTGGGGACCGTGAGATCGAAGCGCTTCTCCAGGAACATCGCCAGAGAAGTGTGATCGAAGACCTCCGAGGACACCCACCCGCCTTTGCTCCAGGGCGAGACAACATACATCGAAACGCGAGCGCTAAGCCCGAAGGGACGCAGGGTGCCAGAGATAGTGTCGTCCTCTTTCAGATGAGCCCGTGCCGGGTCCGAGAAGTATTCTCCGTCCAATGGCAGTGTGGAATCGCCTGCCAGTGTGCCATCGGCATTGTAGGACGGTACGGCAGGTGGCGGCAGATGATCGAACAGACCATCGTTCTCATCAAAAGTGAGGAAGAATGCTGTCTTGCTCCAGACCTCTTCATTGCTGGTCAGCGCGTTCAGTACCTTCTCGGTGAAATTGCTGCCTTTCTGAGGGCTGGAAGGGCCGCCAGGATGTTCCGAAAATTCCCTCGGAGGCAGCACCCAGGACACTGCGGGAAGTGTTCCATTTTTGACATCCCGTGCCAGATTATCCAGGCTCCAGTGGGACATGCCATTTTCATAGAGGGGAGTCCCGCGCTGCGCCTCGCGGAAACTGGCGAAAGCGAGACCTCCGTGCATGGCACCTGTGCAGTTGTCATTTGGGTCCTGGTAGATCCGCCAACTCACGCCTGCCGCTTCCAGCACGTCGGGCAGTGTAGGCCAGTGAAAAGCACTGTCTTTGTAGCTGTAACCGGGATCTGGCCACTTGTCGACCTCGGGGTTCGCGATCCAGCAGCGCAGGTTGTCCGGCTCCGAATCTGTGTCCGTGCAATTGATCCCTTTGGCACCCAACTCCGGGTTGAAATTGGAGCCGCTGAAGAAGGTAATGCGATTTGGATCCGTGCCAGAGGTAATGGAGCAGAAATAGGCATCGCAGATGGTGAAGGAATCGGCAAGTGCAAACTGGAACGGGATATCACTGCGTTTGAAATAGCCCATGGAGTTGTCGTTCTTGTATTTCGGCCAATAGCCGAACTTTCCCTGGTTCCATGCAGCCTGTGAATCTGAAAAGCTGTGTGGTGTGCTCGGAGCCAGGTAGGCATTGAATTTTTCAGGGTTCATGTGGAAAGGAGATATTTCCGTTTCACCATTGGACTGGAACCAGACAGGCTTTCCGCTTTCAAGCGGAACCGGGAAGCCATCACCATAGCCACGCACACCTTTCATCGTGCCGAAGTAATGGTCGAAACCGCGGTTCTCCTGCATCAGTATCACGATGTGTTTGACATCCTTGATGGTGCCTGTCTCTACGGCGGCCTGAACCGCCAGGGCCTTGCATATGCTCAGGGGTAAGGCACTAAGGGCAAGCATGGCGCTGGTGCCAGCGGATAGTGACAGAAACTTGCGACGATCAATCGTCATGATGATAAGTCCTCCATTATTGGTACTAAAGAAACGGAACATACGCCAGCGCGTATGGACTCTAGTGAGGAAATATTGCAGAGGAATTACAGTGAGTTGATCCTTTTTGTACATCTTGAAGGCAGTTCGCTGCTACACCATCCTGATATCGTCGGGTAATTCACGATGTTTTCCATAGTCGATGATTGCAGGCACTGTCAGAATTTCCGCTACTTCCTGAACTCCAGCAGAGCCAGCGTCAACGGATCTGCGGTTTTTACGTTACAGTATGGAAGAGCCCGCCCTTCCTTACTTTGAAGCGAGACCGCTGACCATGCTCAAGATCGCCACCGCCCTGTCCAGACACTGCAGCCTGTTCTCTGCCCTCCTTGCCTTGGCCG
>CAIOZF010000221.1 GCA_903862645.1 uncultured Gammaproteobacteria bacterium
TATTCGAACCACTGCTGATGCTGGTGATCGGCTTGATAATCGGCGGGGTGGTATTACTGCTATACATGCCTATTTTCGATCTGGCGGGGAGCATACAGTGAACGCCGTGTCACCGACCAGCATGACTCCACCGACCATTTCTCAGGCCGCCATCGCCCAGGCACGGCAACTGGCGCGCCAATCGCAGCGACGCATTATCGAGGTGCTGGAAGACCAGGCGGGCCTGTCGTCGACTGAATTCATGCGGGCACTGGGAGAGGCTTTTCATTACACTGTTGCTGACATCAATGATATCCACCGCTTGGAGCCAGATTTCGACGTGCTATCGTTCCGCGAGGCGCTCAAGCGCGAATGCATACCATTGCGTGACTCGGAACAGGGGCTGCTGATCGTCTTCTCGGATCCGTTTACCGAAGGATTCAGCGACTGGGCACTGGAAAAAATCCGCGAGCCATTCGCCTGGCGTCTGGCTCACCATGCGGACATCACCGCTTTCCTGTCGCGCCACGAAGAAACGCTCAAGGCCATGGACGGCATGCTGCTGGGCGAAGAGCCGGGCATCGACGAACAGGCTAGGGGAGCTGAACAACTGTCGCTGAAAAGTATTTCAGAGGACAGCAGCCCGGTAGTCAGGCTGGTCAATTCGACGCTGTACGACGCGTTGAAGAGCGGTGCCAGTGATGTGCACCTGGAAATCACCGGCAGCGGGCTGACCATCCGTTACCGCATCGACGGCGTACTGAATACGGTCGGTGCGATACAGGGTATAGAAGTGGCCGAACAGGTCATTTCGCGCATCAAGGTTGTCGCAGAACTGGACATCGCCGAGCGGCGCATCCCGCAGGATGGGCGTTTCAAGGTGCAGGTGCAGAAGCGTGAAGTAGATTTTCGCGTGTCCATCATGCCCAGCGTGTTCGGTGAAGATGCAGTGCTGCGCGTGCTGGATCGCAAGGCGCTGACAGACCAGTCGCGCGGGCTGACGCTGGAAAATATCGGCCTCGACGAACGCACCCGGGAACAGTTCCGCCACCTCGCGCGCGCGCCTTACGGCATGGTACTGGTGACCGGGCCGACCGGAAGCGGCAAGACCACCACCCTGTATGCGGCGATTTCGGAAGTGAACAGCGGCAAGGACAAGATCATCACCATCGAGGATCCGGTCGAATACCACCTGCCGGGCATACTGCAAATCCCTGTCAATGAAAAGAAGGGGCTGACGTTCGCGCGCGGCCTGCGTTCCATCCTGCGGCACGACCCGGACAAAATCATGGTGGGCGAAATTCGCGATGTGGAAACCGCGCAGATCGCCGTTCAGGCCGCGCTGACTGGCCACCTCGTGTTCACCACGGTGCATGCCAACAACGTGTTCGACGTCATCGGTCGTTTCATCAATATGGAAGTAGACACATATAGCTTTGTGTCCTCGTTGAACGGCATCCTCGCACAGCGCCTGGTGCGACTCGTTTGTTCCAACTGCATCGTGCCGGATCAGCCAGATGCCAAGCTGCTTGCCGATTCCGGAATCTCCACCGAAGCTGCACAAAAAATGCGCTTCAGGGTCGGCAGAGGCTGCGGCCACTGTCGTGGAACCGGTTACCGTGGACGTAAAGCGGTTGCTGAGCTGCTCATCCTTGACGACGAAATGCGCGAAATGATCGTTGCGCGCGATCCGATACGCAAGCTCAAGGAATCGGCGCGCCGTAACGGTCTGCGCGTGTTACGTGAAAGTGCTATCGAAGCCGTCGCTAATGGCGAAACTACACTGGAAGAAATTAATCGTGTCACTTTCATTGACTGACTATTATTGCGCCAGCATTGCGCCGGGCAGCGCCGCACTGCTGCTCATGCGGCGTGGCTGGCACCCGATAGTCCTGAAAAAAAGCTGTGCTAGCGGTGTAGCGCAAGCCGGGGACTCGCCTTGGCTGGCCGAACTGGGTTTGCTCGAAGGTTTGTTGAGCGAAGCACGGCGCGGCCTGCCGCTTAACATTGTCATTTCCAATCATTACATGCGCTATCGCCTGATCCCGGCTCCCCCTTTATCGATGCCGGATGCGGACGTGCAGGCGCTGATGCAGCACTGTTTCCGGGAAATTTATGGCGATGCTGTAGACAACTGGCAAATACGAGCGAATCCCTTACCGGATGGCGGCGATGTGGTGGCATGTGCCGTAGACAAAGCGTTGATGGAAGGGCTTAAGGTAGCGGCAGGTAAGGCCGGACTCAAGCTCGTGTCGGCGCAACCTTATTTTATGAATGGTTATAATGCGACCTGCCGCCTCATCGATAGTGCTGCAGCCTGTTTTGTTCAGGTGGAGTCTGGACGGATGATACTGGGCATCATGAGTAACAAAAATTGGCTGGGATTGCGTGCAGTAACTGCCTCGCCTCAATGGCAAGAGGAGTTGCCAACACATATTGCTCGCGAAATTCTGCTCGCAGGCTGGGAAGATACGAATCCAACGGTTTTTCTGCATGCGCCGGAAGCTGCACAATCAGTTGCGCAGGAAGATGCACGGCATTGGCAGATGATCCGTACTTTTACGCGACCCATAGCCGGATATTCTCCACAACATGATGTATCTTACGCGATGGCGCTGAGCGGGGTGTGATGATGCAGCGTCTAAATCTTGATCTAATCAAATCGCAGATGCCTGTCTGGCCGGGGATGCTTGTCCTGTTCATTGCAATAGTGGGTACCTTGTTCAGTTATTGGCAATATTCCGTTGTCAACGAACGCAACACTGCAATGGAAAGTGAACTGGCGCAGGTTGATGTGGCTAGGCAGAAGTCGCATGCGGCAAACCGGTCAGCTACGTTTTCGTCGACGGAACTTGAAGTGGAGGGGCGACGTGCGCGCGAAGTTGCATCATTGCTATTGTTGCCTTGGCGCGATCTTTTTTCTGCATTGGAAAGTGCATCGCAAAATAATGTTGCCCTGCTTGCCATCGAGCCGGATTACAAAAAACACCAGGTTCGTATTACTGCCGAAGCCAAAGATTTTGACATTCTGATCCGCTACCTGAAGCTGCTGGGTGATGCTCCGCAATTGAAGTTTGTGCGCCTGTTGCGTTATGAAGTCCGCGAGGATGATCCACAGCACCCGTTACGGTTTACTATTGAAGCCTCGTGGAGGTTGAAATCGTGAATGTGGTCATGCTGAATTTGCACCGCCTGCGCTATTACCTTGGAACTTTTGGGTTGTTTGGATTGGTTGTGGCTATTGTTGGATTGGTGATCTACCTGTTTGCTGTGCTACCGGCAGAGCGGCAAGCACAATCCAGTGCAGCGCAATTGCTCCATTTGCGCATGCAGCCTAAAATTACCTCGTTGGCGGAACCTTCACCCGTTGGAGGCAGTGCGGCGCTGGCCGAATTCTACGGACAGTTTTCAAACATGCAGGCTCTCCCAGATATGCTGAAAACACTATATGCACTGGCGCAGAAGCATAACATCATGCTTAAACGTGGAGATTTTAAATTCGGCAATGCAGAGGGCGACAAATTACTGCGTTATGAAATCACGCTGCCGGTCAAGTGCAGTTACCCTGATTTGCGCAGCTTCATCGACGAGGCCGCGCGCAAGCTTCCAACCATGGGCTTGAGCGAAATCAACCTTAAACGCGAAGCAGTGGGAGATAACATGGTAAAGGCCAAATTAGCTTTTGTTCTTTTTCTGTCGGACAACTGACGATGACATTTTCCGTGGAAATAAGACGATTGATGCTGGGTGGGGTGCTGCTGCTAACACTGGGTGCCAGTGCATGGTTAAGTATGGATCATGTGGAAGAGGGGGTTGAAATAGTGGCGCCTGCAAAATCGATCTCTGCCAAACGGAATGACGCGTCTGAGCTTTCGCTGCCGGTTTTGGCGAACGCCCATGCCGACAAAAAAAATGAACGACAGGCGACAGATGTTTTCAAGTCGCACAGATGGTTTGTTCCGCCACCTCCACTGCCGCTGCCGTCACCACCGTCACCACCACCTCGCCCGGTAGAGGTTGTGGTTGCTCCACCGGTGGAGGTTGTAGTTGCCCCACCAGCGGCGCCGCCCCTGCCGTTTATTTATCTGGGGACCGTGCAGGATGGGGGAAATAAAGTTGTTTTTCTGGCCAAGGGTCAGCACCTTTACACCGTGCGCAAAGGCGAAGTTTTCGACGGACAGTATCGCCTGGAGGATGAGGGAAATGGCCGCATCGAACTCGTTTATCTGCCGTTGAATGTCAAACAAATCATATTTACAAAAGGAGCCTCCTGATGCTGATCCATACTGGCAGCGTGCGCATATTCGCCCAATTGCTGTTGTTATCCAGCCTGCTGGCAGGCTGTGCCGATCTGCCGCACAAGGTCTCCGCAGCACAGGATAAGTCCCCCGAGGGACGAGTTCAGAGTGCAACGCAGGCATTGCAGGAACATCCAGAGGAGACATCCCTCAAGGCAGAATTGATTCTCCAGCGTGAACGTGCCATGCTCGAGCTGCTGAATGCTGCTGACAAGGCACATGATGCTGGCAAGTGGGAAGAAGCGGTGCTGCTATACCAGCGCGTGCTTGGCCTGGATGATAAAAACCAGAGTGCGTTCAGCAAACTGAAGGTGATAGATGCTGAACGCCGTTTTAGCCGCCTGGTGACGGATGCCAGGGAAATGTTCGATCAAGGCAATATCGAAGGTGCGCAGAACAAGTTGCATCTGGTTTTGCTGGAAGCCCCTGGGAATGTGCAGGCGTTGGAGCTACAA
>CAIOZF010000222.1 GCA_903862645.1 uncultured Gammaproteobacteria bacterium
ATCCGACTGCAGTTCTGGTTCTCAATGGCGTACATACCGACGAGCAGTTCGCCCTGCAACAACCGATTTCGCTGCACACTCTGGGGCAGACTCCCATCCACATCGTGCAGTTCTCCCTGGGAGTGGGAGGGATCGCGGTCCGAAGGATTGTTCACGCGATCATTCCCGTCTCCAGTTCGGCGGACAGCCCCCCCGAGTCGCTGATCGTCACCTTAAGTCCCGGCGATGAAAGACCGCGTCTCCCCGGTGGCAAGATCGAAGGAGCCGAGACTCCGGCCCAGGCACTCGCCCGTGAACTGAAGGAAGAGATGGATCTGGAGACACACGAGTTCGATCTCCTCGCCTGCGTGATCCCCAAGGGGCATTCGATTTTCGAGCATAGCCCGTCCACAGGTCGATTGACGCACTACGTGTTGTTTCCGTTTGTCGTGAAACTGCATGAAAGCGGAGTCGCCAAGACCCATCGCCACCTCACCGGACGGATCAGTGACGCCCCCTGCCAGTTGTGGTGTGAGACGTTCGAGACTTGGCGGTCGACGGGGCTGGGGTTTGATACCGCATATCCCGAGGCGGTTTTGGCCCAGACCACACCCGAACTTCTTGCCGATGGCAGACATTCTTGGCCAGCGGAATAGATGTGCGTCCGCAGCTGCCCACGGTCCGGCATCCTCAGTTAATCCGCGACGCGGAGTCTTCGAAGCGGAGCGTCCGAGCGTTGGGATCATCTCTTCCCGGCCTGCGTCCGCACTTCCTGGACCAGTGGGCGGATGCCCCGCACATCATTCTGCCACATCACGTTCGAGGGGTCACTGGCCGCCAGACGTTCGGCAATGGCCAGGCTCTGCTCCAGCAGCGGCAACGCCTCAGCCCAGCGTTCTTGCGGCATGAAGATCTTCGCCGCGAGGAGGTAGTAGCTGTAGAACAGGTCGCGCTGCCACGCGGCGTTGGCCGGGTCCGACTCGGCCAGACGCTGCGCGATGCAGAGCGACTCGCCGAAGAGCCGCTGGGCCTCGGGCAGATTCCCCTGCGCCGTCGCCAGTTCGCCGAGCTTCTCGAACGACACCGACAGGTCGCGCTGCCACGCGGCGTTGGCCGGGTCGGACTCCGCCAGCCGCTGCCGGATGCGGAGCGACTCGCCGAAGAGCCGCTGGGCCTCGGGCTGATTCCCCTGCGCCGTCGCCAGCTCGCCGAGCTTGTTGAACGACACCGACAGGTCGCGCTGCCACTCGGCGTTGGCCGGGTCGGACTCCGCCAGCCGCTGCATCACCGCATGGTAGCTTCGGACAAGCGACACAGCAGCAGGCAGGTTGATGTAGGTACTGACCTTCTCGGTGGCACTTGATTCAGGATCACCTATATCAGCATTGCGTTTGCCATATCTTCAGAGACTCCGGTGGCTATGAGTGCCTTTATATAATTGTCCCTGAGAACGTCTACGTCGTAGTATTCCGAGCCTGTTGCAACACGAAACACTTTCGCTCCACTCCATGCACGCGAAAGAAGTACGCAAGCCTCTTGGTTCCGACTCAGGCGGCGAAGGATGAAACCCGCATTGTTTGCCGTTGTAATCACCTGTGGGTGCTCTGGCGGCCAAACGCTCTCGTAGATTCTCAACGCATGAACGAACATTGCCAGCGAGTCATCAATGAGCTGTGCGAACCCGAAGTAGTTAGACTTCAGTTGCATCAAAGACTCGCCAATCGACGTGCAGGCGTCGGCGATTTCAGTCCTGCTGGGTAGGCGATCTGCAGAAAGCGCTTTCAACGCAAAACGAGAGAGATCATATACCGACTCAAGGTGGCCCCGATGGCCAAGCATGTATTTTACTAGATGGGCAACGTAAATAATGCACTTTCCAGG
>CAIOZF010000223.1 GCA_903862645.1 uncultured Gammaproteobacteria bacterium
GCCCGGACGGCCAGCGCTTCCTGATGGCGGTGGCCGTCGAGACGGCCGCGCCGGCGATCCACGTGATCACGAATTGGCTGAAGGCGACAAAGGACGCGGGGAAACAGTAGCCGCCCAACAACAGGAGCGGCGCCGCTGCCGCGACGTGAATTGATGCGGGCAGCGAGATGTCGTCCCCAGGTGTGGAGGGCGCATCCCACAGCATCCGCCACAGACTCGGCGGCCTCCCTGGCGGCGCTGCTGAGCCGATGGCCGGTCGCGGACGGCTAGGCAGCAGGTGGGATCATCAAGATATTCAACCAGCGGTGCGGGTGGAGCAAGTACTCATTGCGTTAACCACACACGATAAGCCTGGAACAACTCGTCGAAGCTCACGCCGGTCTCTTGGGTCAGCGCCTCCTCAAACGTTAGCCGCGCACTTCGCAGGAGGCGAGCGTGAACGTCCTCTCCAAATTGCACCGCGAGAAATGCGACCAGTGCCAAGCCGTCGGTGTAATCGCTCTTAACCCCGATGGCTTGTCCACCATCGGATTTGTTGCAGCAGATGGCGTACCCCTGGCTCTTGCTGACTCCGAGGCGACCATCGCGCATCAGACCCCGCACCCGTGCCAGGCTCGCTTCCGTGCTGTGGTAGTAGCCGTCATACGCTTCCAATCCCTGCACAAACCAACCCGGCGAGCTGTAGTAGAGAAAGCCTGCAGGTTTTTGAACGGTGGTCATATCTTGGAGGACGGTGATGTATTCATTCACCAGCATTGCGTTCCAGTATTCGATGTCTTTGGGGTCGCCCCAAGAGGAGCTTCCACCCGCCGTGCGCCACTCCGGAGCAGACCACGTCAGCAGGTGCACGCTACAACTTCTCAAATCTTTGTTGGACCAACTTGTAGATATAGATGCGCTGCCCGTCGAGGCTTTGCCATTCGGTATGGGATACAGATTCACGGTGCAGGGGGTGCCCCGATACGTCGTCCCGTATTTGGCTTTCGCGGCAGCAACCGCACCATTGAGCAGCACGACGGCGCGTTCACCATCCTCACGATATTGCGGCATGTAGTAAAGCTCGTACTCCAGCGTCTTCGCCACCACAGCATCGGCAGGCATCTCTTGGGCGAGAGCAGCGTGCGCGGAGACGAGTATCAGCAGCGCGAGCGCGAGCGTCCGTGTGTGTATCGACATCAGCTACCTTAACCAGTGCCACCAAGGGCACCGACAGGACAATCTAGGAACAAGTGACCTGTTGCGCGCCCGTCACCCTAGTGTTGCGATACCTGGACAATACACGACGCGGGATTTGCTTGAGCAACAATATTCAAAAGTAGCTCACAAACGATGCGAGGGAGTGAGGTTGACCCGATTCCGTGGACAATAAGCGATATGAGCGGCCTCCCGAGTCCACATCAGGCCCGTTCTCAGACCCAGCGCTGACCAGGCCGCTTCTCAAGGCAGACCACGCGGCCGGGCGCGGGTCCTGCCCCTCAGCAGTGGTCGGCGAGAGGTTATTGATGGACGCTGACCGGATCGAGGACAATCACCAATCACAATTCACCAAGCACACATTGAAGGAACTGCCACCTGTCATGAACCCCGATTGGGACCGCGTTGCCGCATGCGAGCCGTACTTTGCCGTGATTCCCACTGCCGAGCACCTGCGCGCCAACCTCACGCCTGACGGCGAGGAGGCGTTTTACGCCGAGGGTGAGCGGCTGGTGCACTGGATGTTTGACGTCATCAAGCCACTGGCGCCGGACTTCTCTCCAGTCGCAGCGCTGGACTACGGCTGTGGGCCCGGCCGGCTGGCGCTGGCGCTCGCCGAATACGCCGGTGTGGTCAAGGCGGTAGAC
>CAIOZF010000224.1 GCA_903862645.1 uncultured Gammaproteobacteria bacterium
AAACCGAACGAAAGAAAACCCCGGGCAATTGAAGACCCCGCCAGGTACCTCCGAATACACGATGCACGCTGTGTAGAAGGTTTGTTGGAAATGCTAAAGAAGGGACCGTAGAAGCGTGGTGCCGAGACAGCTCGAATTCAGTTGCTGGCTGGTACGGACTGAAGAAAGGCCTTCGTGGACGGCTCGGCGTGTATATCCCACCACTTCTCGAAGAACTTGGACTGTGCGAGTAAGAGCACAATGTCAAAAACAACCGAATGAAAGCGAAATAAGTACCGTGACGCCTAACCAGCCAATGGGCAGACGTCTCCGTGCTGCGCACTTCAACGCCGCTCAGCGGCGCGCTATGCACACAAGGGGATAAATTCCTGCACTCAGACTTGTTCAGCGAAGCTGAAGAAGTGATTCATGCAACCCGTATCGTGCGCCACGGACTTCATTGCTCTGGATCTACCAGCATCACGCTTTCACCAGGCGCTGTTTGAAATGCACTGATGCGACACAAGTGCTAGCATTCCGCCCCATGCCACTTCTCACCCTTGCCGATCTCGACCAACGCCTAAACAGCCTCAAGGCCCTCCCCGTCCACCGTGGGCGGGTGCTGCGCGCCTGGCTAAATGGCAAGGCGCTGGGTGCAGGGCCACGCCATCAGCAACAAGAAAACTTTCTGCCGCTGTCGGTACGCAATGGCTTGCCTGCACTAAGCGAAGCGCTGGACGCCGTGGCGCAGATTCATTCCCAGCATCCGGGTGCCGATGAGTCGGTGCGTCTGCTGGTCAAGATGGCCGACGGGCAGATGATAGAAAGCGTGCTGCTGCCGCGCGACGGGCTCTGCGTTTCGACCCAGGTCGGTTGCGCCGTCGGTTGCCGCTTCTGCATGACTGGTAAGAGCGGCCTGATTCGCCAGGTGAGCAGCTTGGAAATCCTAGCGCAGGTGGTACTCGCGCGCCGCCTGCGCCCGGTGAAGAAGGTGGTGTTCATGGGCATGGGCGAGCCGGCGCACAATCTCGACAATGTGCTCGAAGCCATCAATCTGCTCGGCACCGAAGGCGGCATCGGCCACAAAAACCTTGTGTTTTCCACCGTCGGCGACCGCCGTGTGTTCGAACTGCTGCCGCAGCAACGCGTGAGGCCTGCGCTGGCCTTGTCGCTGCACACGACCAAGGCCGACCTGCGCGAACACCTGCTGCCGCGCGCGCCGAAAATTGCGCCGCAAGAACTGATGGAACTGGGCGAGGAGTACGCGCGCAAGACCGGTTACCCGATCCAGTACCAATGGACTCTCCTCAAGGGCATCAACGATGGGCAGGATGAACTCGACGAAATCCTGCGTCTGTTCAAGGGTAAGTACGCAGTGCTGAACGTCATCCCCTTCAACAGTCTGGAAGGCGCGGGGCTGGAAGCGGGAAACGGTCTGAGCTACGAACGCCCTGATGCCGAGCGCATTCGTGAGATCGTCAAGTACCTGCACAGTCGCTATGTGCTGACCAAGGTGCGCAACAGCGCCGGGCAGGACGTGGACGGCGGCTGCGGCCAGTTGCGCGCCCGCGCCGAGGGCGCCGCTCAGCGGGTAGATATGCGCCACTTGCGCGATACGAGGACCGCCCCCGCCGCCCCCGTCACTTCAGGCTGAGCTTTACTAGTGCCGAGAAATTATCTCGAGTAATTTAAGAATGGAAGGTTAATTTACAAGAAAAAAGACATCACCAATTGAATCCGTACTTTTTTCGCATCTCTACAATAGAAAATAAAAATCGGTGTCATCTCGTTGCGAGTCATTAGCAAAAACAATTTTTAGACGTGGTTTCGCCGCAGAGATGATCCTCCTTTCGCGATCTCCTGGCGGGCGAGTTTCATCGCTCATTGCTGATCAGTTGGAGATCAAGCGGCATGCAAGTACTGCATAGTAATCGGCCAAAATATAACGCCTGAGACTGAGACACCGGTTTGCCACTTACGGAACCGGACAACCCAGTGCGGCGCGCAAAGTGACACGAGGAACCTGAGTGAACTACGATGAATTCAATGAATTTTGCCAAGCTCTCCCGGCGACATCCTATGTCGTACAGTGGGGTGATGCGCAGGTATGGAAAGTTGGGGGAAAAGTATTTGCGATCGGCGGGTGGCAGAAATCTGGGAAGCCAGCATTTAGCTTCAAGGCTTCGGAGCTTAATTTCCAGATCCTGCGAGACCAGCCGGTATACAGGCCGGCCCCTTACCTGGCCTCTCGAGGCTTCAAGTGGATACAGCAACACGATGCTCGCGAAGTTGCAGATGACGAGCTCAAGTATTATCTTGCTGAGTCTCACCATATCGTTTCTTCTGGCTTGCCTAAACATAAGCAGAAGGAACTCGGCTTTAACCAGAAATGAGAATTACCGTGGATTATCAAAGGAGCAGTATGAAAAGCAATCAGAAACGAAGGTTACGTAAAAAATTATATTTGGGTGAGTTTGCGGTTTTTGGGTTCGAGCTTTCAGGTAACCTGAATCTCGAAACGGAAGATAACTATGATTCGTGGCTTGATCAGTTTATCGAATTTATAGAGAGCCGTAATTTGTGCATGGGAGGCCGTGGAGATGCTAAATCATTTAGCGCATTCATTTGTTCCACTCGTCGGTACAGGTCGGTGCTCGACGAAGATCGAGAGGCAGTTAGGAATTGGCTTGATTCGAGTGGCACCACTTCAGATGTTGTTGTTGGGCAGTTGGTGGACGCCTACTATGGCGAAGCTAACGATATTCAAAGTGTCGGCTAGGCAGGGAGGTGAATTTTACGATTGAGTGACCCACTGGCGAATGGATCAAGAAAAAAAAACAATACCCCCCACGGAGAATCAACATGAACAGAATGACCCAACTCACACTGTTGCTGTGCGCGCTGCTGCCTGCCAGCTGGAGCACCGCTCAAACCATCGACTTCGGCAGAGGGCCCGTGCTGGTCAGCGCGCCCGAGGACTATCGCAATGCCACTGATCTGCCGCTGATTGTGCTGCTGCACGGCTACACCTCCAGTGGGCAAAGTATCACCAACTACTGGGGTCTGGGCCGTCTGGTGGAGGACTATGGGTTTGTCCTGGCGTCTCCGGATGGCACACGCGAGGCGGGTGGTAATCAGAGCCCGTTCTGGAACGCTACCGACGCCTGCTGCAACTTCGAGAACAGCCCGGTGAATGACAGCGAATACATTCTCCATATCATCAATGAGATCAAAGCCAGCCATCCCATTGACCCTGACCGCGTCTATGTCATCGGCCATTCCAATGGCGGTTTCATGTCGTTGCGCATGGCCTATGAGCACTCGGATGTGATCGCAGCGGTGATCAGCATGGCAGGCGCCAATCACCTGGAGCAGCGCGACCCACCGCTCTTCCCTGTGCACATGCTGCAGATTCACGGGACCAACGATGAGACCATCGCCTTCCAGGGCGACGCGATTCAGGAGGTGCGTTATCCCAGCGCGCGCGGCACCGTAGAGCGTTGGGCTGATTACAACGGCTGCCGACGACCGGGTGTGTCGCGGGAGATGCGGGATCTGGAGGCCAGCCTGCCAGGCTACGAGACTGGCGTGCTGAAATATGCAGCGGGGTGCAAACGCGGCGGCTCTGCGGAGCTGTGGACCATCTCAGGCGGCACGCACGTCCCTGTCGTGTCCGAGACCTATGGCGCGCAACTGGTCGAGTGGCTGCTGGCGCATCCGAAGCAGCGTTGAATCGTCCCATGCGCATCATTCTCGCCCCCATGGAGGGCCTCGCCGACGTGCATCTGCGGCGTCTGATCACCGCTCAAGGCGGCTTTGACTGGACGGTGTCAGAGTTCGTGCGGGTGGTGGATCGGCTGTATCCCGACAGGGTGTTCTACGGCATGTGCCCGGAGCTGAAGAATGGCGGGCGCACCGACTCGGGTACGCCGGTGCGGGTGCAGCTGCTGGGCAGCGATGCCGATGCGATGGCGGCCAATGCGGTGCGTACAGTCGAGCTTGGCTCGCACGGCGTCGACATCAACTTTGGCTGCCCCAGCAAAACGGTCAATCGCCGCAACGGCGGGGCGATCATGCTACAGGAGCCGGAGAGCCTGTATCGCGTGGTGAGCGCTGTGCGCGCGGCGCTGCCTGCCAACGTGGTGGTTTCGGCCAAGATGCGGCTGGGGTTTGATGATACGTCGTTGATGCTGGAGAACGCAGCCGCCATCGAGGCCGCCGGGGCGACCGAGCTGACGGTGCACGCCCGCACGCGTCGCCAGGGCTACGCGCCTCCGGCGCACTGGCACGAACTGGCGCGCATTCGCCAGCACATCCACATTCCACTGATTGCCAACGGCGACATCTGTTCGGTGGAGGACTATCATCGCTGCGTGGCGGCAGCGGGCACTGTTGATGTGATGCTTGGCCGCGGCGCGGTGCGAGTGCCTTCGCTGGCGCGACAAATCCGCAACAACTGTCAGGAGGAATCGCCGTGGGCCAGCATCGAGCCACTGCTGGGAGACTTCTGGCGCCAACTCAGCGCCGTGATGTCGACGCGTGATCGCATCGGGCGCATCCGCCAGTGGGTCAACTATCTGCGCCAGCGCCACCCGGAGGCGGAGGTGCTGTGGCAGGTCATTCGCCAAGAGGTGGATCTGCAGAGGTTGAATGCGCTGTTTTGACTCCTGGCCTTTTCATAGAGAACTAAAACTTGGCAAGCACTCGATCCCCTTTCACTGAAATTACCGAGCGCGAACACGCCCTGGCCTCTGCCGACCTCAAAACGGTGGGCTGGAAGCCAGCGCTGTCGGCCAGTCAGGCGCGTCAGGACGCCATCGCCGGTCTGATTGCGTCAACGGTGTCGTCGAGCATCGCATGCAAAGAGGGGTGTTGGTATTGCTGTTACCTGAAAGTGGAAGTACGTGCGGAGGAGGTGTTCCAGATCGTGGAGGTTGTTCGCACCAAGTTCAGGCCGACGCAGCAACAGCGCCTTCAGGACCAGGCCGCTGAGAACGCGAAGACTCTGCAAGGCTTGTCTCGGGAGCAGCAGCTCACAGCGAATCTAAAATGCCCGTTGCTGGAGGACGGCAAGTGCTCCGTCTACGCGGTGAGGCCGGCACGCTGCAGGACACTGCATGCCAAGGATGCGGCAGGTTGCAAGAAGGGCTGGGAAGAGCCCGACAATCTGAGCATTCCGCACACCTTGGTGCCGGCGCTTCTGTATACAGCCGAGGCGCATCTGCAGGGATCACGACTGGCCTTTGCGGAGGCCGGCTTCGATAGCCGCGTATACGAACTGAATGCCGCGCTCGCCATGGCACTGAAGGACTCCACTGCCAAGCGTCGTTATGAGAAGCACAAGCGGGCGTTTGTGGAATTGCCTTGCAAAGCGTGATGTCGATCTATGGCGAACTATTCGGCCAGCCTCACGGGTCTTAATCTCGACATAAATTCCCCGGCAAACATCACACCAATACAACAGGAGTCACACGCATGATCAAAGGAATTTTCTCTAGACGCTTTGCACTCTCTACCCTTGCGCTGCTCTGCAGTTTTGCCCTCTCCAGTCTCGCGCTGGCGCAACAGCCTGCGGCTGCGCCAGCCCCGGCGCTCACCTATGCCATGGCCGAGCAGGCCATGACTGCGGCACTGGCAGAAGCGCGGGCCAACAACTGGAATCTCACTATCGTCGTCGCGGACGCTGCGGGATTGCCGGTAATGATTCATCGCATGGATGGCGCCTCGGCACGCTCCTACGAAATCGCCTTGAGCAAGGCGCGGGTGGTGACGGTGACCGGGCTGGCGTCTGGCGAGTATGGCCGTCGCCTTGAGGCCGGACAAATATCTGAAGTCGAAGGTGGAGTGACTTTTGCCGGTGGCGTCCCGGTCATGCGTGGCAGCGAGAGAATAGGTGCCGTGACGGCCAGCGGTGCCCGTGGCGTCGAGGATGAGCAGGTGTCCTTGGCGGGCGCGGCGGCGATAGGGAGTTAGTTCACAGGATTCTGGATTTTTCAGCACAGGGAAGGATCGGCGCGATTAGCTATCCTTCCCGTCCCTCAGTGCTTTTTTACGCACTCTCTGGCACTACTTGCTGTCCGCCTGATACGCCGTGGTTTCAAAGTCGTCGAGGCTGGAGATGTAGGCATTAACGTCATCGAGACACTTATGGGTGAATATGAACACTGAACAACCACGCAACCTCATGCACGGTATTACCCTGGAGACAGTCGTCGAGAAGCTTGTCGATTACTACGGGTGGGAGCAACTCGCCAATAGAATCAGCATCAATTGTTTCAAGAATGATCCCTCGGTGAAATCTACGTTGAAATTTCTGCGCCGGACACCGTGGGCCAGGGAGCAGGTCGAAAATCTGTATGTTGCGACGTTTGCATTGTGTTGAGGTTGCAACATCTAATCTTCATGGAGTGAGGGTTTTGCATCCTCAATCGCAATCGTCAGTCCCTCCTCCTGACGAGCTCAACCACTCTAGAGGAATTGCACCCGATGCGGTTTACTCCTCCTAAGTCTCATGAACCCACAAATGAATCCACAACAGCATTCCTCCAAAAATAACGACAAACAGCAGGAGCCGCCGCCATGGTCACTCTCAATTCTTCGAAGAAAGTTCTCATCACACTCACACTGCCTGCCCTGCTGCTGATGGGCAACCCCGCGACGGGGCAGCAGCCTGCTCAACTGCTCGGCGCCGCCTGTACCGCAGTGACGGACAGCCCGGTACGCGAGCCGGGCACAGATCGTACCTTCGTGCTCGATTATCCCTGTGATCTGCAGCCGGGTGAGGAGGTGACGATCGTTCTGAATCTGCATGGCGGAGGTTCCAGCGAGCGCTATCAGCGGCCGTACTTTCCGGCCTGGGAGCTGAAGGAAAAATACCGTCTGGTGATCGCGACGCCCCATTCGCCCGCGCGGCGCTGGCGCGAAGAGGATGACCAATACCTGCATAACGTTGTTAACGCCGTGTACCGAGCCGTGGGAGAGGACAATGTTCGCGCCTTCTGGCTGGTGGGGCATTCCCAGGGCGGCATGACGTCGCGTCGAATCGTCTGTACAGATTTCTTTGCTGACAAGGTCGATGGCTTCGTGAGTTTGTCTGGCGGACGTTTGGGTGGTGCACCGCAGCGCTCCCCCGGTGCGGGTCGCCCCGCGCAGGCCAATGCTGCCCCAGCCGCGACATCTGCCACACCAGCGACGCCGGCTCTTGCCGCCGCTACCGCACCGGCAGGTGATCCAAGCTGTGATTTCTCCCACATCTACGCCACGGGCGAGTACGAGATTGTCGCGCTGCCGGACTCGTCCGCTTTGGCTCAGAAGTATCAGTGTGACGCCCGCGTGCGCCGCGAAGACGTGATCGATACGGAGGCGGGCCGGACGCACGATAGTGGCAGCCAGAACCCCGGCACCCGCGAATGGGGATTGTTGCCACGGCCTGGCACTGCGCAAGTGTATGAATACCCGAACTGTGCCGAAGGGCGTGTGATCGCCGACGTGGTGCGCATGGACAAGGGACACACGGAAGGGTTGGAGCCGCGTATCGTGGAGACGATCGTTGGGATGATGACGCGCTAGCGTGGTCAGCGCGAACGCGCGGAGCCGTGTTTGCACCGGGTAAGATTCTCATGTGGTTGCAGGTCACGCAATGATGCAGAGTTGAGACTGCAGGCCTGCCAATAAGTTATAGTTGAGCCACACTCATGATAGTCAAGAATCGGAACTCTCTATGCTCATGTCTATTCTGAAGCGATTAGCTGCACTCTCCTTTGTGCTCGTCGGCCTTGCAGCATCCATGCAGGCTCAGGCTGTGTCCACCTATGCTCGGCAAACAGGAATGACCTGTGCCGCCTGCCACTTTCAGAACTATCCGTCTTTGAATCAGTTTGGTCGCAGCTTCAAGGCCAACGGCTATGCTTTCTCTGTCGCAGCACTTGCCAGCGACGCGCCGGCGATGTCCCTGCGTGATTCCATCAATGCCGGGCTGATCACCAAGATCCGCTACCAGAAATCCAATGGGCCGCGCGCGTCCGGAACGAATAACACCAACGATGGTGAATTTCAGTTCCCCGATGAGTTGTTGTTGAACATTGGTGCCCGCATCAGCAATAACATCGGCGCTGTGGTGGAGCTTGACCTGCACGACCCCGAGCCCTTGGTAAGTGGTCTCAAATTGCCCTTTATCTACAACGCAAAGGGCATGGCAGTCGGTGGCATTCCCTTCAGTACCACCACGCAAGGTGTTGCTTATGGCTTTGAAATGCTGAATACCGGCGCAGTGCGATTCTCTCGAGTGGCCGAAGATCGCAGCGCCGTGTCTGCGCAGCAGTACATCGGTACAGCGACAAAGGCTCAAGGTCTGGCCGCCGTTGCCAGTAACGCCAGCTTCTTTGCAAATTTCAGCAAGTGGTCACCGCGCACTGTGCGCGATAAGTCCGGTTCCCCTTCAGCGAATTACCTCCGCCTTGCCGCCACTCCGCAGGTGGGTAGTTGGGACCTTGGGATCGGTGTGCAGTCGTGGAGCGGAAGCGCCACAGAGCCGACGTTGCTTAACACGGTCAAGACCAAAGCCTGGGCGCTGGACGCACAGGCGCAGGGGATCGTCGGCAAGATGCCTCTGGGAATCTACTTTTCTTATGCGAGCGCAGAAGGGACTCCTGCGGGCGTAGTACAGCGCAATCTGTTCAATGCCAATCCCAAGGATCGCAAGGCGACTGCTATTGTCGGTCAGCTTGGCGTCTTGCCCGGCAAGGCAACCCTACTGCTCAGCTATCGCAAAGGCGAGAATGGCAAGCTAATCAACAGTTTGGACAATGCATGGATGATTGGCGCTACCTATTCCCTGCTGGCAAATGTGCAGTTGCAACTCAACCATACGGAGTATTCCGGCAGCGCCTACCGGGGCTCGCCAGCCAATGGCACACGTATGACCACACAGATGCTGTATTCGGCATTTTAACGAGGCGTTAAACAACAATAAAAAGACTCGGAGGCAACATGATCAAGCAATCCGCACGCATCGCACTGGGTGGCGCTATCGCTCTGCTGATGGCAGGCAACGCTATGGCTCAGCTCGAACCTATCAACGATCGACCCAATCCCTACACCTCAGTCGATGGCTGGGCAACGCTGCCGGATGGCCGCGAATGGGGTTCAACTGCTGGCGTGGATATCGACCCCGATGGCGTTCATCTGTGGGCCATTGATCGCTGCGGTTCCAACAGTTGCATCGGTTCCGATCTCGACCCCATCGTGAAGATCAATCCTGCAGGCGAAGTCGTTGCCACCTTGGGTGGCGGCGTCATCCTGTTTCCGCATGGGCTGCATGTGGACCGCGATGGCAATATCTGGGTGACCGATGGGCAGGGGCCGCGTGCCGACAATCCCGCGACGCAAGGCAAGGGCCACGCCGTGTACAAGTTCAGCCCCGGTGGCGAGCTGTTGCTGACGCTGGGCACGCCGGGCGTCGAAGGTGATGGCAGCGATGCACTGCTCAGCGAACCGTGTGATGTGGTGACGGATGCCGATGGCAACATCTATGTCGGCGATGGCCACAGCGGCCAGAACATGGATGCGCCTGCGGACACGGTGGCGCGCATCGTCAAGTTCGACCGCAATGGCAAGATGATCAAGATGTGGGGCAGTCTAGGTTCCGGTCCAGGGCAGCTGAGAACGCCACACGCACTGGATATCGATTCGAACAACCGTCTGGTGGTCGGAGATCGCGGTAACAATCGCCTGCAGATTTTCGATCTGGAAGGCAACTATATCGGTGAGTTCAAAACCTTCAGTCGTCCGAGCGGCATCTACATCACCGATGACGACATGATCTATGTGGCCGACTCCGAGTCCGAGTTCGACGAGATCCGCAACCCCGGCTGGCGCCCTGGCATCCGTGTCGGTAGTCTGTTGACCGGTATCGTCGACTCCTTCATCCTCGGCACAGTGGAAGCCTACCCGAATGGCTCGAATCCAGAAGGTGTCGCGGTGGATGCCAACGGCAATGTATTTGGTGCGGTGGTGTCGGACGGTGGGGCGATGGTGCGGTCTTCAAGATAGAGAGTTCGAAATAAGCAGGCTTCGATGATTGAGTATACCGAATACACCAAGATGCTGATCGGATTGATTGCAATCGTCAATCCGATTGGCACGGTGCCGATCTTCATCTCGCTGACGACCAGCCTCAACGATGCCCAGCGCAATGTCATCGCCAGGACCACCACTTACGCGGTGTTTCTGATTCTGATGGCGGCGTTGCTGCTGGGCGAATTCATTCTGGAGTTCTTCGGCATCACCATCAGCTCCTTCCGTGTGGCGGGTGGCATCCTGATCCTGCTGATGGCGATCTCGATGATGCACGCGAAGACCAACAACGGCATCAAGCGCACCGAGGAAGAGGCGCTGGAAAGTGAGCAGATGAAGTCGATTGCCGTGGTCCCCCTGGCGATTCCCCTGCTGGCGGGGCCAGGTGCCATCAGTACTGTGATTCTCTACGCGCATCGGGAGCCGGGTCTGCTGCATTACCTGATCATCGGAGGGGTGATTTCCATCGTGTGCGCACTGCTGTTCTTCGCGTTCCGCTCGGTAAAGTATATTTCCCGCTACCTGAGCCAGACGGCGGTGAATGTGTTTGCACGCATCATGGGGCTGATTCTGGCGGCGATCGCCATCGAGATTCTTGCGGGTGGACTCAAAGGGTTGTTCCCGGATCTTTTGGGCGCCTGAGTACAACCTGCCAACCTAGCCGAGAGACTAAGAGGCGATCATGGAACTCACGCTGCTTGCTCTTCTCGCGACTGGGTAGATCATCATCCCAGGCCCTAATGCGCTTGCGATCGCGTCGGTCGGCACTGATCTTTCAGAAAGCCAAATCGTATTCAATGAAACCAGTGTTAAACTGCAGCAGTAGATTCCATTCTGAAAGAGTTTCCCATGACGCTTCACCTCTTCGATACCTGGTCCCGCGAGTTGCGGGAATTCAAGCCATTGCTGCCCGGCGTGGTCAGTTTGTATGCCTGCGGGCCGACGGTGTATGACTACGCGCACATCGGCAACCTGCGTACCTATATGTTCGAAGATGTGCTGCGCCGCGTGCTTGAGTTCAATGGCTATCGCGTCAAGCACGTCGTCAATATTACGGATGTCGGACACCTTGTCTCCGATGCGGATTCCGGTGAGGACAAGATGCTGGCCGGGGCTCGCCGCACCGGCATGACTGCGTGGGAGATTGCCGAGCTGTACACGCAGGCCTTCAAGCAGGACCTGCAGCAGCTGCACATCAAGGAGCCGCACGTCTGGTGCCGCGCCACGGATCATATTCCAGAGCAGATCACGGCCATCGAGCAGATCGAGGCCGGTGGCTTCGCTTATCGCACTTCTGACGGTATTTACTTCGATACCTCGAAATTGTCTGACTACGGTCATATGGCCCGGCTCGATATTGAGGGCCTCAAGCAGGGCGCACGCGTCGACAAGGGCGAGAAGCGCCTGCCCACTGATTTCGCACTGTGGAAGTTCAGTCCGCAGGATCAACAGCGACAGATGGAATGGGAGAGTCCCTGGGGGCGTGGTTTTCCCGGCTGGCATATCGAGTGCTCGGCAATGTCGGCGCACTATCTCGGCGAATACTTCGATATTCACTGCGGCGGGCAGGATCACATTCCTGTGCATCACAGCAATGAGATCGCCCAGGCACAGGTGTGCTATGGCACGCGGCTCGCCAACTTCTGGCTGCACGGTTACTTTCTACAACTCGATGACGCGAAGATGGCGAAATCTTCCGGCGAATTCCTGCGTGTCGCTTCGCTCATCGAACGTGGCTATGACCCGATGGCCTACCGCATGTTGTGCCTGACGGCACATTATCGCAGCAACCTGAATTTCAGCTGGGAGGCGCTCGAAGCGGCGGCCACTGCGCTGGAGCGCTTGCGCAAAGCCAGCTACGAATGGGGCGCTCCAACCACGACTGACGCAGAATTTCTGCAGCGTTTTCTCACCTGCGTGAACGATGATCTGAATACGTCGCGTGCCATGGCGCTGACGTGGGAACTGGTGCATTCGGATCGCGACCTTGGCGTTCGCAAGGCGACACTGTTGCGCTTCGATGAGGTGTTCGGTCTGGGGTTGGCACAGTGGCAGCCAGTCGAGGTGGTCATCCCCGAGAATGCACAGGCCCTGCTCGATCAGCGCGAGGCAGCGCGGCGCGAGAAGCGCTGGCAGGATGCGGACAGTCTCCGTGCGCAGATACGTGCGCTCGGATTTGAGATCGAGGATACTGCCGCTGCCGCTGGCGCTGGCGCGGTGCTGAAGAAGAAATAAAACCGATTGACCCGAGCGCATTCGTACGTTCCACAAGGAAAGTTCATGAAAGAAATTCTGATCACCCACGAGCCCGTCGAGCTCTACAAAATTCTGAAGTTCGAGGGAATTGTCGACAGCGGTGGCGCAGCCAAGGGCGTCATCGATGAAGGGCAGGTCAAGGTCAACGGCAATGTCGAGACCCGGCGCCGCAACAAGATCAAGTCCGGCGATCTCATCGAGGTTGGCGGCGAACAATACAACATCGTCCTGGCAACGCCTGCCGTATAAGCCCACTTTTCAACAGCCCACTTTTCAATTCCCCACTATGCAACTGGAGCCGTCTTTGAACACTCTCACCATCCGTCCGGCCACTGCCGCCGACGCCGCCCTCATTCTGGGCTTCATTACACAGTTGGCGATTTACGAGAGAGCCGAGCACGAGGTGGTTGCGAGTGAGGCGGACATCGTAGCAACGCTTTTTGGCGAAGGCTCGCCTACCGAGGCGCTGATCTGCAGTATCGATGATCTGCCTGTGGGGTTTGCTGTCTTCTTTACCAGTTACTCCACCTGGCTGGGCCGGAATGGCATCTATCTGGAAGACCTCTATGTGTCACCAGAGTATCGCGGCTATGGCGCAGGCAAGGCCTTGCTCGTGCATCTCGCGCAACTCGCCGTCGCCCGCCAGTGCGGACGGCTGGAGTGGAGCGTGCTCGACTGGAACGAACCCGCGATTCAATTCTACCAGGCGCTGGGTGCAGCACCGCAGGATGAGTGGGTGCGCTACCGTCTCACCGGGCAGGCGCTCGTCGATCTGGCCAACACCAACTCCACTGTAGTCTGAGTTCGAGGAGCACTTGTCGTGCAGCGTTTCTTTTGGCGATTTCTTTTGGTGATTTTTTCGCTCGGCTGGCAAGGTGCTTATGCGCAAGCACCCGCGACAGCGATGGTTCAGGAGCTGCCGGAGCTGCGCACAATCGTCGATGCCACGGGCTTCGATGGCAGCGTGCTGATCTATGATCTTTACAACAATGCGTATATGGCCGGCCACGCGGAGAGTGTTGAACAGGCTTTCCTGCCAGCCTCCACCTTCAAGATTTTCAGCGCGCTGGTGGCGCTGGAAACCGGCGTGATCGCCGACAAGAACACAGTGATTACATGGGACGGCGTGCAGCGCGGCCGCACGGAGACCAACCGAGATCTCGATCTGCAGTCGGCGTTTCGCCTGTCGGCAGTGCCGCATTTTCAGCAGCTGGTGAAGAGCGTCGGTGCGCAGCGCATGCAGGGATTCATCGATGCAGTTGGCTATGGCAATCGCGACATTTCCGGCGGCATTGACACCTTCTGGTTAACCGGTGGTCTGCGACTTTCGCCGCGCGAACAAGTCGACTTTCTGGTGCGCCTGTATCGCAACGAGCTACCTTTCTCAGAGCAGAGCATGACAGCGGTGAAGGAAATGATGGTCGCCGAGGAAAGCGACGCTTATGTACTGCGCGCCAAAACCGGCTGGGCTACGTTGGAGAATCAGGACAACACCGGCTGGTGGGCAGGCTGGGTCGAAAGAGATGGCAATGTCTACTTCTTCGCCTCACTGCTGCACGCCAATGCGCCTGCTGAGAGTTTCGGCCCCGCACGTCAGAGTGTGGTAAGAGAGTCTCTGACCCACTTGGGTGTTCTTCCCCCGGCACCGTCTCTGTAAGAAAATCCGGCGCCATCCGTACTCTTGCTTGGTGATTCCACCATACTAACGACTTCAGGATTTCAGGACGATGTTCAAACCCGTTTCGCCACGCCTCGCTACTTGGGCACTCATCTCCACTGCTACAGCGCTTCTGAGTGCTGGAGCTCAGGCCCAGATCACGGAGACTGTTCCCGCGACAGCTCAGAAGCAGGTGCGTGCGGTGCGTGTCGCGACTCCTCCTGTCATCGACGGCAGGATGGACGACGCCGTCTGGCAGCAGGCCGAGGTGATCACCGACTTTCATCAGATACGCCCTGGGAATCAGACTGAACCCAGCGAGCGCACCGAGGTGTATGTGGTCTATGACGATGACGCGATGTATATCGCGGCGCGCATGTACGACAGCGAGCCCGATCTGATTGCCGCGCCGGTGATTCGCCACGGGCAGGGCATGGGCTCGGACGACCGGCTGGTGGTGATACTCGACCCCTTCAATACGCAGCGCACCGGCTACCGCTTCGAGACCAATCTCAATGCTGCGCGCCATGAGGCGTTGTACACCAGCGTCAACTCGTTTCAGATCGAGTGGAATACAATCTGGGACACCGCTACCAGTGTCGATGGCAACAGCTGGATCGCCGAGCTGGAGATTCCTTTCAAGTCGCTGCCCTTCGATCCAAGCATCGACACCTGGGGCTTCAATTTCGGGCGCGGCATTCGTCGCCGTGGTGAGGAAATGGCATGGGTGTCCTACAACCGCACCTACAACCCCAGCATTTCGGGGCTGGTGACAGGTCTGGAAGGCATGGATCAGGGTGTGGGGCTGGATCTGGTGCCGTCGTTCTCCACCAACCGCAACAAGAACTTCTCGCTCAATACCACCAACGCGCAGACCGACCCCTCGCTGGACGCGTTCTATCGCCTGACGCCGTCGCTTAACGCGGCGCTGACGATCAACACGGACTTCTCGGCCACTGAGGTGGACAACCGTCAGGTCAACCTGACCCGCTTCAACCTGTTCTTCCCGGAGAAGCGCGATTTCTTCCTCAATGACTCCGACCTGTTCCAGTTCGGCAGCATCGGCGGGGGCTTCGGCAACTCGGCGGAGTCACGCGCGGCAAGGGAGAATGCGCGGCCCTATTTCTCGCGCAAGCTGGGCCTGAGTCAGACTGGCGCGCCAGTAGACATCGATTACGGCGGACGTATCAGTGGCCGCGTGGGGCGCTGGAACATCGGCACGCTGGCCATCAAACAGGATGAATTCGGCGCGGTGAATGCCTCCAATCTGTTCATCGGGCGAGTGTCAGCCAACGTCATGGCAGAGTCCAGCGTCGGCATGATCTTCACCGACGGTGACCCGGCCTCGAACCGCGACAACTCTGTGTACGGGCTGGACTTCCGTTACCAGAACACGCGTCTGGCGGGTGGCCAGACGATAGAAGGCGATATGTGGTATCAGCGTTCCGAAACGCCGGGCCGGAATGGCGACGATGCCGCCTATGGTCTGGCACTGCGTTCTCCGAACAATACCGGGCTGCGCGGCGGCATCGGCTTCAAGGAAGTGCAGGCGAACTTCAATCCGGCGATGGGCTACATCAACCGCGCCAATATTCAGGATTACACGGCCGATGTGGGCTACACGCATTTCTTCCGCGACAGCTTTCTGCAGACGGCCTATGCCGGCATCGATGCCCAGAAGGTGAACGTGATTGGTGGCGGCCTGCAGAGTCAGGTGCTGGCCTTTCGCCTGCTGGAGCTGGACACCAATTCCCGCGACCGCGTGAGCTTTCAATATCAGACCAACAAGGAAATGGTTCGCAATGCTTTCGCTGTTTACAACGCGCCGGACAGGCGCGTACTGATCCAGCCAGGCAATTACTCTTTCAATGAAAGCACTGTGGCGTTCAACACCGCCGGGCAACGGGAATTCTCGGGCCGTTTCAGCATGACCCAGGGCGATTTCTACAATGGCGAGCGCAACAATCTCAACGGCTCGGTATCGTGGACGCAGTCACGCAATTTCGTCATGTCGATGAATTACGATTGGAACGACATCACTTTGCCGCAGGGCGACTTCATCACGCGCCTGACCTCACTTTCTACACAGGTCGCGTTCTCGTCCACGTTGTACTGGGTGAGTCTGGTGCAGTATGACAATTTGTCAGAAGAAGTTGGGGTGAATACCCGATTGCAATGGGTGCCACGTGCGGGCCAGGAGGGTTTCATCGTGCTCAACTACAATCTGCAGGACAAAGACAAGGACAACTCCTTCGAGTCGGCGATGTCGGATCTGAGCGTGAAGTTCAAGTACACGCTGCGCTTCTAGGCATGAAACGCGGAGCGCCGCAGGTCTGAGGAGAGACTTGCCTCAGCGGCCAGTAGTGCGTCGCTATTGGCGCCATGACTTTGAAGCTACCACACCGCCACCAAAGAGATCCCTCCGGTCGGCGATCTGAAGGTGAATGTCGATGGCAGTATTACATTGAAGTTTGAAGGTCAACCGCTGACGTTGAAACCTGAGTTCGAAGTTGTTCCCGGCGCGACAAGCAGCGATTCTATGTAAAGCCGTAGTGTGAGATAGTCCAAAGGGAGAGTGGGGGCGGTGCCCCTGCTCTCCCTTTTTTATTGGTATTGAATTCTCCATGCTCAATCTGTTTTTTGCCGCTTTTCTGTTGGGCCTGATCTACAACGCCATGCCAGGAGCCGTCTTTGCCGAGACAGTGCGCCAAGGTGTGCGTGGTGGTTTTGCTCCCGCTCTGGCGGTGCAACTGGGTTCTCTCAGTGGCGATGCTTTGTGGGCCATACTGGGATTGTCTGGTGTCGGACTGTTGCTGCAATTGGAGTGGTTGCGAGTTCCGGTTGCCTTGGCAGGGAGTGGCTATCTGATATATCTGGCCTGGGACGCCTGGCGTGCGGCGGGCCAGGACTTCCTGGTGAATATCGATACCACCCAGTGTCAGCGGCAGGCCTTGCGGGCAGGGGCGCTGATTTCCCTCACCAATCCGCATAATCTGGCTTACTGGGCGGCAGTAGGCAGTGCGCTGGGTGCTATTGGCGTGCCGGATCCACAAACGGTGGACTATGCCGTCTTCTTTGCGGGATTCATGCTTTGCTCTCTATGTTGGTGCTTTTTCTGCGCGGCCCTGGTGGATAGACTGTTCCGCCGTGCGGGCCGGGGTTGGGCGGCCATGACCTATAAATTCTGTGCGCTTGCGTTTCTATTGCTGGCGCTTACTTCTCTGGGGACTCTATGAACAACATGGAATACGCAGGCTTCTGGGTGCGGGTTGGCGCCTCGCTGATCGACACGGTGCTGGTGATGTTCATCATTGTGCCCGCGCTGACGTTCATTTACGGGGGTGGCTACTGGCTGGGTGGGGTATCCGCCACGGGGTTGTGGGACATCCTGTTCAACTACATTCTGCCCGGCGTCGCTGTCGTGCTGTTCTGGATCTACAAGTCGGCGACGCCGGGCAAGATGGCCCTGCGTCTGATGGTGGTCGATGCCAGGACCGGCGGCAAGCCTTCTGTGGGGCAGCTCGTCGGCCGTTACCTGGCCTATTACGTGTCCATCCTGCCCCTGTGTCTCGGGCTGATCTGGGTCGGCATCGACAGGAGAAAGCAGGGCTGGCATGACAAGCTGGCTGGCACCGTGGTTATCCGAAGGCTGGACAAGGAACCGGTGCAGTTCGAAACTCCGCAATAAGTCTCTCAGGGGCAAGTATTCCGGGGGATCGTGATTGACTCTCTGCGACTCGCATAATACTGTACATATAAACAGTATTATGTGCCGCCTCCATGACCTCGCCTTCCATCACTTCTCCCGCTTATGCCGAGCTGCATTGCCTCAGCAATTTCACCTTTCTGCATGGCGCCTCCTCTCCGGAGGAGCTGGTCTCACAGGCTTGCGCACTCGGTTATGCCGCGCTGGCTATCACCGATGAATGCACGCTCAGTGGTGTCGTGCGGGCTCACATGGCGGCGCGCGATAACGGGCTGAAGCTGATTATCGGCAGCCGCTTTGTGCTGGAGGATGGCCTCTGTGTTGTGCTGCTGGCGCGCAATCGGCGTGGCTATGGGCAGCTCTCCCATCTGATCACGCTGGCGCGGCGGCAGGCGGCCAAAGGCTGTTATCGGATAGACCGCGCGCTGATAGAGGCGCAGGCCCTTGCTGGAGGGCTGGATGCCTGCCTTGCCCTGTGGGTGCCTTCTGCCCGGCGCCCGACAGCTGCTGAACCGACAAGCGCAGAGTCGGCAGGCGAGGAAGGCGCATGGCTGAATGCGTTGTTGCCAGGGCGGGTCTGGATTGCTGTTGAGTTGTTGCTGCGGGGGGCGGACCGCCGTCGGCTTGCCGCTCTGCAGGCGCTGGGGCAGAAGCTGGGCTTGCCGTTGGTGGCCAGCGGCGCTGTGACTATGCACGTTCCCGAGCGGCGGATGCTGTGCGACACCCTGGCAGCCATTCGTCTGGGGTGCCGGGTCGACGAGCTCGGCTTCGATATTCCCGGCAATGGTGAACAGCACCTGCGTCGGCTGGCGCGGCTGGCGAAGCTGTATCCGCCGGAATTGCTCGAGGAGAGTGTCCGCATTGCCTCTCTTTGCCAGTTTTCGCTGAGTGAACTGCGCTACGAATACCCCCACGAGCTGGTGCCGGCCGGGCACACTGCGAGCAGCTGGCTGCGTGAGCTGACCGAGCAGGGCATGCGGCGGCGCTGGCCGGATGGTATTTCTTCCGAGGTGCATGCGCTGGTGGAGAAAGAACTTAAGCTGGTGGCTGAGCTGGCCTATGAGCACTTCTTTCTCACTGTGCATGACATCGTGGTGTTTGCCCGCAGCCGTCACATTCTCTGTCAGGGGCGCGGCTCGGCAGCGAACTCGGTGATCTGCTACTGCCTCGGCATCACGTCCGTGGACCCTGCGCGCATGCAGCTGCTGTTCGAGCGCTTCCTGTCCAAAGAGCGTGATGAGCCACCGGACATCGATGTCGACTTCGAGCACGAGCGGCGCGAGGAGGTGATCCAGTACATCTACGCCAAGTACGGGCGTGAGCGGGCAGCTCTGGCGGCGACGGTGATCTGCTATCGACCGCGCTCGGCGATTCGCGATGTGGCGCGGGCGCTGGGTATCGATGAGGCGGTTGCCGAGCGGTTGAGCAAGTCGGTGGACTGGTATGCCGAGCGGATTGAGGTCTCTCTGGATCCGGATGAACTGGGTATCACACCAGCTTTTCTGCAACTGCTGGTGACGCTGGTGCAGAGCCTGATTGGCTTCCCGCGCCATCTCTCTCAGCACGTGGGCGGCTTCGTGATCAGTCAGGGTCCGCTCTCGGAGCTGGTGCCGGTGGAGAACGCGGCCATGGCGCAGCGTACTGTCATCCAGTGGGAGAAAGGGGACCTAGAGGCGCTGGGCTTGTTGAAGGTGGACGTGCTGGCGCTGGGCATGCTCACCGCAATCCGCAAGGCGCTGCAGCTGGTGCAGGACACCAAGGGGCAGACACTGGAGATGCGCGACATCCCTGCAAACGATGCGGCGGTGTACGAGATGATCTGTGCCGCCGACACTGTGGGTGTTTTCCAGATCGAGTCACGTGCGCAGATGAGCATGCTGCCACGCCTGCAACCGCGCAATTACTATGATCTGGTGATTCAGGTCGCCATCGTGCGGCCCGGTCCGATCCAGGGCAACATGGTGCATCCCTATCTGGCGCGGCGTGCCGGGCGTGAGCCGGTGTCCTATCCGAGTGATGCCGTCCGACAGGTGTTGGAGCGGACATTAGGCATTCCCATCTTTCAGGAGCAGGTGATGAAGCTCGCCATTGTCGCAGCAGGCTTCAGTGGCGGGGAGGCAGATCAGCTGCGGCGGGCGATGGCGGCCTGGAAGAAGAAAGGGGGGCTTGAGCCATTCCGCGACAAGCTGATACAAGGCATGACCGGGCGTGGCTACAGCGAAGGCTTTGCGCTGCAGATCTACAGTCAGATCAAAGGTTTTGGCGAGTACGGCTTTCCCGAATCCCATTCGGCCAGTTTCGCGCTGCTGGCCTATGTCTCGGCTTGGCTCAAGTATCACCACCCCGCCGCCTTTACCTGCGCACTCCTGAACAGTCACCCGATGGGCTTCTATGGGCCTTCACAGCTGGTGCAGGATGCGCAGCGGCACGGCATTACGGTGTTGCCGGTGACGGTCAACCACAGTGCGGTGGACTGTACGCTGGAGTCTGCACTGCCTGTGTCTTCCCAGCTCGGCCTGAAATTGTGCTTGCGGCTGGGCTTGCGACTGGTGAAAGGGTTGTCGCTGGATGGCGCTCAGCGTGTGCATGAGGCGCGGCTTTTGGGCCCCTTCCGCACGGTAGCGGAGCTGGTCGAGCGTTGTGCGCTCAACAACAGGGATAGCGAGGCGCTAGCCGCCGCCGATGCCTTGCAGGGGCTGACCAGTGACCGGCACCGAGCCTTCTGGGAGGTCGCCGGTTATGAGAAAAGCCTGCCGCTTTTTGCGGTGCCAGACGCGGCGGGTCAGGGGCCCGACGACTGGCCGCAGACAGGGGGCGATGGGCAGGGGCCTTTGGAGATCATGCTGCCCAGACCCACCGAGGCGCAGAACATCATCGCCGATTACATCAGCACCGGGCTGACGCTGCGGCGTCACCCACTCGCGCTGCTGCGCTCGCACTTGCAGCGCTACCGGGTCGTGACAGCCGCACAACTGCCGCAACTGACGGATGGTTCGCTGGTGAAGGTGGTCGGCATCTTCACCTCGCGGCAGCGCCCGCAGACGGCCTCCGGGGTTACCTTCGTGACGCTGGAAGACGAGACCGGCTTTCTCAATGTGGTGGTGTGGTCAGCTGTGTCGGATCGGCATCGTCTGACGGTGCGCGAGGCGTTGCTGCTGGGGGTGAGTGGCAGGGTGCAGATGAGCGAGGGGGTGATTCATGTGCTGGCGGGTGAGCTGGTTGATCTCAGTTCTTGGCTGGCAGCGCTGGAGCTGAAGTCGCGGGATTTCTGCTAGTCATCGTTGCTAATCAAAGATGCCGTGCAGAAACCAGTTCCGCTCGCGGCCATGTTCTTCAGAGCGGGCGTGGAATATCCACAGGTGCATGCCTTGCCGGTTGCGTGCCACGTAGTAGTCACGCCGGATCTCCTGGCCGCTCCACCAGCCTGTTTCGATACGCTCCGGGCCGCTCAGTAGACGCAGGCTGCTGCGGTAGTACAGGCGGCCCTGCTCCTGTCGCAAAGGCAGAGGTTCGGGCAATAACCAGCAGGGTCGCTGACTGGCTGTCGCTGCCTCCATGGAGGCGTTAGCCGCGCCGACTGTTGAGCCATACGTCAGCCCCTGTCCCGCCTGCTCCGGGCGATGCGCGTTCCTGCAGAGAAGGCTGCACACGGCGGCGTTGCCCAAGCGTGCCTGGAGCTGTTCCAGCAGCGGGATGATGAGGTGGCGCGAGGAGGGTGCTGATGAACGTGCCGTTTCTACCCCCGATAGTGAATGAACACTGGCATGGAAAGGCTCGAAATGCGTGACTTCAATCTGGATGCCGAGAACCGGTGCAGGCAGCACCAGAGTGTCGAGACGCGTCTGTGCGAGCAGCCGCAGATGATCCTCCGCACGGCTGGGCTGGCGCAGTTCGAGGTCCAGCGCTGTGGCTTGCTGATGTTCATGCTCCAGGTTCAGGCTCACATGAGTGGCGGCCAGTTCGCGCTGGCGCAGAAAGCCACAGAGCCGGGCCAGCAATTCTTCGGCCCCATGCAGCAGGATTTGAGTGTTTTCCACAGCGTACTCAAACTCCAGTCGGGAGCGGAAGAAGGGCGGACTCTGGTAGGGCTTGATCGGGCTAGCAACCTTGCCGAGACAGCGGTCGAGCTGGCCTACGAAGTCCGCGCCGAAGCGTTGCCAGAGTCCGTGCTGGGGCAGGCGCCAGAGATCGCGAAGCCGGCGCAGGCCGCTGTTGTGCAATTGCCTGCTTTTGTGTGCCGGCTGAGGCAGCAACTGCACGGGCAACCCGCCCAATGCCGAGCGCAGATTTTCCGGGCGGTATACCAGCACGTTGCAGCCTGCCCGTGCCAGCAGCAGGCTGGCAGCGGGAGTGGGGCTGGCGGCCTGTTGAATGTCGCCGGGCAGCCCCCAGGACTGCAGCAGCGGCAGCAACTGTGCCTGCAGACGGCTGCGGATACGCTGGATGCCCCCGAAATAATTGAGCGTGCTGCGCACCTCGAAGACGAAGCTGTCGGGGGGCTCGATGCTGACGCTCGCGCTGAGACTGCCGAGCAGTTCCGCGATCGCGGTTTGTCGCGCGGTGTACGCCAGCGTGTCGGCAGTCATCAGCTGCGGCAGACAGATGGCGTACCACAGTGGTGTGCGCCGTGCAGCAGCCTGCTTTTTCCCTGCAGGCGCCTCGGGTGCGACGGGGCGCACGGCATGGAGAGTCCGGGGCAGCAGCGGCAACTGGTAAAGTCTTCCGCTCATGGTGTGCTCCTCGCCAGCCTGACCGAGTCCCGGCGATAACTGCCGCGCGCCTTCAACACCGTCACCTGCAGCTCCTCTTCATCGCTGTCCACCCGCAGTTGCAACACCGCGCTGGAATGGCGGACATGGCGATGGTGGAAGAGGACGCCCAGAGTCCTCCCCGTGCTAGCTGCCAGTTGCAGACGCCGGATGTGCTTGCCGGAGAGTTTGTCCGGCCAGGCCAGCACCAGCGCACAGGCCTCATTCTGCAAAGCCTTCTCCATGCTCCACAGCGCCTGTACAGGTGTTGCACGATCCGGACTGACGACGATGATCTGCCCGGTGGCAATGCCCGCCTGAGTGAGTGCTGGCGCATAAGGCAGGCAGGGCGGGGAGACCCACAGTATCCACTTACCTTGCTGGCTCAGGTTGCGCAGCAGTGGCAGCACCAATTGCAGTTCGCCAGCGCCCCAGAGCGGGGTGATGATTTCGACCAGGGCGCTGGCGGGCCAACCTCCCCAGGGCAAGCAGGCATTCAATGCCGGATACCCACTGCAAAACCCCGGCAGATGCTTGTTCTGTGTGGAGCTGGCAGCGAGCTGATGCTCACCTCCACGCCACAGCAAAGAGCTGTTCAGCAGAGATTCGAGGGATTTTGGGGTGTCGAGATTCGCCATAATACTGTACATATTAACAGTATTAAAACCTTCGGCAAGACAGAGATAAGAGGTGTTCCGAACAGATATCTTGACTTAATTTACACTCCGTCATTTTTATGATTGTCAAACTGGAATTATTATAATAATCTTCAGTCACTTAGCCTGATTAGCTTAACAGGCTTCTCAGATTACAACTTTAATAGACTGGAAAGCCGGGTAATTAATGAAACAAAAACCAGACATGCTCATGGTAGTTGTTGTCCTGTTTGCCTTGGGAGTTATTGCAAGCGGGGTTGTACAAAGCGGCCTGCTCTAAGCTGGCCTGCTCTGCCATTCGATTTCACTGCGGCTGGTAAGTCTTCCAGTCGCTCACAATTCTATCCATCCGGATATCCCAATCCTGCGCCTCCAGTGCGGGCAATCTCTGGCATTCGTGCGCTACACCAATCAACCTGGGGCTATGCCTCCCGCGCCTGAAACCAAACGTGCGGTCGTAGTAACCCTTGCCCATCCCCAGCCTCTTGCACGTCGCATCGAAACCCACCAGTGGCACAAACACCAGATCGAGCGCATGGGCCGGAATGAGCGCCGCAGTGCGCAGGCGTGGCTCATAAATTCCCCAGCGATTCGTCTGCAGCACATCGCCGCTGCGGAAGCGCACAAACACGAGAGCATTTTTCTTGTGTGGGTGTATTACGGGAAGATAGCAGTGCTGCCCGCGTTCCAGCGCCGCCGCCAGCAGCAGGCCGGGGTCGATCTCACCATCACTGGGCAGATAAAAAGCGATGCGTCTGGCGGCACGGAAAAAGCGTTTTCCGGCGATTTGATCGTAAAGACGTGAAGAGGCGGCGTCCTGCTCTCTAAGGGACAGTTGACGTCGGATATGCCTGAGGGATTTGCGTAACGAGGTGCGCTCGGATGGGGTCATGGCATACAGGCAGAAGAGATAGAGAAGCTACCCGGAGCACCGCTACCAGAATAGTCCTGAACCGAAGGGTTCAGGTGGTGACTCCAGCGGTACATAAGGCTTTCCGTCGAGCGGACATGCACAACAGCACCTTGCAAAGAGCCTCCGGTTTAACAATATCGGCTCAAGAACATTTCTGATTGGCGAATGCTCTAGGTAACTCTGAATCGAGTATATACAACTTGTTTGGGGCTATCGATAGCCGGATGGAACTTTTTCCGGGTTTTTGGAAGGTGCCTGAGCGGTTTGCAAGGAGCGCGCAAATGGTCTTCAGGTGATCTCAATCTGGCGATTGATCTGCAAACTGCGATCGATCTTGTCTTCCAGCGTCTTGACCTGTTGCGCGGTCATGTGACGGTTTTCGTTGAGCTGTTGGCTCTTGGCCAGCATCTCATGCGTAATGTTCAAGGCGGCCATCACGGCGATTTTTTCGAGGCCATGGATGTTGCCGCGGGACTTGATCTTGCGCATGCTCTCGTCGAGATAACGGGCGGACTTCAGCAGGGCATCTTGTTCCGAAGGGGGACAGCTGACCTGATATTCCTTGTCGAGAATCTTGACCACTACTGTGCCGGGGGCATTTTCTTCAGGGCTCATGCGTTTTCTCTTGTTCTGTAGTGGGCAATGATCGGAGCTGTTATAAGGACTACGCCTGTTCCATGGACTTCAGTCTATTGAGCACAGATTCGAGACGACCCTTGGCCAGCTTATTGTTTTCGAGCAGTTGCTGGCGTTCAGATTGCCAGTTATGCTCATTCGCCCTTAACTGCTGATTCTCTCGCTTCATCGTGGCACAAAGCTCAATGAGAGCATCGATCTTTTGATCCAGCGTGTTAAATCTATCGTCATTCATTATGATGTTCGCTATACACAAACCCACTGGGATATTGCTCGTTACTATAGAGGCGAGACCCGGGCCGGTCAATCGCGGCCTGTGCAAACCAACGCAAACCGAATTAAGGCAGACCATGACCAGCATTTATGAAGAAGCCGCCAGACGGCGCAAAGAATTGATGCAGCAGATGGAGCCCAACAGCATTGCACTGCTGAGTGCGGCGCCCCAGAGTACGCGCAGTAATGACACCGAATATCCCTACCGCCAGAACAGCGATTTCTACTACCTCACTGGATTTGTTGAACACAACGCGCTGCTCGCGTTGATTCCCGGTCGAGAGCAAGGCGAGGTCGTGCTGTTCTGTCAGGAGAAGGACAAGACTCGCGAATTGTGGACCGGCGTCCTGATGGGGCCAGAGCAAGCCATCCAGCAATTGAAGATCGACGACGCATTCCCGATCGGTGATATCGATGACATTTTGCCCGGTCTCATCGAGGGCCGTGATCGTGTGTACTACTCCATGGGCAAGGATCAGCGCTTCGATCAGCGCGTGATGGATTGGGTGAAAGTCATTCGTGGCAAAGTGCGTCAAGGTGCGCATCCGCCCGGCGAGTTTCTGGTACTGGATCATCTGCTCAACGAGATGCGTCTTATCAAGAGTCCGATGGAAATCAAACTCATGGAAAAGGCTGGCGCCATCTCAGCGCAGGCACACCGACGCGCCATGGCGATCTGTCGTCCGGGCCTGAGTGAGTATCATCTGGAGGCAGAACTGCTGCATGAGTTTGTGCGTTCGGGCAGTCGTGCTCCAGCGTATAACAATATTGTGGCTGGTGGCAAAAATGCCTGCATCCTCCACTACATCGATAACAATGCACTGCTGAAAGATGGCGATCTAGTGTTGATTGATGCCGGCTGCGAATATTCCTATTACGCGGCCGATATCACCCGAACCTTTCCGGTGAATGGACGTTTCAGTACAGAGCAGCGTGCGCTCTACGAGATTGTGCTCAAGGCACAACTCGACGCCATCAAAATCATTAAACCTGGCACCCCTTGGGATGAGCCGCACAACGTTACTGTTCGCGTCATTACTGAGGGGTTGGTGGATCTCGGTCTGCTCAAAGGTAATGTTCAGGAACTGATCAAGAGCGAAGCCTATAGAGCGTTTTATATGCACCGCGCGGGACACTGGCTCGGCATCGATGTGCATGATGTCGGCGATTATAAAATAGACAACAAGTGGCGTCTGCTGGAACCAGGTATGGTCACCACGGTCGAGCCTGGCATCTATGTTGCCCCTGACAATACCGATGTCGGGAAGAAGTGGCGTGGCATTGGCATCCGCATTGAGGACGATGTGCTGGTTACACGCACCGGTCACCGCGTGCTGAGTCATGGCGCGCCCAAGACTGTCGAAGATATCGAGAATTTCATGGCACAGTCACAGGCGGCCGCGTGAGCGAATTGATCAGTTTATGCTGAGCCACTTTAAGTGCCAGTAATTTCAACGAGCGGTGACGAGCGGTGCGAGTAGATTCTTTGCGTGAACATTATGATGTAGTGGTAGTCGGCGGCGGATTGGTCGGCGCCAGCTTCGCCTGCGCGTTGAGTGCTCGGTCGGCTGCAAACCCCCTGCGAATACTGGTCACTGAACCCGTGGCGTCCTTGCATGCTTCCACCAGTTTCGACGCCAGATCCACAGCGTTGTCCTATGGCAGTCGCGCAATCTATGAGCGTCTCGGTTTGTGGGAAGAGCTCGGACCACTGAGCACCCCCATCAAGAATATTCATGTCTCCGATCGTGGGCACTTTGGTGCAGTGCGTATCGACCATGCCGACATGGGCGTTGAGGCGCTGGGCTACGTGGCTGAAAATCAGCATCTCGGAGTGGTATTGACCGCCGCGCTGGACCGAGCGTCCGGTATCGATTTTCTTTGCCCGGCTACGATAGAAGAGCTGCAACCCATCGCCGAGGGCATGCGCCTGCGTGTGCAGCCTGACTCGGGCGACAGCATCGCAATCAGTGCCGCGTTGGTAGTGCTGGCCGATGGTGGCAAGTCCATACTCAGCGAAAGGCTGGGCATCGCCTGCAGCGTCAGTCACTACGGCCAGAAGGCCATCATTGCCAATATTGCTTTTGAAGCTTCCCATGACCACGTCGCCTTCGAGCGCTTCACCGACAGCGGACCATTGGCGGTGCTTCCGCTCGCGACGCAGCAGGGTGACCATCGTGGCGCGCTGATCTGGACGGTGGCGGAGAGCGAGGCGGATGAGATTCTGGCACTGCCCGAGTCACTGTTTCTGCAGAAGTTGCAGGAGCGTTTCGGTTACCGACTGGGGCATATGTACAAAGTGGGCACGCGGGCGGCCTATCCGCTGAGCTTGTCAGTTGCGCGCGAACAGATCAGACCGGGGCTGGTGCTGCTTGGCAACGTTGCGCACACATTGCATCCGGTGGCGGGGCAGGGGCTGAATCTGGCTCTGCGCGACGCCGAGGTGCTGGCAAATCTGTTGGCCACTGCCCATGACGAAGGCCAGCCACTCGGTGCGATGGCAGTGTTGCAGTGTTATGTCGAGGCTCAGCGTCGCGATCAGGACGCCACCATCGATTTCAGCCATTACATGACGAGGTTGTTTTCCAGTGGCAACCCGGCGCTGATTTGGGCGCGCAAATTCGGACTGTTCTCCATCGACCTGTTGCCGGTGCTGAAGAAAACCTTCGCGCGCCAAGCGATGGGGCTGTCTGAGCGACGCACCCGCCGGGCGTGAGGCTCTCGCCACTTTTTAGTCCCATTTCAATCCCTGCCAGTTCCTCTTGGGGAGGAAGTTCTGCATGCGTGGCACAGGCCGCCTCTTCGACAAAGTGCACATAAAAACGTGCTGCCCTCTCCAGCCCTTTGATGGAAATCGTCCCCAGCACATCGCCACTGGCGTGGTACATCGGACCGGAATGAATCGCCGCTGGCGGCCACACCCAAGCCGATGCGGATGGCCAGCAAAGAGAAGCAAGAGTGGCTGGCATATGATCTAGACATGGCAGGCTCCTTTGCGATCAGGCCGCCTGCAGCGGGCCTGAATCATCTTATTGCTTTTGAGCCGCATTCGGTGGTCTGTCGGGTTCAACGTGTCCGTTGTTCCTGCACGGCCAGACGGATCGCCTCGACGCGTTTGCGGTTCACGCCGAGATCGCTCTTGCCGAGACGCGAGGCGGAGCGGACGTGAACCAGTCCGGCGCCGGGAGCGGCCAGAAACTCCATATCATCCACATAGCCCATCAGACGTGTGGTGAACTCGGCGTACAGGTAGTTGCCCTGCTCGCTGATGATCTGTGCCCCGGCCATCGTGCTGACGGCCTGGCGGACCTCGCTCAGGCTAGCGCTCAGGGGGGAAATGCTGTGACTCTCGCGAGTCTCGGCACTGGAGACGCAGTTTGGAGAGTCCGGGCACAAGCCAAGCTGGCCATTACGCTCGCCCAGCGTGGTGGGACGTTCGCCCGCGCAGCCCAGCAGTGTCAGAAGAGGGATCATGATCAGGAAGCTCCGTGTGTGCATGGGCAGATAGTCTCTATGAAGTAAGTCTTTAATGAGTAAGTCTCTAATGAGTAAGTCTCTAGCGGATTGGGGAGGTAACGGGTATTACGTCCTCCACGCTGGCATCAGATCACCTGCATGCCCAGCCACTCCGCGATCATGGCAGGTTTCTCGTCGCCTTCGATCTCGACCGTAGCCTTGTGTTTGAGCAGGATGTTGCCTGCACTCTTCGATGTCACTTCAATCAGTTCAAAGCGGGCGCGGATGCGTTTGCCGACTTTGACCGGGCTCATGAAGCGCACCTTATCCAGGCCGTAGTTGATTGTCATGCGTGCGTCTTTGATCTTGATGACGCTGGTCTGTGCGGAGAGCGTGCTCAACAGTGAGAGGGTCAGGAAACCGTGAGCGATGGTGCCGCCGAAGGGCGTCTCTGCGATGGCACGGTCCCGGTCGATGTGGATAAACTGGAAATCCCCCGTCGCCGCGGCAAACTGATTGATCCGTTCCTGCGTAATCTCCAGCCAAGGACTGATCCCGACTTCCTGCCCGATGAGCGAGCGGGCCTCTTCAAGAGTCACGAAATTGGGCATGGAGCTGTCCTTTGCGGTTTGCAACTGGTGGCCTGGTGACGGCCGGAGCTATACTCTGCCACATCAGCAGATCCCGCAAGAGACAGACCTCCAGAGCCGGGACAATTGGAACCGTATGCAAGCCAGTTCAGCGCAGTATGAGTTTGATGTCGTCATCGTTGGCGGTGGCATGGTGGGTGCCAGCCTGGCCTGCGCGCTGGCCGGTTCAGGGCTGCGTCTGGCTCTGCTCGACAGTCAGCCTTTCGCGGCTCCGGAACTTGTCGTCGACCCGGCAGATCAGTCCTTCGATCCGCGTGTCAGCGCCATCACTCCGGCTTCACAGCATTTCCTGCGCGAGATCGGCATCTGGGATGCAATCCTGGCGAGGCGCTGCTCTCCCTACACAGACATGCATGTCTGGGATGGCGACGGCACTGGCTCCATTCATTTTTCCGCGACCGATATCCATGCCGACCTGCTTGGCCACATCATCGAGAATTCGGTGATCGTGGCAGCGCTGCAACAGCGCCTGCGTCAGAGCCCGGATATTACGTTGTTGGCTCCGGTGACTTTGATTGGTGTGCAGGCACCCGACGCTGCTCTTCCCGAAGCGCCAGTGCAGATCGAACTCGCGGACGGCAGCCGAGTGAGCACCCGTCTGCTGGTCGCCGCCGATGGCGCCAACTCCACGGTCCGCGAGCTGGCCGGTTTCCAGACCCGTGCATGGGACTACGAGCATCACGCCATTGTGACCACTGTGCAAACACAGCTGCCCCATCGCCAGACTGCGATTCAGCGTTTCATGGACGCGGGGGTGCTCGCGTTTCTGCCGCTGCGGTCCGCGGTCTCTGGTGTCCGCGATGATCAGCAGCAGCATTGCTCGATTGTCTGGTCGGTGTTGCCAGAGGTTGCTCAGACGCTGATGGCGCTGGACGACGCCACCTTTGCGCGTGAACTAAAGGCCGCGATCGAGAATCGCCTCGGCGTGATCGAGAGTGTCGACAAGCGTTTCAGTTTTCCGCTGCGCCAGCGCCATGCCCACAGCTATGTGCAGCAGGGCATCGCTCTGATCGGCGACGCCGCCCACACTATCCATCCGTTGGCCGGTCAGGGGGTCAACCTCGGTTTCCAGGATGCCAGCGCGCTGGCTGAAGAGATTCTGCAGGCGCTCAGCAAAGGGCGCGACTTTGCCGACCTGCGCACGCTGCGTCGTTATCAGCGCCGCCGCATCGGTCACAATCTTGGCATGATGTGGATGATGGAAGGCTTCAAACGGCTGTTCGCCGAACAGCCTCTGGCCGTGCGCTGGCTGCGCAATGCCGGCATGGCGGGCCTCGACAAAACGGTGCTTCTCAAGAACCACATCTTGCGCTCCGCCATGGGCATCGAATGAACTCCCTCTCTGAATCCCGGAGTTGTTGAAAATATTTCTAAAGTAGCTGCTCCATTGGTCGATTACCGGGTATGGCCCCTGCCTCCTTCGTATGGCGACGCGGCTCAATCACTGTTCAGACCCGCTGCAGAGGAATCGCAAGCATGCTGGCAAAAGATACTTCCTGGCCTTTTGACATGGACCTTAGTGCGCTGGATACCGCCAGCATCACTAACATTCTTAACGACATTGAGAACCACCTGCCTCGCATAGAATCCGAGGGTGGGATGACCGAACTACTGCGCGTGAAGCAGCTTTTCGAAACCGAGCTGATGACTACACGCCGCCTGCACTGATGCGGTGCGACAGTCGCTGAGACGAAACACTTACCGGTGTACTCCCTCACTCGCTTGGTTTATCCTTGGTCCGCCCGAATATCCCCTTGAATCGGCAGATGCAGTGAAATTTGCAGGACCTGTGCAAGCAGAGCCGCACTCTCGCGGCATTGATCCGAGTCAGGATAGATGTCTAAATACAGTCATTGAAACTCCCGGAAAATAATCAAAAAAGGTTGGTCATTATGAAACTGTTACTCTCTTTAGTTGCTGCTACCGCACTGCTGGCCGGGGGCAATGCCCTGGCGATCGACGCTGCCAAAGTCACCCAGGCTTTGGCCGATCCTGCCCGCAGCGATGCTGACAAGGCGCTGGATGGTTCACGGAAGCCTGTTGAGGTCCTGGATTATCTGGGCCTGGAAGAAGGCATGACTGTACTGGACATCATGTCCGGTGGCGGCTGGTATACCGAAGTGCTGTCGCGCGCCGTTGGCCCGACTGGCAAGGTCTACATGCAGAACTCCGAAGCCGCTCTGGGCCGTGGTACCACTCAGGCGACTGTGGATGCCCGTCTGGCTGTATTGAGCAATGTTGAGCTGCTGAAGCAGGACGTCAGCGTTGATCTGGGTCTGCCAGCAGATTCCATCGATTTCGCCATCACCAACCTGAACTTCCACGACGTGTACAACCGTGATCCAGCGGCCGCACAGACTTTCCTCGTGAACGTCAAGAATGCACTCAAGGCCGGCGGCACTTTCGCGCTGATCGACCACGAAGGCACTACTGGCGCGGATAACGCCACGCTGCACCGCATTCCGATGGAGCAGGTGATTGCCGCAGTACAACAGGCTGGCCTGACTATCGTTGAAAGCGATAGCGATCTGCTGAACGTTGCGACTGACAACCACACGCAGGCTCCGTTTGCTGCTGAGCTGGAAAGAAACACGGATCGCTTCATTCTGAAGCTGACCAAGTAATCGTTGCCGAGGGCTGCATGGCGTCTTCCTTGAAGAGCGTCGTGCAGGCTCCGCCCGAGCGTTTTACCTCCTGGAAGTAAGCCATCCCCTTGAAGCACACCAGCCCCGCAGACTCCAGACCCCAATCGATCAGACCTGAACCGGTTGCCTCCAATCGGATCGCGAAATTTTTCTCCGTCTTCAAGTACAGCCGTGTGGCTATCGAGATCGTCTGGCGCGCCAGTGCCGGGCTGACCGTCATGATGGCGCTGACCACTTTACTGGCTGGCGTACTGCCAGCGGCTATCGCCTATGTCGGTCAACTGATCGTGGATGCGGTCGTAATGGCGATTCAGACGGTGCCCGAGGTGCGCGATGCCGCCACCGATCAGGCTATCTTCTATGTGTTGTGCGAGGCCGGGCTGGTGGTCTTGATCACCGCTATTCAGCGCATCAACACTGTATGCCAGTCGATCCTGCGGGTGTTGCTGGGCAACGAGATCAACGTGATGATCCTGGAGAAGTCGCTCACGCTGGAGCTGGCGCACTTCGAGGATTCCGAATACTACGACAAGCTGACCCGCGCTCGGCGCGAAGCCTCCAGCCGCCCGCTCAGCCTGGTCATCCGTACCTTCGACCTGCTGCGGGAAACTATCTCGCTGGTCAGCTATGGTTTTCTGCTGTTTCAGTTCTCGCCCTGGGCTGTCTTGCTGCTGGGTTTTGCTGGCTTGCCAGCGTTTCTGGCCGAGGCGAAGTTCTCCGGTGAAGCGTTCCGCAACCAGCGCAGCCGCTCCGCCGAGCGCCGTATGCAGATCTACCTGGAGATGGTCCTGACTCGCGAAGACGGCGTGAAGGAAGTCAAACTGCTCAAGATTGGCCGTCTGTTCCTGCAGCGCTACATCGACATCTTCCACAATATCTACAAGGAAGACCGCAGCCTGGTGCTGCGGCGCGGCTTCTGGGGCTATGTGCTGGGCCTGATCTCCAGCGCGGCTTTCTATTTTGCCTATGGCTGGGTGGCCTTCGCTGCCATCGCGACGACCATCACTATCGGCCAGATGACCATGTACATCGCCGTGTTCCGTCAGGGCCAGAGTGCCGTGACCAACAGCCTCACGGCCATCAATGGCATGTACGAGGACAACCTGTACCTGTCGAATCTGGTGGAATATCTGGAGCACAAAGTTCCGGAGGCCAGCGGTCACAAGACTGAGGGGCCAGCTCCGAAGGATGGCATCCGCTTCGAGAATGTCAGCTTCTACTACCCGGAGAACCTCACCCCGGCACTCCACGAGCTGAACCTGCACATCAAGGCGGGTGAGAGTCTGGCTATCGTCGGTGAAAACGGCTCCGGCAAGACCACGTTGATCAAGCTGCTGACGCGACTCTACTCACCGACCAGTGGCCGCATCCTGCTGGAGGGGCTCGACTTGCAAGAGTGGGACATCGAGACGCTGCGTCACAAGATCGGCGTAATCTTCCAGGATTTCAGCCGCTACCAGCTCAAGGTGAGCGACAACATCGGCATCGGCGACGTGGACAACATGGAGGTACGCCCTCAAGTGGAAGCCGCCGCGCGCGATGGACTCGCTGCCGACTTCATTCAGCACATGCCGCAGAGCTACGACACGCAGCTTGGCACCTGGTTCAAAGGCGGCAAGGAACTCTCCGGTGGCCAATGGCAGAAGATCGCCCTGGCCCGCGCCTTCATGCGCAACCACGCCGACGTGCTGATCCTGGACGAGCCGACTGCCGCCATTGACGCCAAAGCGGAAGCCGACATCTTCGCCCACTTCCGCGAGCTGACCGCCGACCGCATCTCCATCATCATCTCGCACCGCTTCTCCACCGTTCGCATCGCCGACCACATCATCGTGCTCGACAAAGGCGCGATCCTGGAGGAAGGCTCCCACGAAGCCCTGCTGGCGCGCGATGGGCAGTACGCGCACCTGTTCAAGCTGCAGGCACAAGGCTACATGTAAGAGTCGACCCTCCTGTTCTGTGGGAGCCAGCCTGCTGGCGATAAGCCCAAGTGCTGCCCGTTATTCCTTGAGCAAAATCACGCTTCACTCCGGTCTCTGAAGCCAACGCATTTACCCACTGAAACACTGGAAAGAGGCACACATGATTGATCCAAACAATTTGCTCCAACAATTCCTCGGTGGCGACATCGCCAACAAAATGCAACAGGCCGGCGGTTCCGCCCAACAGCAGCTCGATGGCATGGGCATGGGCGGCTTCGGCGGTGGTGCGGTGGTTGGTGGCATACTTGGCTTGCTGCTCGGCGGCAAGAAGATGCGCAAGATGGCTGGCGGAGTGGTTGGCTACGGCGGTGCTGCTGCCGCTGGCGCCATGGCTTTCAAGGCCTACCAGAACTGGCAGCAGGGCAAGGCTGCAGCTACTGCACCCGTCGCGACGCAGGCTGACCTTGGCCATGTTGATCCGCGTTTCCTGCCGGACGCAGCGCCCGCCGCCAATGGCCAGCCGTTCCAGCTGGTGCTGGTTCGCGCCATGATCGGTGCCGCCAAGGCCGACGGTCATATCGACGCGCAGGAGCAAAAGGTGCTTTTCGAACAGGTGGAAAAAATGCGCCTGGACGCTGAGAGCAAGGCCTTCGTCTTCGACGCGCTCACCCAGCCAGTTGACATCGCGGCGCTTGCTGCCTCTGTCAAGGGTATTGAACAGGCTACGGAGCTGTACTTGATCTCCCGTGTCGCCATCGATATCGATCATCCCGCCGAGCGGGCTTATCTGCAGGCGCTGGGGCATAAACTCAACTTGCCGGCCGACCTGATCGCGCACTTGGATCATCAGGTCGACACCACTGAGAGCTAATAAGGAGCAAGAATGGCCCAGTGGCTGGTCAAGACAGAGCCCGACGAGTGCAGTATCGATGACCTGGCCGGCCGGCCTCAAAATCCGGTGGTCTGGGAGGGTGTGCGCAACTACCAGGCGCGTAATTTTCTGCGCGAGATGCGAGCGGGCGACCAGGTTTTCATCTACCACTCCAGCTGCAAACACATCGGTATTGCAGGGATCGCCCGGGTTGCCCGGGTGGCCTATCCGGACCCGGCGCAGTTCGACTCCGGCTCCGTGTATTTCGATGCCAAAAGCCCGCTTGAAAAGCCGCGTTGGGATGCCGTCGACCTGCTGTTTGTAGAGAAGTTTGTGCAGTTGCTGTCGCTGGACGCACTCAAGGCGATGTCGGGGCTGGAGGGTTTGCCGCTCATCAAAGCCGGCAATCGGCTGTCAGTGATGCCGGTTGAGGATGAGGAGTGGCGGATGATAGTGAACGCGGGGGGTACCTGAGTGAATAAAAAAAGGGGGCCGCAGCCCCCTTTTTCGTATTGCTGTGCAGCGTTTCAGCGCTCCACTGGCTCCAGCCGGAAAATGGGGGTTGGAGTAGCGCCAGCGCGGTCTTCGGTAGCTATGTAGATGTAGCCGTCCGGGCCCTGACGTACGTCACGGATGCGGCCAATGCCATAGGCCAGCGTGTCTTCGCGCACGACAGTCTTGTAGTCGTCACTCATGTACAGGTTGGCCAGTTGTTCGCCAGCCAGTCCGCCGGCGATGATGTTGCCGTACCACATGGGGAACTTGTCACCGGTGTAGACCATTACGCCTGACGCTGCGATAACCGGAGTCCAGAAGCGCACTGGCTGCTTCATATCGGCGACCGTGCTGGTCTGGTGAATCGGTGCGCCGCTGACGTAGTTGACGCCGTAGCCAATCACTGGCCAGCCATAGTTGTTGCCAGCTTCGATGAGGTTCAACTCATCGCCGCCCTGCGGACCGTGTTCGGTTTCCCACAGATCACCGGTTTCCGGGTGGAAGACCAGACCTTGCGGGCTGCGGTGGCCGTAGCTCCAGATCTCTGGCAGCACTCCGGCTTGACCGACGAAGGGGTTGTCCGAAGGCACGCTGCCATCATCATTCAAGCGCACGATCACACCCTGGTGGTTGGAGTTGTCTTGTGCCGGGTGAGCAGCCAGATCACCAGACGGCGGCGCCTGTCGGTCCCCCAGACTCAGGAACATATGGCCGTCCGGACTGAACGCCAGACGGCCACCGTAATGACCGGGCCGACCAGCGGCACTGGCGGCGAAAATTTCAACGACGTCAGTCAGCTGGTCGTTTTCGAAGCGCCCGCGCACGATGGCAGTCGTGGAGTTGTCACCGACCGGCTTGGCAAAGGTCAGATACACAAACTGGTTATTGCTAAAGTCCGGGTGAGGTACCACATCGAACAGCCCGCCCTGGCCGTTATAAAGCACTTCCGGTACGCCGGGAACCGCGTCCGGTAACAGTTTGCCGTCGCGCACGATGCGCAGACGACCTGGCTTTTCAGTGACGAGCATGTCGCCACCGGGCAACCAGGCCATGGACCAGGGCTGCATCAGGCCATCGACCACTGGAACTGCTCGATAGTTGTGGTGGGCAGAGTAAAAGATGTCATCGGATTGTGCGGCAGCGGGCAGAGCCACCGCCAGACAGAGGCTGGCACCGGCCAGGATTTGCAGAACGGGTTTTAACATGATGGTCTCCTAAGAAGCACGCGCGGCACGCGAACAGGCCGCAACAATATCAGTTGAATGTGACGTCGTGCAATCCATGCCAACATGAAGCACGACGAGAGCACTGTGGGTCGCGAACAAGACCGCAGTGCGTGGGGAAAAATTCCGGTGAGGGGTCTTTCCAGGCACGAGGTTTTTGATGGCATGGCTAATAAAAAAAGTCGTCTCTATCGAATTTCGCTCAACCTTTCCGCCATTCGTGTTTGCCAGCCAGCACCGGTAGCTTTCCAGCGTTCAATCACCTGTTCAGGTAAGCGGATGGAAATCAATTTACGAGGATTTTTTGATATAGGCCTACCGCCCTTGTTCACTGTCGCACGAGCTAACATCTCTTCAGTAAGCTCTGGAAGTTCTTCCAGCTCTTCTGCTTCCAATGTGTGAGCATCAACCCGAGCCAGATCAGATTTCAAAGAGCGAAGCGAGGCGTGCTTGTTCGCGTTCATTTGCCTTCCTCATGCTGAAAATGTGACGGTCCGCGCCACGCGGTGTGTAGCCCACAACAACCATCCGACCTGCCAACATTCCAAAGCAGATAATTCGTTTTTCACCATAATCTTTGCGGATATCTTCGAATTCCACGGCGACGCCCTGAAAAACTATGGCCGCATCTGAGAAATCGAGCCCGCGCAGAATCAGAGCGCTCTCGCGTTTCTGAGGATCGAAAGTGATTTTCACTGTAGGTTATTGTATCTACATAAACATTAATGGGGAAGGTGCGCAGGATATTTCTAAAATGGCGCTTTCTATAGCTTTGAGATCAGCGCCTAGTCTGAGTGTAGGAGATAAATTTTAATCTGCACGGTAAACCAGACCAGCGACTTTGGATTGAAATGGGAACTAAGAGACTTCCAGAAATTCGATTGACGAAACAGAAGGCGGCGTTGCTATTCCATCAGCCTTGAGGCTTTCCAGATGTAACTCAATGGCTTCGTGGATCCGTTCAATCACTTCCTGCCAGGGAATAAACCATAAACTCCATAGACGTCAGACATTCTCAGTGATCAGTTTAGGTTCTTTGCTCTCATGCAGATCGGCAAGGATTTTGGTCGCTTGGCGCTTGAGATTTGCTACAAGGTCTACTTTCATAAGAGTTCTCCGAAGGCGAAGGCAGAGCAAGTTCGTCGGCGTGGACACCGTAGGCATCCGCGCCTGTGATCGACCCCACCATTGCACCTACCAACCCTCTCGCCATTGAGTTACAGTCCCCCTGACCCCGCTTTGCGCACCACTGAACCTGCCCCTTTCCACCTTCCAAAAACAACAAGAAGAAGAGGACTCCATGATCATCAAGCGCCCGCTGCCCCTCGCCATTTCCATACTCACTCTGCTGGCGCTGACCAGCTGTGGTGAAGAGGCCACGCCTGTTGCCACCACAGCTCCCGCAGCGCCTGCTTCGGTTCTGCCAACATTCGACAGCGATGACATCGCTGGCAGCGTCTCGGGCCCCAATGGCCCTGAGGCGGGCGTGTGGGTGATTGCCGAGACGCGGGATTTGCCGACGTTGTATTCAAAAACGGTAGTCACAAATGAAGACGGTTTGTTCCTGATTCCTGACCTGCCAGGCGGCACCTATGTCGTGTGGGTGCGCGGTTATGGCCTGGTGGATTCGCCCAGGCTCAGCACGCAACCGGGAGTGACGCTGGATCTGCGCGCGGTGCCGGCGCCCGATGCGGCCACGGCGGCGCAGCTCTATCCGGCGGGCTACTGGTATTCGCTGCTGGAAGTTCCCGAGGCGCACGAGTTTCCGGGCACGGGGCAGGATGGCAATGGCATCGCCGAGGGCGTGCGTAATCAGGACGACTTCATCCGCCTCGTCAGCAATGGCGGCTGCGTGGTGTGTCACCAGATGGGCACTGAGGCCACGCGCACTATCCCCGACTTATTTGCGTCTGCCGAGAATTCCTTCGAGTCCTGGAATCAGCGCGTGCGTGCCGGTCAGGCGGGAGCCTTCATGACCAACACACTGGCTGGCATGGGCGACAAGCGCACGCTGCAGATGTACGCCGACTGGACCGACCGCATCGCGGCGGGCGAGTTGCCGCCGGTGCCGGAGCGTCCGCACGGGCTGGAGCGCAATGTGGTCATCACGCAGTGGGACTGGGCCGATCCGCGTGCCTATCTGCACGACCTGGTGTCCACCGACCGGCGCGACCCGACAATAAATGCCTTTGGCCGCTTGTACGGCGCGCTGGAGGAATCGGCCGACTATCTTCCGGTGCTCGATCCGGTGACGCACGCCATATCTCAGGTGCCGGTGTTCCCGGAAGACCCGAACTACAACCCTCCGGTGGCGCCGCCCATGGGGCCGTCGGCCAACTGGGGCACCGAGGCGGTGTGGGACACTTCCACCACGGTGCACAACCCGATGATGGATCAGGACGGCCGTGTGTGGATTACGTCCCGCGCCCGCGATCCGGCCAACGTGCCAGCCTTCTGTGGCGAGGGCTCGGACCACCCTTCGGCGCACATGTTCCCGGTGGGCCGCTCCGGCCGCCATCTGGGCGTGTATGACCCGGCCACGGATGTCTATACACCGATCAACACCTGCTTCGGCACCCATCACCTCATGTTTGCCGAAGACGCCGACAACACCCTGTGGACCAGCGGTGGCGGCGCCGTGGTGGGCTGGCTGAATACGCGGCAGTTTCTGGACACGGGCGACGCGGTGGCAGCGCAGGGCTGGACGCCGCTGATTCTGGACAGCAATGGCAATGGCGTGCGCGACGAAGGCTATGCGCAACCTGACGAGCCGCTTGACCCTGCGCGGGACAAGCGCGTTCAAGCGGGCTTCTATGCCGTGGCACCGGCCGCCGATGGCTCGGTGTGGGGCTCGACGTTGAGCTACCCGGGCGCGGTGCTGCGCATCGTGCCGGGAGCTGACCCGTCCACGACTGCGCTGACGGAAATCTACGAACTGCCGGTGGACGCCAACGGCAATGCCATCGAAGGCTTCTCGCCGCGCGGCATGGACATCGACCGCGACGGCGTGGCCTGGGTGGCACTCTCCAGCGGCCACATGGGCAGCTTCGATCGCCGCAAGTGCGAGGGGCCGCTCAATGGGCCGACTGCAAATGGCCAGCATTGCCCCGAAGGCTGGAGCTTCTACACCGAGCCGCTGCCGCAGTTCAAGAACCTCACGCAATCGGGCAGTTCCGAGGGCAGCTACTACACCTGGGTGGACCAGCACGACACTTTTGGTCTTGGCGCCAACACGCCGATCAACACGGGCAATCAGTCGGGCGCGTTGCTGGTGCTGAACGATGGCGAATGGGTGCGGCTGACCGTGCCCTACCCGCTGGGCTTCTACACCAAGTGGCTGGATGGCCGCATCGACGACCCGGCTGCAGGGTGGAAAGGCCGGGGCCTGTGGTCCACGCTGAGCAGCCGCGCGCCCTTCCACATGGAGACGGGGCCGGGCACGACGAGCAAGGTGTATCACTTCCAGATGCGGCCGGATCCGCTGGCGAAGTAGGGATAGCACGGCATGAGGGACATGCTCGGATTGGATGATCGGAAGGGACGAGGCAAATCTAGTCTGTGCCTTCCGCGAACTTGGCCGCCATCGTCGGGTTGCCCTTCGTCAGCTTCTTGATGGTGACGTCCTGCGCCTTGTCGTTCGCAAGCCTCAGGTTTCGATCAGTACCGAGCAGGGCTTCCTTCGTTTTCTGCAAGTGATCGATGGACTTGTCGATCTCATCGATCGCTGTTTGAAAGCGCTTGGAGGCGAGATCGTAATTCTTTGAGAAGGCGGTCTTGAATATCTCGAGATCGTTTTCGAAGTTCGTGATGTCGATGCTCTGCGCCTTCACAAGTGCCAGCTCTGACTTGTATTTGAGCGCGTTCATCGCCGCGTTTCGCAGCAGCGTGATCATCGGAATGAAGAACTGCGGCCGGATGATGTACATCTTCGGGTAGCGGTGGAACACGTCGACAATCCCGGTGTTGTAGAGCTCGCTGTCGGGCTCCAGCAGCGAGACCAGCACCGCATATTCGCAGCCCTTCTCGGTGCGATCCTTGTCGAGTTCCTTCAGGAAATCCTCGTTCTTGTTCTTGGACGCCGTGCGATCATTCTCGTTCTTCATTTCGAACATGATCGAGACGATCTCAGTGCCAGCCTCATCCGCATCGCGGAAGATGTAGTCGCCCTTGCTGCCAGAGCGTGCGTCATTGTCTTTCTCGAAATACGCCTTCGGAAACGCCGTCGCGCGAATGCGGTTGAACTCAGTCTCGCAGTGCTGCTCGAGCGTCTCGCCAACCATCTTGGTCGACAGACGCGCCTTCATGTCCTTGAGGCGTTCGATCGCGTCATCGCGATCCTTGATCTGCGTTTCGTACTTGTCCTTGAGCGACTTCTCCGCGAGCTGCTTTTCAAGCGCCGAACGCTCGAGCTGTGCCTTCAGGTCCTGGATGGCGGCATCCTTCACCGTGGCGGCTTTCTGCAGTTCGTTAGCGGACTTCGCCTCGGCCAGGCTGGTAGCAGACTGCGTCTCACGCTTCGCCTGCTCAAGCTGGTTGGCGAGCGCATCGCGCTGCTTTTCCACCGCATTCAGTGCTTCGTTCACGGCGAGCTTGCGCGCGACTTCACCTGCATCGAGTTTCGCCTTCAGATTTTGAATCTCGGCGTCCTTTGCTGCGGCGTACTTTTGCGACTCGGCCGCGAGTTTGGCCTGAGCGAGTTCGACCGCGTTACGCTTGTCTTGCTCGGCCAGTTCGAGCCGTGCGTGCAATTGCTTGTCGAAGTCGCTGTCGCGGACCTGTTTCAGGATGTCCGCGTAACCGGCCTCGTCAATTTTGAAAGCTTTCCCGCAATGCGGACAGATGATTTCGTGCATTAGATTTGCTCTTTGCCTGCGCTAAAATTCGATTGAAGTGAGTCTATGCCCTGGTGCCCCAAAAGCACAACCCGGCGCAGGTGGTGAGGCAATATCATTCTTCGGAAACCTCCCGAGAGCGATTTACGGGGAGGGCTCCTATACTATCCCGCGCCCCCGATTTCCCAGTATAGTGACTGCACCATTACCCTCACCGCCCAACAGGACCGAACACATGCCAACCCCCCAAGATCTCTCCGGCAAAACCTACATAGTCACCGGCGCCAACAGCGGCATTGGTTACGAAGCAGCAAAGAACTTCGCCAGTCGCGGTGCAACGGTGGCGCTGGTGTGTCGCAGCGAGAGCAGAGGGCGAGATGCGGTGGCGAGCATTGTCGCGGCGACTGGTAACGCGAGGGTGTCGTTGTATGTGGCGGATTTCAGTTTGTTGTCCAGTGTCAGCAAGGTGGCGGATGCGCTGCTGGCGGATTTACCTGTCATCGATGTGTTGTGCAATAACGCGGGCGGGGCGAATGGGCCGCGGACGGTCACGGCGGAGGGCTTTGAGACGACCTTTGTGACGAATCATTTGAGTGGCTTTTTGCTGATGAGGAAGTTGTTGGGGAGGATGTTGGGGGAGGGGAATACAGGGATGAAGCGAGTGGTGTTTACCAGTTCGTATGGACATAACAACAGTCCGCTGGACTTTGATGATTTGAATCTGGAGAAGGACTACACCACACTGAAGGCATACGGGCGTTCAAAATTGATGAATCTGCTGACAGCGCGCGAGCTGCAGCGGCGCCATGGGGATCGCAATATCGTCTCGAGTTCGTTTCACCCAGGGGCGGTGCGCACACCGATCTGGGGCAAGGGTGGGTTGGTCGGTCGGGTGTTGGGCGTTGTGCTGTATCCGTTCATGGTGAGCGTCGAACAGGGCGCGGATACGTTTATCTGGCTGGCGAGTTCACAGGATGAGGCCAGCGTGAATGCGGGCGGGCATTATTTCTATAAGCGAGGACGGCCTCGGACTGCGGCGTTTGCCACCGACGATGCCGCAGCAAAGCTGTGGCAGGTGAGCGAGCGACTGATCGAGCCTTATCTGTAGGAGCGCAATTAAGATAGAGATTAGGGGCGGCGCTCAGCGACGTGCCCTCGGTCTAGCCAACTTTTGTAGCAGCCCGGTACTCATGCATTAAAAGTCTGGAAATCACCCGCTGTTTCTTTGACCAAAGCGCTTTTGATAAGAGTCGGAAAAGGGCAACTTCACAAATCTTGGCAATTTGTGGTGCTCTTTTCTAAACGTGATGAAAATCCACTTGTGCTCCATTATGTTCAGCACGGCCCCCAAATCGTAAAGAGGCGGAACCACCAAAGTGACGCGTCTGCCGACGCGCTGCAATTCCGCATAGAATCTTTCGGGATCATCTACGTGTTCTATGGTGTGAGAGCACAAAACTGATTCGAACTCACCATCCTCGAACGGGAGATTGTAGATGCTGTCCACCTGCCGAAAACCTGGCAGCTCTTTATGTTGGACGATATCAACATTCACTCCACCTCCATCGGTTTTTCCGCAGCAGATATTCAAATCCCATTTCTGCTTCTTCAAGATTCGATTCTTGCTTAGTTCATAGCTCACGAAATGCGCAAGGATCAGATAAAGCGTGACTAGAGCCACTGCAGTCATTAAATCGACTAACATACATTTCTCATTGTAATTCTGGTCGCCCTGAAGAGGAACTTGTTGAAGTTGAAGGCGAAGTTACAATCCGTTTTGTGATCTATTGCCTATGCGGCGGTGAGCTGCATCTTTTCAACATTCTTCAAGCTTACACTTGCACCCGCGGCGAGTATACAAGGCTCGATTTAGGTAGCCTGGAAAAACTCACCTGGATGCAAGAGGCCATGTATAGCCTTTATTGGTACGTATCCATCGCCGGACACGCACAGTACAGATTGCGGTCGCCGTAGACGTTGTCGATGCGGTTGACCGACGGCCAGAACTTGCTGTCCTTCAGTCCCTGCACCGGCCAGGCCCCTTCCTGCTTGCTGTAGCCGCGCTGCCAGTTGCCGTCCATGATGTCGGCCAGCGTGTGGGGCGCGTGTTTGAGCGGGTTGTCGAGCGCATCCAGCTCGCCGGATTCAACGCGCGCGATCTCTTTGCGGATACTGATCATGGCTTCGATGAAGCGGTCCAGTTCCAGCTTCGATTCACTCTCCGTCGGCTCAATCATCAACGTGCCCGCCACCGGGAACGACATGGTTGGCGCGTGGAAACCGTAGTCCATCAGGCGCTTCGCCACGTCTTCTTCGCTGATGCCGGAGGCTGCCTTGAGTGGGCGCAGGTCGATGATGCACTCGTGCGCCACTGTGCCGTTTCTGCCGCTGTAGAGCACCGGGAAATGTGGCTCCAGTTTGCGGGCAATGTAGTTGGCGTTGAGGATCGCCACCTGCGTCGCCTTCAGAAGACCTGCGGCACCCATCAGGCTGATGTAGGTCCAGGAGATCGGCAGAATGCTGGCGCTGCCCCAGGGCGCCGCAGACACGGCGCTGTTGCCGACGTTCGGGCCTTCGAGAGTGACCAGCGCGTGGTTGGCGAGGAACGGTGCCAGGTGTTTCTTCACGCCGATGGGGCCCATGCCGGGTCCACCGCCGCCGTGCGGAATGCAGAAGGTTTTGTGCAGGTTGACGTGGGAGACGTCCGCGCCGATGTCCCCGGGGCGAGTCACGGCCACCTGGGCGTTGAGGTTGGCACCATCCATGTATACCTGGCCGCCGAAGTCGTGGACGATCTGGCAGATTTCTTTTACGCCCTCTTCGTACACGCCATGTGTCGACGGATAGGTAATCATCAGCGCCGCGAGTGTTTCTTTGTATTGTTCTGCCTTGGCACGCAGGTCGGCGATGTCGACGTTACCGTGCTCGTCACAGGCAACCACGACGACTTTCATGCTGATCATTTGCGCGCTGGCGGGGTTGGTGCCGTGGGCGGAGCTTGGAATCAAACAGACGTTGCGCTGTCCCTGTCCCTGGCTGATCAGGTAATTGCGGATGGCCAGCAGGCCGGCGTATTCCCCTTGTGCGCCGGAGTTCGGCTGCATGCTCACGGTGTCGAAGCCGGTGATCTCGGCGAGCATGTCTTCCAGCTCTGCAATCATCTGTCGGTAACCGCCAGTCTGCTCAACTGGAACGAACGGGTGCGGTTTGCTGAATTCGGGCCAGCTGATAGGGATCATCTCGGCCGTCGCGTTCAGTTTCATGGTGCAGGAGCCGAGCGGAATCATCGCGTGGGTCAGCGAGATGTCTTTGTTCTCCAGGCGCTTCAGGTAGCGCAGCATCTCGGTCTCGCTATGGTAGCGATTGAACCAGGGATGTGTGAGGAAAAGGCTGGTACGTTGCAGGTCGCGGGGGATGCCGCTGACGGCAGCCGTGCCGTTGCATATCTGTTGATCGATGGCATTCACGGTCAAACCGCTGGCCTGCTCGCCGAGTATGACGTGCCACAGGCTCGCGACTTCTGCGGCGCTGGTGCACTCGTCCAGGCTGATGCCGAGGCTGCCTGGCAGGTCGATGCGCAGGTTGATGCCGGCAGCGGTGGCGCGGCTCAGAATCGCGGCGCGCTGTGCGGCGGTCACGTTAATGGTAATCGTGTCGAAGAACTGGGCGTTGACGGTGCTGATGCCTTTGCTCTGCAGACCGTTCACCAGAATCGCCGTCAGGCGGTGAATGCGCTGGGCGATGGTACGCAGGCCTTCCGGCCCGTGGTACATCGCGTACATGGAGGCGATGTTGGCGAGCAGCGCCTGCGAGGTGCAGATGTTGCTGTTGGCCTTCTCGCGGCGGATGTGTTGTTCGCGCGTCTGCAGCGACATGCGGAACGCCTGTTTGCCGCGTGCGTCGATGGAGACACCAATGATGCGACCTGGCACTGCACGTTTGTATTCATCGCGGGTCGCGAAGAAAGCCGCGTGCGGGCCGCCGTAGCCCATCGGCACGCCGAAGCGCTGCGAGCTGCCGAGCACCACGTCAGCGCCGAATTCTCCCGGCGCCTTCAGTACGACCAGACTCATCAGGTCGGTAGCGACCACGGCGATGCCCTTCTGCGCGTGCAACGCTGCAATTGTGGCTTCCAGATCGCGCACGCTGCCGTTGCTGGAGGGATATTGGAAAATCGCGCCGAACACGTCGTGCTGTGGGAGGTTGGCGATGTCGCTAATGATCAGGCTGAAGCCGAAGGCCTCGGCACGGGTCTTGATCACGTCAATAGTCTGCGGGAAGCATTCCTGGTCGACAAAAAAAGTCTCGCTGTTGTTATTGCTGATGCGCTTCGCCATGGCCATCGCTTCTGCTGCAGCGGTCGCCTCGTCCAGCAGCGAGGCGTTGGCCAGATCCATGCCGGTCAGGTCGAGAACCATTTGCTGGAATGCCAGCAGGGTTTCGAGGCGGCCTTGGGAGACCTCGGGCTGATAAGGAGTATAGGCGGTGTACCAGCCTGGATTCTCCAGCACGTTGCGGGCGATGACATTAGGAGTAATCGTGTCGTAATAACCGAGACCGATGAAAGAGCGGGCGGGCTTGTCGGAGCTGACCATGGCCTTGAGTCTCGCCAACACCTGGATTTCAGTCGTGGGCTTGCCCAGTGCCAGCGGTCGCTTGAGGGCGATGGACTCGGGCACCGTCATCTCGATCAACTGTTCCAGCGATGTCAGCTGCAACTCTTCCAGCATCGCGCGAATGTCGGACTCGTCCGGGCCAACGTGACGGCCGATGAATTCGTCGCCGTTTTGCAGACATTCCAGTGTCCTGATCGATGGGTTCTGAGCATTCGCAGCGCTGCCAATCATGGATAGCCTCGGATAAATAGTAAAGGGCAGGGCCCGGCTAATGCGGAGCCCTGCGGTAGTGCAGTTCAAAGTGATATTCAGTAGTGCTTGTTACGAGTCGCGGTTACTCGCAGATCTCTGCGTAGCCGTTCGCACTGAGCAATGCGTCCATTTCGGACGTGTTGCTTGGCACAATTCTGCAGAACCAGCCGTCGCCATACGGAGAGGAGTTCACAATTTCGGGAGAGTCGAGCAGGTTGTCGTTGATTGCGACAACCTTGCCGGAGATGGGGGCGTAGATGTCAGAAGCGGCCTTGACCGACTCGACGACGCTGATCTCCTGCTTGGCGGTGACAGTGGCGCCGAGCTTGGGCAAATCGATGAACACGATGTCGCCGAGCAACTCCTGAGCGTGGTCTGTGATGCCGACAGTAACGCTGCCGTCTGATTCAACCCGAACCCACTCGTGGGTTGCCGCGTACTTCAATCCTTCGGGGAAACTGCTCACTGATCAATCCTCTTTCTAAAATTGACGAACTGCAAATGGATAAAACTATTCAAAAACCTTGGCGCCGAAGCGCACGAAATTTGGTTTGACGATTCGAACAGGAATGAGCTTGCCGCGCAGATCGACTTGGCAATCAATGCTGCCAACCGGGATTCTAGCCAAGGCGATGGAATGCTTCAATGTGGGCGAGTAGGTACCACTGGTAATGATGCCTTCGCGCTCCTGACCATTCACGGCGCAGACCACTCGCAGCCCTTCGCGCAGCACGCCGCGCTCTTCCATGACCAGGCCCGTCAGATACGGCAGCTCGCCAGCTTCCTGCCGGGCACGGTGTTGCTCCACGGCGGCGCGGCCGATGAACTGGCGCGAGGCGGGTTCCCAGGCGATGGTCTGGATCATGTTGGCGGCCAGCGGGGAGATGCTCTCGTCCATGTCGTGCCCGTATAGATTCATGCCGGCTTCGAGACGCAGTGTGTCGCGGGCGCCGAGGCCGATGGGGCGCACGCCGATGGCCAGCAGTTTGTCCCACAGTGCGGGTGCGTCTGCGCCCGGAACGATGAGTTCGAGGCCGCGTTCGCCGGTGTAGCCGGTGCGGGCGATGAACCAGGTGCCGGATTCCAGCGCCTTGAAGTTGCCCAGCGCCTGGACGCTGGCAGCCACATCCGGCGCCAGCAGAGAGCAGACCTTGTCGATGGATTCGGGGCCGTGCACGGCGAGGATCGCCAACTCGGGACGATAGGTGATGCTGACCTGGAAGCCTTCAGCATGTTGCTGCATCCAAGCCAGATCTTTGTCGCGGGTCCCGCAGTTGACCACCAGTCGATAGCCGTTCTGCCGGCGATAGACAATCAGATCGTCGACCACGCCGCCGTCTGCATTGAGCATGGCGCTGTAGAGCGCCTTGCCCTCTTCCTTCAGTCTGTCGACATCGTTGGCCAGCAGATATTGCAGCCAGGCCTTGGCATCCGCACCGTTCACATCCACAACTGTCATGTGGGAGACGTCGAATATGCCGGCGTGCTGACGCACCGCATGATGCTCTTCGATCAAGGATTGGTATTGGATGGGCATGTCCCAGCCGCCGAAGTCGACGACTCTGGCGCCCGCATCGAGATGCTGCTGGTAAAGAGGAGTTCTATGACCCACAGGCAAGGTTCCAGGGGAAAAATGAGGCGGTTAGTCTAATCGTTCGGCCGTTTTTTTAACAGGACAGAATTGTGGGGCGCGATGGTAGGATGGCACGCAACCCCCCCCCCACCCCCCCCCCGCTTTTCTGT
>CAIOZF010000225.1 GCA_903862645.1 uncultured Gammaproteobacteria bacterium
CCCAGCATCACGAGCAGCCCATTGATCTCCTTCATCGTCGTGCATGCGTCGTAGATATCGAGTGATGTGACGACCAATGTCACGCCTATCCCCAGATAAGGAACCGCCTCTGCCGGCAAGGCAGCCATATTTCTTGCCACGCCTTTTGCAAGTCGCTTTTGAACATTCGAGGCGATTTCTTTGGTCGATTTCCCGCGGCCGCTCGCGGCACTGATCTCGTTGTCATGTTTGACCCGCAGATCCTGGAGGTCGCCGTTCAGCTTTTTATTTGTCGCCTTGAGATCAACAACTTCCTCCTTAATGGCTTTGGTCGCAACCGCAATTTGTTGCATCGACCGAACCGTCGGGCTCTTGCTCAGTACACCGTCGGCAACATCGGCGCCTAAAAAAAGAAACGCCTTTTGCACGCCACTATAGAGAACGTCATGCGTAGTTGAATTCATGACCGTTGCCGCATTCAAGGTCAACAAGCCAGCCATTGAAGCCATTACGAGCAGCGACTTCAAGTTCCGGAAAAGCCAGCCCCGAGCGGGCTTAATTGATGGTGAATCTGACATGGCGCCTCCTCAATATTTATGTAAACGAACCAACGCCGATGAGACAGATGTTACTGGACGAATATCGCGGTCATTCACTGTTACAGCGTCACTGCATCATCATCCATGCCCACAGCCCACATGAGCAGTGAGTGCAGGACGAAATCCGCAAATCCGGGGATTTCTCATAGTGTCGAATACGGTTTCGATCACGACGAGCCCTCAAAACCAAATCGATCTCCAATTGACCCCTGGAATCAAAAATTGGCAGTGGTGTGAAACATAACTGGAAGGCTAGGAGTTAATGAACCTTAGGCAGACTGTCCCTTAGTGTTCGCCACAGCGCCGTAATGATTACCCCCGAGGCATCATCGGGGTGTCTTTTCCCAGTTTCCATTAGCAATGCCTTGTTGCCCTTCCAAAGACCAAAGTTATTTCTGATCCACATCCCGAAGCCACGGTGCAGGCGGATGAGCTCGTCCTCCTCCATCTGCGTGATCTTGACCAACTCTTCAGCAGGGACCATGCTTTGTAGTAGCCTGACGGCTGCATCAATGGATGCGGGGTAGTCTGGATTGACGGGCTCGTCACTCATCTTTTTCTGCATATCGCACCTCTCTCATTACGCTCAGTAATATGTCGGGGAAGGAGAAATGTACGTCGCCTCACGCTTTCAGTGCAGGGCAAGCCAAGGGACCTCTGACTGGTAGTTGACGAAGATGAGCTTGCCCGACATCCGCGTCGCGCACTCAATCCCCTACTCCAGCTTTCACTAACCACCCGCCGAGCAATTTCCCCACGTACTCCTTGCCGAGCATGTGCCCGGCATCAGGCACCACTGTCACCGGCAAATGCAAAAGAGCAGCCAATTTGAGGACGTTATCCGGATTGCTCTGCCAGTCCTGAGCGCCAACGTGGATTTCGCAGTGCATTGGCGTCGGATACGAGCCGGTCTGAGCCAATTTGAGCAGGCGGTCTGGCCTGGGCGGAATAAAGCCAATTGATGACCCCTCTTCAGAAAACTCACCCACGATCGGTGACAGCAGCAGAACCTTGCCAATGAACGGCGGAAGCAAAGCCTGGGCGTGCAAGAACAGGTAGGCTCCAAAGGAGTTGGCAATCACGTGAGCGTGCGGGTGCCAGCACAGGGTACGCAAGTCTTCTGCGACCAGTTCCACCTGGTCCGCGAACCTCAGCGCCCGAAATTCACCAACGGTTTCCCGTCCACAGATGTCAAAACCTCGACCAATCAGAGCCTCTCCCAAGCCCTTGCTGAGTCGCCCGCCGTGGCCTGGAAGGTAATAGACGGAGTCAGCCATTGTTTCGAAAGTACAGGGTTACTGTGACTGAAGAGCCAGATTTATTAACCCGGCCAGGCGTGCTCCCGCCAGTTGTAGGCGCTGCTCCATGATGGGCGTAAAACGCTGGATGTAGGCCTGATCCACCAGCCGTCCTGGGTAAAAGCCAGGCTGCCCCACGATACGGCAAGACTCCTCTGCAGCCTGAGTGGCATTGAAAGTTCCCCCTGCCCGCTCCAGCTCCTGGCTCCTCGCTGGGCTGGCAGTGCTTGACGCCAAACGTGCTGTCATGACCTCAGTGTCCTGGTCAAGCGCTCGGATCAAGCCTGAGTCCCAGAAAGCATGCAGGTTCGTGCCGCGCATGAAGGCCTGCAGCTGGTAGCTGTTGCCGCCTCGGTCCTCGCCGTATCCGGCATGCAATGGTTGGTGGACATCGGCCACCAGATGGACGAGGTACTTCAGGGCCCGTAGCCGAACCTCGTCTGTGGCAGTGGACGCCAGGATGTCACGCTGGCGGTCAATAGCCGCCACCACGCACTGCCCATCTGGACAATCCCGCTCGGCTGAGTAGCTGCAGCTGTTCTTGGGGAAATTGACGTAATGCCAAGCGGCCGTCGCAGGGCTGCGGTGCTCGTCAGCCCAAGTGGAGATGCTGGCCAAGGTCTGGCCTGGCTCGAGAGCCAATAAGCGTTCCACTGCCAGCTTGGCCTTGACACTGAGCTGCGCCTGCGCCAGATTGGCAACCACCTGATGGCCCTGGGTGCCCCAGGCCTGCACAGCGGTGGGTAGTAGGACCAAAATCAGGCTGAGCCACCCCGCCAGCAGCAGCGACAATTTTCCTCTGCGCTCGCGTTTGCATCGGGTCTCATCGTCCAAAGAACACCCCCAGCAGTACGGTCGCGATCACCAGCCAGACGACCCAGCCGACAACACCACCCTTGCCGGAGCCGCCGCTGCCTGGG
>CAIOZF010000226.1 GCA_903862645.1 uncultured Gammaproteobacteria bacterium
AGCCCGAACCCAAAGTCTGTGGTCCTTTGGGCTGTACAGCGTCGAGTTCGTTGCTCATTTTCAGAATATAGCCACGAGGCTTGCGCCTGTGCCAGAGCACATAACCCTTTCGCAACTCAGGCGTGTCGTCATCACCAGGCCAGGTGGCGGCGAAGGACCAGAGTTCATCTCTGGTCTGCTTGGCAGCCTTGAGTTGGGCCCACACCTCGTTCAGGTGGCCGAAAGGAAGATTGGGCACTGCGTTCAGCGGGTCGTACACCATCTCTCTGGACTCGATCTCCTCAACGGTGAGCCTCTCCAGCAAATGTTGCGCCTTTACTTTGAAGACTGCCTCCTCCCGCTCTTGGGCCGCACGGCGGTCATTCAGCAGTTCAGCGCACTTCATCCACCAGACCACAGGCCAGAAAATCACAACGCTCAAGACTACCAGCACGGGTGCAATCACCCAAGCGCGAATGCGGTACCACAGCCTTTTTCGCTCCGGGTGCCGCTCTTCCATCAGCCAGTTGAGGATTTGGCCTTGTGGCTAGTCATGACGGTGTTGCCAAAGATGGGCAACGCAAATAATCACCAGCGTCAACGCCCCCAGAGCCAGGTACAGAAATTGGGCCGGGTTCATTCCAAACACAGGATTTGGGGAATACAGTTCTATGGCGATCACGTCTGCTCTCCTTGCTCAGTCCCGCCCGCACCGTGCGTGTTCGACCATCGGGCGGACGGAAAATGAGTCATCGAACCTGCCGTGTAACCCTGGGGCTTCGAAACATCTGGCGTGGCTTGCCCGTTCTGCTGCACCCAGCTACAGCAGATCACGCCTTGCTCAAACGCCAGCATCTCGTCACTCTCGTAGACACTGCCGTAGCCCATATGTCGGTAATGCAGACGCTGCCCTTGCGGTATGCGGATGGTGCCTGTGTACCAGTGCGCAAACACCCTTTCGGGGTGGCCTGGGAACACCGACTCCAAACTGACAACGCTACCGTCCATCAGCGTGCCAGTCAGTTTCAACAAGTACAGTCGACCAGCCACGATTTCCCACCTGCCGACATAAGCACGCCAAAGCGCCGTGCAGTTGAACTGGAACTCTGGCTTGCGCCCACCCATGGCGAAATAGTCGGCCAGTGGCTCTGTGCACATGGTCGCATCCTCGCCTTGGTATCGCAGCTGCTCACCTATTTGTGCAGTCATTTTTCAAAACCTCCAACATTGAGTCTGTATTGACGATTGGCAGGACGTCTTGCTGTAGTGCTGTGCTGGGCGCCTGGAACTTGTACGGTCATGGCTTAAGCCGGCGTTTAGATCTTGGTTAGGCCTATTCTCCGCTTCGCCAAGATCACCTGCTGAGCCCGAAAAGATGGAGGAAGTGAAGCCGGGACTGGATGAGTTCACAGTCTTTGGGGCTCGCACCGTGAGCCTTGATGGACTAAGATGGAACAAAAAAACGGCATTAAAACAAACAGGAGACCTACTGTGAGTCTACCGACAGACAAGACCAGCCATGCGTCAGGTTGCGCGGCGGCGCGGTATGTTTAGCCAAGGTCTCATGTCGGTGGCAAGCTTGCCGCATCCCACAAAAACGGAACGGGGCCATAAACTGCCCGGCATGAGTTCTATCAAACCCCTGTCAGACCTTAGCAGCGCGGCTGACCCGGCCACGTTTTCGCGACGCGTGCTGCTGGCCGTGAGCGGCCTGACGCCACAGATCGTGACCGAAACGCTGTACGCACTGGCTTCAGACGAGTATGCGCCCTTCATCCCAACCGAAGTTCACCTGATCACCAGCGCAGAGGGTGCCCGCCGGGCCGAGCTGTCGTTGCTGAGTGACGACATGGGCTGGTTCCACAAGCTCTGCTCGGACTACCACATGCCCGGCATACAGTTTGACCGCAGCCACATTCACGTGATGCGAGATGCCCAGCGCCAACCCATGCAAGACATTCGCAGCCCGCAAGACAACCGGGCCGCAGCAGACTTTATTACTGCCCATGTGCGCAGCATCACCGCCGACGCTGGCTGTGCCCTTCATGCCTCCATTGCCGGCGGGCGCAAGACCATGGGTTTTTACCTGGGCTACGCCTTGTCGCTGTACGGCCGACCACAAGACCGCCTGAGCCATGTGCTGGTGAGCGAGCCCTTAGAGTCAAGCTACGACTTCTTTTACCCCACACCCTATAGCCGTGTCTTGCAAACGCGTGACGGCCAGTTGGCAGACACGGCCAGCGCCGTCGTCACCCTGGCCGAGATCCCCTTTGTGAGTTTGCGCCACGGCCTGCCCACCGCCTTACTGACTGGTCAGGCCAGCTTCAACCAGACCGTGGCCGCTGCCCGGGCTGCTATGGCACCGCCCGAATTGCTGCTGGATTTGCCACGCCAGCGCATTTTGGCCGCCGGCCAAGAGTTGACCCTGCCCCCCGCAGAACTGGCACTGCTCTCAGTCTTCGCCCGCCATGCCCTGCAAGGGCGCGAACCGCTGGCCGCGCCGGCAAAAGGCGCAACAGATGCACCCTGGGCCAAGCGTTATTTGACGGAATACAAGCGCATCACCGGCTCTCTGGCCGACATTGAGGCAACCGAACGCGCCCTGCGCGACGGCATGGACGGCGACTATTTTTCGCAACGCAAATCCAAGCTCGACCGCCGCCTGAAAACCGCCCTCGGCCCCGGCGCCGAACACTACCGCATCCACGACGGCGGAACTCGTCCGGGTAAATACAGCTTGATCTTGCCGCCAGGATCGATAAGATTCTTGGCAGATGTGGCGTCCAAGGAGGAATTTTGATGACCATGCGTGAATCAGCTTTATTGGCAGCATCCTGTCGCGTCGC
>CAIOZF010000227.1 GCA_903862645.1 uncultured Gammaproteobacteria bacterium
ATCTATCTCTTCCACATCTTCCGTGTCCGGGAGGATCTGCTGGTGCATGACTACCACCAGGCGACGCTCTTCTTCATCGGGATCGACGAGGTCCAGCCACAGGGCACCTGCCAGCGACTTGGCGGTATGTTCCTCGTGGCCGGAGATCAGGCACTGTTCTTCATTGAGATCGTAAGTGTTCAGCATGAATGATTTCTACCACAGCGATATGAGCAGGCGGCTAAGGCGGCCTTGGGTAGCGCATGCTACCCGGAGCTTCATGACAGTCTGATTACAAATACTTGTCCGTTACAGCGCCTTCTGACGCAGATGAGACGGTCTTCGCATATTTGGCCAGCACCCCCTTGGTGTAGCGGGGTGCAGGTTTTTTCCAGGCAGCCAAGCGCGCCTTGATGTCGGCATCGCTCAGTTGCAGCTTCACTTCGTGAGTTTGCGCGTCGATGGTGATCTTGTCGCCGTTCTGCACGATGGCGATGGGGCCGCCCTCGATGGCTTCCGGTGTGATATGCCCGACCACAAAGCCGTGGCTGCCGCCGGAGAAGCGGCCATCGGTAATCAGTGCGACTGTTTTGCCCAGCCCCTTGCCCATGATGGCGGAGGTGGGACTGAGCATCTCCCGCATGCCGGGTGCGCCTTTCGGGCCTTCGTAGCGGATGACCAACACGTCGCCAGCGACCACTGTGCCGTCGAGGATGCCCCTGAGGGATTCCTCTTCAGAGTTGAAGACGCGGGCGGTGCCGGTGAATTCCAGGCCTTCCTTGCCGGTTAGCTTGGCGACGGCGCCTTGCGGGGCGAGGTTGCCGCGCAGAATGACCAGGTGGCTGTCCTTCTTGATCGGTTTGTCGAAGGACTGAATGATCTCCTGACCGACCGGGTAGGGCTGCACCTCCTTGAGGTTCTCGGCCAAGGTTTTGCCGGTCACGGTCATACAATCGCCGTGCAGCATGCCGCGATCCAGCATCATCTTCATCAGGGGCTGGATGCCGCCGATCTTGATCAGTTCGGACATCAGGAAGCGGCCGCTTGGACGCAGGTCTGCCAGTAATGGAGTGTTGGCGCCGAGCCGAGTGAAGTCATCCAGTGTGAGTTCGACGCCGACGGTGTGCGCCATGGCCAGCAGGTGCAGCACCGCATTGGTGGAACCGCCCAGCGCTATGACCACCTTGATGGAATTCTCGAAGGCCTTCCGGGTCATGATGTCCGAAGGTTTGATGTCGTGGCGCAGCAGATTCATGATTGCTTCGCCGGCGCGCAGGCAGTCGTCGATCTTCTCGTTGGAGATCGCGTCCTGAGCAGAGCTGTTGGGCAGGCTCATGCCCAGGGCTTCGATGGCAGAGGCCATAGTGTTGGCGGTGTACATGCCGCCGCAGGAACCTGCTCCGGGAATCGCCGTTTCTTCGATGTTCTTCAGTTCGATGTCAGACACCCGGCCGTTGGCATGGCCGCCCACCGCTTCGAACACGGAGATGATGTCGGTGTGGTTCTTGCCGGGCTGGATGGTGCCACCGTAGATGAACAGTGACGGACGGTTCAGGCGTGCCATGCCCATGAGGCAACCGGGCATGTTCTTGTCGCAGCCGCCGATGGCGATGATGGCGTCGTGGCCCATACAGCCGGAGACTGCTTCGATGGAATCGGCTATCACTTCGCGGGATACCAGCGAATACTTCATGCCCTCAGTGCCCATTGAGATGCCGTCGGACACGGTGATGGTGCCGTAGATGACGCCCTTGCCATTCGCTGCATCGACGCCGCGATTGACCTCCTCGGCGAGCTTGTTGATGTGCATGTTGCAGGGGGTCACCATGCTCCAGGTGGAAGCGATACCGATCTGCGGTTTCTTGAAGTCAGCATCGCCGAAACCGACCGCTCTCAGCATGGCTCGACTGGGCGCGTGCTCAACGCCGTCAACCACCTGGCTGGAGTATTTGCGGCTGCTGGCGTCGCTGGCGGCGTAGTCGGAATTGTTGACTGAATTGTTGTCCTTGGTGTTGTCGCTCATCGTCTTTTCTCACTACGGTACAGGGTCTTGAAATGCGGGCTGAAACTGGCTGCGAACTATACACCAAGCCCGCTCGGCTGAGCTATAAAAAAGGCGGTATTCAGCGTAGTTCGGGCGCTGTTTGATTTCGTAATCTGAACGGCTTCAGGTAAGATCAGACCACAATCACCTCGCGATTGGATTGGATGATTTTGGCGGGGGGCATCACCTGCGTTCATGCATCGGGGAAAATAATAATGAGAAAGTCACGATCTGGTCTGTTGTCCATATTGTCCCTGATGGCCAGTCTGCTGGCGAGTGCCGCTGTCTTCGGACAGGCAGTGGGTAGCCCGTCGACTGCAGTCGCTGCCGCCGCTGCGGAAGGCGAGGCGGTGTACAACCAGTATTGTGCCACCTGTCATGCTGCTCCCACTGATCTTCGCACGCCTGCGCGCACCGCACTTGCTACGTTTACCTCCAACAGCATCTACAACACGCTGACACAGGGCGTCATGGCACCGCAGGGCTCCGCGCTCAGTGACACCCAGAAGATGCAGGTGGCGCAATACCTCACCGGTCGGCCCTATTTGGCGACCCGTCTTGAACAGCTCACTCGGTGCGCCGCGCCTCTGACCGCTCTCGACCTGACGGCAGCCGGCAATTGGAATGGCTGGGCCAATGGTGAACGCAGCGCCCGCCATCAGCCTGCCTCCGGTACCCGCATTGATGCCGGCAACATTGGCACGCTGGAGCTGGCCTGGGCCTTCGGCATGGAAGAGTCCTCGGGCTCCCGTGCCCAGCCGACGATCATCGATGGAGTCATGTTCATGGGCAGCAGCAGTGGCAACGTCTACGCACTGGATCTGGCAACCGGATGTGCGCATTGGACGTTTCTGGCCACCACCGAGGTCAGGGGTGCAGTCTCGCTCGTGCACTCGGACGTGCTGAACAAGGCGCTGGTGGTGGCTGCTGACAACTCCAACAGGGTCTTCGTGCTCGACGCTCTGACGGGCGAAAAACTCTGGCACGCGGATGTCGATTCCAACCCCTATGCTCGCAGCACCGGTTCGGTGGTCGTACATGGCAGTAAAGTTTTCGTGCCCACGTCCTCTATCGAGGTTGCAGTGGCGGGGACGTTGAGCCACGCCTGTTGCAGCTTCCGAGGCAATATGGCCGCCTACGATCTCAACACCGGAGAGCAGCTCTGGCATACCTACATCATGGAGGAGGCGCAGGCGGTAGGCACCAACAGTGCCGGAAACACCGTTTTTGCTCCCTCTGGGGCACCAATCTGGGATGCGCCAACCGTCGATGCCAAACGCAATCGCCTCTATGCCGGCACCGGGCAGAACTACACTCGGCCCGCCAGCGCCACCAGTGATTCGGTGATTGCCTTCAACATGGACACCGGCGAGATGGATTGGGTGCTGCAGACCACCAGTAATGACGCCTTCACCATGGCCTGCACCGGCGGCGGTGGGAACTCCCATCCAAACTGTCCGGACCCCGGTCCGGATCTGGACATCGGTGCTCCGGTGCTCAATGTCACGCTGTCCACCGGCAAGGACATCCTGGTGGCCGGCACCAAGGGTGGTCTCGTCTTCGGGCTCGATCCTGACGACAACGGCAAGGTGCTGTGGCAGATTCGTGTCGGTCGTGGTGGACCCCTCGGCGGTGTGCATTGGGGAATGAGTTTTGCTGGTGACATCGTGTATGTGCCGGTATCGGATCGCAGCACAGGTGGTGCCGAAGATATGCCCCGCCAGCCAGGGCTGCACGCCATCGACATGAAGACCGGTGAGCGTCTCTGGTATGCGGAAGTCCCGCAGCGCTGTGCCGTGGATCAGCGCGCCTGCCTGGACGCTTATTCGGCCCCCGCCAGTACGACTGATGATCTGGTGGTGACGGGCTCGTTGAGCGGGTATCTGTTTGCGCACGATCAACGCACTGGAGCGGTGGTGTGGGAATACAACACCCTCCAGGACTATGCGACTGTCAACAAGGTGCCTGCCAAGGGTGGCGCGATTGACTCCGCTGGTCCGGTGCTCTCCGGTGACTACATGATCGTGAACAGTGGCTACGCGAGTTTCGGTCAATTGCCCGGCAACAGCGTGCTGGTCTTCCGGCTTGCTCGTTAGGTCTCGCGTCGCGTCGCTATCCTGTGCAGGGGTTGTGTATACTGCTCGTCGCGCGAAGGCGCGGTGCAGACGCGCTGGTAACGGATTAAAACTGCTGAATCTTAGAAAAGGTAATTGAGACATGTTGAAGTTCAAGAATATTTCCACTTTGGCCGCAGCGGCGCTGCTGTTGTCCGCATGCAGTCCGGCCGAAGATACGCCGCCTGCGGCACAGGTCGCACCGGCGGCTGCTCAGTCAGCGGCTGCGCCAGCGCCCGTCGAAGCTGCCGATTACGGCGCGCATGTAACGGAAGCCCGCCTGGTGGCGGCAGACAACGAGCCAGGCCAATGGATGTCCATTGGTCGTGACTACGGCGAACAACGCTACAGCCCGCTCGAGCAGATCAATGTGGACAACGTGAGCCAGCTGCAATTGGCTTGGTCTGCCGACATCGACACCAGCCGGGGCCAGGAAGCGACACCGATCGTCGTGGACGGCGCCCTGTACGTCAGCACCGCCTGGAGTCATGTGAAGGCCTACGATGTCCGCACCGGTCGCCCGCTGTGGGCCTATGATCCTGGCGTCGATCCTGCCAAGGGCGTGGATGCCTGTTGTGACGTGGTGAATCGTGGTGTCGCCGTCTGGGATGGCAAAGTATTCGTCGGCACTCTGGATGGCCGCCTGGTAGCGCTGGACTCCAAGACTGGCGAAGAAGTGTGGAGTGTTGTCACCGTTGACCAGACCAAGCCCTATACCATCACCGGTGCACCGCGCATCGTGAAGGGCCAGGTGATCATCGGCAACGGCGGCGCTGAATACGGCGTGCGTGGTTATATCACTGCTTACGACGCCCAGACAGGTGAGCAGAACTGGCGTTATTACACCGTCCCCGGCAATCCGGCAGATGGTTTCGAACAGCCCGAGTTGGAAATGGCCGCCCAGACCTGGAACGGCGAATGGTGGAAGCTGGGCGGTGGCGGCACTGTCTGGGATTCCATGGCCTACGATCCCGAATTGAACCTGCTTTACATCGGCGTTGGCAACGGCTCGCCCTGGAACCAGAGTCTGCGCAGCCCCGGCGGCGGCGACAACCTCTTCCTGAGTTCCATCATGGCGATCAATCCTGATGACGGTACCTATCGCTGGCACTACCAGACCACTCCGGGCGAGACCTGGGACTACACGGCGACCCAGCACATCATCGTCGCCACGCTGCGCATTGATGGGCAGGAGCGTCGTGTGGTGATGCAGGCACCGAAGAACGGTTTCTTCTACGTTTTGGACGCAGAAACCGGCCAACTGTTGAGCGCCGAGAAGTTTGTGCCGAACACCTGGGCTACCCACATCGATCTGGAAAGCGATCGTCCTGTGGAGATCCCGGAGGCACGTTACAACGAGACTGGCGTTCCGTTGATCGTGCAACCGAGCGCGCTCGGTGGTCACAACTGGCACCCGATGTCGTTCAGTCAGCGGACCAATCTCGTCTATCTGGCGGCGCGTGAAAACATCATGGGGTACTCGGCCGAGACAGAATTTATTACCTCCGCGCGCGGCTGGAACACCGGTACCGATCTGGCTGCTGGTGGCGCCCTAATCAGTGCAGCCGGTGCCAACGCGCCGACACGGCAATCCTACCTGCTCGCTTGGGATCCGATCACGCAAACAGAAGCCTGGCGCATACCGCAGCTCGATCCAACAGATGCGGCAGGAACACTGAGCACAGCGGGCGGTCTGGTTTTCCAGGGCAATGCTGCAGGTGAATTTGTGGCCTATCGAGACGACACGGGTGAGCGTCTCTGGTCCGGTTTGACTCAGGCCATGACCGTCGCAGCGCCGACCACGTTCCTGGTGGATGGTGTGCAGCACGTGGCAGTGCTTTCTGGAGGCCGCTCGTTGCCCACGGTGGGTGCCGGTGCCATTGGCGCCACGACTCGTGCCTCCAACAACAATTCCCGCGTGCTGGTCTTCAAGATCGGCGGCACCGCGCAGTTGCCTTCGGCATTGCCGCAGGAAGTTACCGCTGCAGGCGAGCTGAATCCTCCGCCGCTGACTGCGGTCAACGAGGTGCTTGCTCAGGGCGAGCAGATCTATGGCCGTCTGTGCAGCGTGTGCCATGGTCCGGCAGCGGTAAGCGCCAGCGTCGGGACCTTCCCGGATCTGCGTTACAGTCCGCGCATCCAGACTCTGGATGCGTTTGAGGCCGTAGTTGTCGATGGCGAGCTGTCCAGTGGTGGCATGGTGTCCTTCGATTCGTCGCTGGAAGAGGCTGACCCCGAAGCGATCCGTCAGTACATCATTGCCCAAGCGCATGCCGCGCTGGAGGCACAAGGGCGCTAAGCCCGACACTGCGCCGTCAACATGAGGCGATGAACGAAGAATGAGCGCTGCCTCGGGGTGGTGCCCATTTTTTTTATGATGTCCGAAAATGGCCAGTGCGACGTTGTACGACTGTGCTAATTTGCCTCTGGTATAGATCAATCCGAATGCCCGAACGAGAGTGCAGACCATGTTGCTGAATCCCGATGACTTCGAGCAGGCTCGCCAGGCCCGCGATCCGCACTTCGACGGACGGGTGTTCATCGGCGTTGTCACCACCGGCATTTATTGTCGCCCTGTGTGCCCCGTGCGTCTCCCCCGCAAGGAAAACATTCGTCTCTACAGCACCGCAGCCGCTGCTGCCGAGGCCGGGTTCCGACCCTGTCTGCGTTGTCGGCCCGAGTCCTCGCCAGGCACTCCGGCCTGGATGGGCTCCTCGCACACCGTGTCCCGTGCGTTGCAGTTGATAGCGCGCGGCGTGCTCGATGAGGGTTCTGTCGAGGAGTTGGCGGCGCAGTTGGGTGTTGGCGCTCGACAGTTGACGCGCTTGTTTGATCAGCATCTGGGCGTGGCGCCTGCCGCCGTGGCGAAGACCCAGCGTTTGCATTTTGCGAAGAAGCTGATTGACGAGACTCGCATGCCGATGAGCGAGGTGTGCTTCGCCGCGGGCTTCAGCAGTGTGCGCCGTTTCAACGCGGTCTTTCAGCAGATCTATGGTCGCACGCCGTTGTCGCTGCGGCGGCAGGAGAAGTCCACTATCCCGATGCAACAGAGCAACGCGCATGGCGTGCAGATTCGTCTGAGTTATCGGCCACCGTTCGACTGGCGTGCCATGCTGATCTATTTGGCGATGCGAGCCATCCCCGGTGTCGAACACGTCAGTGGTTACACCTATTCAAGAACGATCATGCTCAATGGCGAAGCGGGCGAGCTATCAGTGCAATTCAGTGATGTGAGTCACTCGCTGCTGTTGACGATCCGTACCGGACAAACACGGGCACTGCAACAGATCGTTGAACGTGTCCGCGTCATGTTCGATCTGAGGGCGGTGAGCAGTGAGATCGAAATTTTTCTCGCCGGTGACCCGCACTTGCTACCGATTATTGCAGCGCATCCTGGCATTCGCGTGCCGGTGGCGTGGGATAGTTTCGAGGTGGCGGTGCGCGCAATCGTTGGGCAGCAGGTATCGGTGAAAGGAGCCACGACTCTGGTCTCGAGACTGGCGCTTGTTTACGGCGAGCCTTACTCGGGACAGGGCAATCCGGCACTGAACAGGATCTTTCCGGCGCCGATCGTCCTGGCCGAGGCATCGCTATCGGGGCTTGGCATTACCACTCGACGCATCAGCGCCATTCGTGAACTGGCCAGTGCGGTCTGCGCCGAAGAGTTGCGTTTTGATGGCAGCATGGACGCACCAACATTTTTGGAACGTATCGTGCGAATCTCTGGTATCGGTCCGTGGACGGCGCAATATATTGCCCTGCGCGCACTCAACGATCCGGATGCTTTTCCACATGCCGATCTGATTCTGCTGCGCGCCGCCGCCTTACCGCGCGAGGTGCTGACGCCAGCGCAGCTCCTGCTGCGCTCCGAACGGTGGCGCCCCTGGCGAGCGTATGTGGTGATGCTGCTGTGGCGGCATTATGCGGCCATAGCTAATAGCCCCGCTTCCACAATCAGTGCGATGATAAAAGAGGAGTGCAATTCATGACGACGTACTACAGCTACCTGTTCTCTCCCATCGGCGACCTGCTGCTTGCCGGCGACGGTGAGAACTTGCATCTGCTGGGCTTTCCAGAGGGCAAGGCGCGCATGCGCCATCAGGAACTCTGGCTTGCGGATGACTCCGTGTTTGTTGAAGTGAAGAGCCAACTCAATGCCTATTTTTCTGGCGAACTGCAGGACTTCGATCTGCCACTCGCACCGCAGGGCACGGAATTTCAGATGAGTGTGTGGGCTGCCCTCACTACGATTCCCTACGGCAGCACCCGCAGCTATGGCCAGATTGCGGAGCAAGTCGGCAGTCCGAAAGCGAGCAGAGCCGTCGGCGCTGCCAACGGTCAGAATCCCATTCCCATCATCATTCCCTGCCATCGCGTCATTGGCAGCACCGGCAAACTGACAGGGTTCGGTGGTGGCTTGCCGACCAAGGTCGCTCTGCTGAATCTGGAGCAGCGCCACCGTACGTTCCAGCTTATGTAGTTTGCAAGCAGGCCTTGGCGCTAAAAGTCTGCGCGACACTCCGATGGCAAAACCCTATACTGCCGCCTCCTCAGAGCCGCCATTCATTGCGCCCCGGCAAATTCGGATCGAATCATGAGCATCAAAAAAGTCCGTGCGGGCATGAGCCTGTTCAAGCAAGCCCTCGTCGGCAGCTCGACCATCAATTACACAGAAGGCTCCGTCGCCAAAGCCACCTTCCTGCTGGCCGTGCCGATGATTCTTGAGATGGCGATGGAGTCGGTGTTCGCCATTGTCGATATTTTTTTCGTGGCCGGTCTTGGGCCACAGGCCGTGGCGACCGTCGGCCTGACCGAGGCGGTGATGACGCTGCTGTATGCCGTTGCGATTGGCCTGTCCATGGGCACCACAGCTATGGTGGCGCGGCGTATCGGCGAAGACAACGCAGCCGCTGCCGCCTTCGCTGCCGGGCAGGCGCTGTGGATGGGGATATTCGTCTCAGTGTTTGTAGGGATAGTCGGCGTTTTTTATGCGGGAAAAATCCTGACCCTGATGGGGGCTGAAGCGGCCGTGGTGGAAGGGGGCACGAATTACATTCAGATCATGCTCGGCGGCTCCTTCACCGTCGTGTTTCTGTTTCTCAACAACGCGATCTTTCGAGGTGCGGGGGATGCGAGCATCGCCATGCGTTCGCTCCTGCTCGCCAATGGCATCAACATTGTGCTCGACCCCTGTCTTATCTATGGCGTAGGGCCGTTCCCAGACATGGGTGTCACCGGGGCAGCGGTCGCGACCAATATCGGTCGTGGTGTCGGCGTGCTCTATCAGCTGTGGTATCTGTGCGCGAATAACCGACGCATCCAGCTGGGTGTGCAGAATCTGATTTTAAACATGTCGGTGATACTGGCGCTGTTCCGTATCTCCGCTGGAGGTATCGCGCAGTTCCTGATTGCCACGGCGAGCTGGGTGTTCCTGATGCGGCTGGTCTCGGATTATGGCAGTGACGCTGTCGCCGGTTACACCATCGCGCTGCGGGTCATGATGTTCACCATATTGCCAGCGTGGGGGCTCAGCAATGCAGTCGCAACGCTGGTCGGACAGAACCTTGGCGCCGACAAGGTGCAGCGTGCCGAGAGTACCGTGTGGCAAGTGGCTAAATACAACGTGATCTATATGGTAGCTGTGTCCTTGGTAATGCTGCTGATGCCGCAGAGTATAATGCATATCTTCACGCAGGAACCGGCTGCGGTACGATACGGTGTCGATGCGATGCGCATCATGAGTTACGCCTACGCGTTCATGGCGGTCGGCATGGTGGTGGTACAGGCGTTCAATGGGGCGGGGGACACTATGACGCCGACCTGGATCAATGTGCTGTGCTATTGGATTGTGCAGGTGCCGGTGGCGTGGTTGCTGTCCGCGCAGTTGGACATGGGGCCGCAGGGCGTGTTCTGGTCGATCTTCGTGGCCGAGCTACTTATGGGCGTCGTGGGCGTGTACTGGTTCATGCGCGGCTCGTGGAAAACCCAGGAGGTTTAGTTTTGGGCTTCGTAGTCCGGTCTGTGTGAGACGCGAAGTACAGTGTCAATCGCGGGCAGGCCTTGATGCCCTCCGGGTACGCTCCCACAGTGGGATACGTCGTTGTAATCCCGCGCGCAGTTGCTGTAAGCTCCGCTTCGCAAAAGCGGGCAACCGGTCACCAGAGGCGTCACCATGCAGAGTGGACAGCAGCACATCATCACCAGCGTTTTCGAGTGGCTCAACTCCGAGCGACCGGTCTGGTTATGCACGATCCTGAAGACCTGGGGCTCCTCACCCCGACCGATCGGCTCCATGATGGCCTGCACACTGGACGGTGAGATTGCCGGCTCTATTTCCGGTGGATGCATCGAAGAAGACTTCCTCGCCCAACTGCGCGATGGCAGCCTCAAGAGCCAGTACGACATCGAGAACAAACCGTTTATTGTCAAATACGGTGTCACCGCTGAGCAGGCTGCCCGGTTGCGTCTGCCTTGTGGTGGTCAGCTGCACGTGCTGCTCGAATATATCGCTCCCAATGCCAGCGCTCGTCAGGTATTCGGCGAGCTGACCGAAGCGCTGGAAAATCAGCGGCGCACCAGTCGAGAGGTCGATCTCCACACAGGCTTGATTCGCGTCGTGAACAGCGCTGCTGATGAAGAAGTCATTCTGAATGACGACACACTGCTGCATTGCCTGAGCCCTAAATACCGCCTACTGCTGCTCGGTGCGGGGGACGTGGCACGCTACGTCGCCGAAATGGCTATGGCATTGGAATACGAGGTGACGCTTTGCGATCCGCGCCCGGATTATCTGGCCAACTGGCATGTGGAAGGGGTGCACCTCACTGCTGAGCTACCCGATGATGTAGTGCGTGAACACTTCAGCGATCCCTATAGCGGCATCATAGCGCTGGCGCATGACCCGCGTGTGGATGACATGGCACTGATGGAGGCACTGAAGACACAAGCGTTTTATGTGGGGGCGATGGGCTCTGACAGAACGTCGGCGAGTCGTCGCGCGAGGTTGCCGGAGCTTGGTTTGACTGCTGAGGAAATTGCCCGTCTGCATGCGCCGATCGGTTTGCAGATCGGCAGCAAGACGCCTGCCGAGATTGCGATATCCGTCATGGCTGAGGTCACCGCAGTGCGCCACGCTGGTGAACAGCGTGGCACCACCGAGGCCTGCGCGCTTGACGCTGGCGGTCCGGTCTGCGGCTAAATTCCGGGTGCCGCTGGCTCTGCTGGCAGAGGCTTGGCGGCGTGGCTTGGTTGTTGAGTACTAGTTGGAGGAACCGTACTCGTCGGCGTAATCGTCCATCGCGGCCTGAATGACCACCTTGGCGTGCTCATAACCGTAGGCAGCGCCGATAGACACCTTGTTCTCTTGACCGGGGATCAGCTTGTAGGTCAGGAAATAGTGGCGCAATCTTTCGATCAAAGCCTGTGGCAGCTCGCTGATATCATCGATGTCAGCGAACAGAGGGTCGTTCTGCAGTACGGCAATAATCTTGTCATCCGCTTCACCACCGTCCAGCATGGGCAGCCCGCCGATTACCTTGGCATTCAGAATGATCTCGGTCTTGGAGATGGGTCGTTCGCTGATGACACAGATATCCAGCGGGTCGCCGTCACCTCGACTTGCACCTGGCATCAGATCACGGCAGCGATTGCCACAGTAGGTGCGCGGAATGAAGCCATACAGGGTCGGATGCTGGGATGAAGAGCGCTGTGGGCGGTCGACACGCAGGTAACCGGTCGTCTTGTCAACTTCATATTTCACCAGATCGAATGGGCATATCTCGATGAATGCATGAACCAGACGCGGTGCGTCAGGACCTACATCGAGTCCATGCCACGGGTGCGGACGCCAGCGGTAAAAGGGGGGCGGAAACTTTTTCATTCGGGTATCTCATTCTGGTCAGTCGTTACCCGGAGTTTGTTATTGTAGTCGGGCGGAATTGGTGAAAAGGCCGGCATTATAGCAGGGAAAGCCTAAACCACACCGCGAGCTCCGTCGATCAAACACCGCTTTGCGAACACATGGCGTGTCTCCGGCTTGATCATTTCCTGAGGAAGCGGGCCTGCCCGCGATGAAATTTTGGGGTCAGAGTAAAAATACAGCCTGTATTTTTACTCTGACCCCAAAATTTTAGCGCGGGCAAGGCCCTCTCCCATAACCAATCAGCGCATATCGGGCGCGCGGTGCACCAGTTCTATGCGCGCACCCTCGGGGCCCTGCACGTAGAAGAAGTTGATGATGCCGTTGGGCAGCGTCATGTCGCGCGGCTCTGATGTGAACTCCACACCCTTGGCCTGCAGGTCAGCAATAGTCACAGCCGAATCCAGCGCACGCCAGCCGATGTGGTCGATAGAAGCTCCCTGACTCGGGAACGTGGAATCGGCCTGAGAGATCAGCAGCCAGACATTGCCGGGGTAGAGGATGCCATCAAGGCGGCCGCGCATATTGGTGCGGATGCCGCCGAAGGTGGCCTCGTACCAGGCGAAGGTCGCCTGCGGGTCAGCGGAGCGCAAGTGTACGTGGTGGAAACCCAGGTGCTGAGCGTCTTCGATCAGTTCCATGCGGTTGCCGAACGGGTCGACAATGAAAGCCAGTTTGAACAGGCCCGGTACGTCGCGTACTTCGCTGCTCACAGTCGCGCCAGCTGCACGCACACGCTCAACCACTGCGGCAAGATCAGTGAAGGAGAAGCCCAGATGATCCACCACACCACCCGTGCTGGGTGTGGCGGCATCGCCATTGAGGAACATGATGCGGGTCGTTCCGAACAAGAGTCTATCGGTGCGGCCGTCGATGAATTCTCCGCCGATATTGTCCTTATACCATTGGGCGGCCACTTCCGGCTCGGGTACCGCCATATGGACGTGGTCGTACATGTAGGTCTTGCTCTGCGCCTGTGCCTGGGCTGAAATCAGTCCCGGCAGACAGAACAGCATGAGGAGTACGAGACCAGTTTTGATTTTGTTGTGCATGGAACTCTCCTTGGGTGTATCGCTGTGAATGCGTGCTGTATTTTTCTATTTATAGCGGGCAATGCGTGACGTGCGTCTAACTTACAAAGTGGCGCAAGCATAGACCTGTGTCTGTGTTGCGTCCAGCCTTGATCAACTCAGTTGCACAACCTTGAACCCGTCCTGTAGACATAGCGTCGTGATGTTCTGGAAGTGCTCCGCCGCGACCTTCTCGATGGGGATGAACTGGTTGACGACCAGCAGGGCGATGCCCTTGTCGGCTAGCAGTTTTCTGATCTGGGCCAGGAATTTCGCCGCGAGCGCGCTGCTGGTGCTGAAACCCTGATGGAAGGGTGGGTTGCAGAGAATCACATCGAAACGTTCCTGCAGATGTTCGCCACAATCATCCAACGTCACGCTGACAGCAAGCTGCCTCTGCTCAAAACAGGCCTTTGCCGCGAGCACTGCTGCGGCATTGTTGTCGGTGCCACTGCATCGCGTGAAGGGCAGGTCCGCCGTCATCAGCAACAGGTAGCCATAACCGCAGCCCAGATCCAGCACTGAGCCGAGCCCGGCGCCCTTTCCCGGGCCCGCAGTCGTGCGTCCGATAAGCACCTGGCGAGCCTCGCGGACCAGCAGTTCACTGCCGTGATCGATTTTATTCCATCCGAATACGCCGGGCTTGCTGATGAACTCCAGTCCACCGGCTTGGCAGGAGCGCAGTCTTGCGTAATCCTTGCTGTCTAGCCATTCAGGGTTGTCATTGGCGGATGCGAGCTGGGAGAACTTGCGTAATGTCGTGCAATACGCAATTCCGTGTTTTTGCAGTTGCGCCTTGTTGCGGAAGAGCTGTTCGCCATTCTTGCCATGGGTCTTGATGCCATCGTCCTTGTGCCCGAGCAGATTCAGAGTGCCGCCGGGCAGCAGCAATTTATAACCCTCGTTGATGCAGTGATGGACCAGAGCACGCTCTTTGGAGACTCGATAGACGATGCGCGCAACGCTGGTCACGGGCAGCGCCGCAAAGTCGAAATCGTTAACCAGCACCTGCTTGCCCGCAGCGCGCAATGCCTCGCCGACCTCGAAGCGATTGGTGATGGCGAGCAGCGCCGCACGCGGGTGGATCGCCTGCAGTTGTGCTGCAGAGAGATTCTCGTCGACGATCCATAGCGTTGGCCCCTGAGCGTCGTGGGATGCATCGTTGAGCATGCCAATCAGGAGATGTTCGAGGTGATGGCCCTGGTGGCCGGGCGTGGTCTTAGTCATGGCAAAAAGCTCTGTATTTCAGTTTCGGTGAGGGCGCGGGTCTGACCCTCTGCCAGGGTGTCATCGAGGGTAATCGTGCCAATGCTCTCACGATGCAGGCTCAGTACGTGATTGCCGCAGGCGGCGAACATGCGCTTGACCTGATGGTAGCGTCCCTCATTGAGTGTCACGCGTGCGCCGTTGTCCGGCAGGGCCTCGCACTGGGCCGGCGCCGTTGGTTTGTCTTCGCCGCGCAGTAGCATACCGGCGGCGAAGCTGTCGATGGTCTGCTGACCGAGTGGCTCCTGCAGCGTCGCGCGGTAGACCTTGCTGAAAAGGTGTTTGGGGGAGGTCACGCGGTGCAGCCATTGGCCATCGTCGCTGAGCAGAACCAGCCCGGTGGTGTCGATGTCCAACCGTCCGCCGATGCTCAGCCCCTCTTTGTCCATGTCAACGATCAGGTCGAGCACCGTCGGATGGTCGCCGTCTTCATTAGCGCAGACATAACCAACGGGTTTGTGCAGCATCAGGTAACGCGGCCCTGCGATATGCAGATCCTGACCTTCCATACTGACCACATCGGTTTCCGCCACCTGATAGGCGGCGTTGCTGACCATGGTGCCGTTGACCTGGACCTGGCGCTTGCGGATCAAACGCTTGCTGATCTCCCTCGGCAGGCCGGTGGCGTGACTTACAAATTTATCCAGACGCATGCGGCGATTTTCCTGAGTCAGTGTGCTTATTGAATGCTTGCAGGCGACCAGCCGGAGGTGGTGGCTGCCACTCGCGCGGATCGACCCGATAGTAGGCCAGCAGTTCGGCGAAAAGTTCGGGATGAGCGCTGGCCATCTCATGTGGGCGTTCGTAAAAAGTCTCTGTCACTACTGCGAAGAATTCTGCGGGATCGCTGGCCCCATAGGGGTCAATGAGTGTTTCGCGATTCTCGTCACTGGCGCGCTGCAGCGCCGCATATTCCCGTGCGAACACCTGTGCCCAATTGCGATAGTCGCTCTTTTTGTAGAGCAATGGTGCGCCATTAGTGACGCCGGATTCGTGATCGAGTTGATGTGCGAATTCGTGCAGCACCACATTCTGGCCGTCGGCGAAACTGCTGAGTCCGTGCTCCACACTGTCCCATGCCAGAATGACTTTGCCGACGCTCCAGGATTCCCCCGCGAGGTAATTCTCTTCCTCGGTGACCACACCAGATTCATCGTGGTGTTCACGGTCGACGACAAAACCGGAAGGGTAGACGAGAATGCTGCGCAGGTCCTGATATTCGTTACTGGTGCGATTTAGCAGCAGCAAACAGGCGTGGGCCGCAATTGTCACACGGATCTCATCGGTGATGACTAGCTCGCCACAACCGATGAATTCCTTGCTGTCCAGGAAGCGGATGATCAGCCTGCGCAACTGCTCCTGCTGGTTGGGCCACATGGCTCGGTACACCTTGAGATTGTCACGGAGAATCATCAGCCATGCGGGCGGAAATGGTGTTGCGTCGAGTTTGCGGCGCCGGTAGCGCGGATAGACGAACAGCAGGAGCGCGACTGCGACGACAATCAACCACAGCGCGATGAGAGTGAGGGTGGTACTTAGGTCCATGCAGGTAACCCGCAGGACTCTGTGGGCGCGGGCCCGCGCGGGCTATCTGTTCCGCTGCCAAGGCAATAGAAACCATGGCGGGCAGGCAGGCTTCCACAAGCAATCACCGGCATGCCGGCTCCCACGGGCGGGATGCTCAGGGTCAGGCGCCTCAATGCCCGTGCCTGCGTTCATCTTTCGGTTCCAGCGACAAGCCGCCTTCGTCCTCATCAGGCGAAGCTTTTTTGCCTTCGGAGAGTTGTATTTTCAGACGCAGATTGTTCTTGGAGTCGGCGTTTTTCATCGCCTCTTCGAGTGTGATTCGGCCAGCTTTGTAGAGATCATAGAGCGCCGAGTCAAAGGTCTTCATACCCTGGTTTTCGGACTTCTCCATCACTTCCTTGATTTCGTCGACCTTGCCCTGCTTGATTAGGTCACATACGCGCGGTGTGCCCAGCAGGATTTCGATGGCGGCAGCGCGCTTGCCATCCACTGTCGGAATCAGCCGCTGGGACACGAAGCCCTGCAGGTTCAGCGACAGATCCATGAAGAGTTGCTTGTGGCGCTCTTCTGGGAAGAAGTTGATTATACGATCCAGAGCCTGGTTGGCATTGTTGGCGTGCAACGTGGACAGACACAAGTGGCCAGTCTCGGCAAAGGCGAGTGCGTGCTCCATGGTTTCCTGGCTGCGGATCTCACCGATGAGAATGACGTCCGGCGACTGCCGCAAAGTGTTCTTCAGTGCATCTTCATAACTGTGCGTATCGACGCCCACCTCGCGCTGATTGATGATCGATTTCTTATGTTCATGCACGAACTCGACCGGGTCTTCGATGGTGATGATGTGGCCGTCGCTGTTGGTATTGCGATAGTCGATCAGCGCCGCCAGCGAGGTGGACTTGCCCGAGCCGGTGCCGCCCACAAACAGAACGAGTCCGCGCTTTAGCATGATCAATTTGGTGATCACCTCGGGGAGGCCAAGAGATTGCCAGCTGGGGATCTCTGTCTTGATGTTGCGCGCCACGAGAGCGATCTGACCGCGCTGCTGGAAAATGTTGACGCGAAAACGACCGATCTCAGGATCGGCGATGGCGAGATTCATTTCCTGCTTGGCCTCGAACTCCTTGATCTGCTCCGGAGTCATGATCTGATAGGCGATCTGCTTCACCGCCCCCGGGGGCAGGGGCTGGCTCGACATCGGTGTCACCTTGCCATACGCCTTCATGCTTGGTGGCGCGCCGGTGGTGAGAAAAAGGTCGGAGCCATCCTTCTGGATCATGATGCGGAGCAGATCTTTGAATTCCATGTGGTCCTTCCTTTGCTACGGCTTGCGATGTTGGGCTGTGGTTAGAAACGTCTTTCCGTGTACCAGTTCACCTCGCGTGAGCTCTTCTCGATCTGATTGCAGATATCCAGCGTGAGCGCGAAGAGCGCCATGCGCACCAGCACGCCATTGTCAGTCTGTCTGAAAATTGCCAGGTTGGGGTGCTGATTCAGGTCGTTGTCCAATTCGTTGGCTTCCGCGCGTGAATCACGGGGCAGGGGATGCATGATTACCGTCTTCGGCTGGCAGTAGCGCGTGTAGATGGCCTCGTTCAGGCGGAAGCGGCCTCGGTAGAGGTCTGCTTCCATCTTGGTGTCGAAACGCTCTTCCTGGATGCGGGTCAGGTAGACCGTGTCGTTGCCGACTAGCCCCTGCTCCATGTCTTCGGTCTCAATCACCGTATGACCGTTGTTGCGCAGTTCATTGACAATTTCGCCAGGCATGCGCAGCTCCGGTGGAGAGATCAGCGTGAAGGTGATGTTCGGGTAAAGCTGAATCAGCCGGGAGAGCGAGTGCACGGTGCGTCCATGTTTGAGGTCGCCGATCATGGCGATCCTCATGCCCTCCACTGCGATGTCATTGCTGCCCAGTTCCTTGCGAATAGTGTATAGGTCCAGCAGAGCCTGGCTCGGGTGCTCGTTGGGGCCGTCGCCCGCATTGATCACAGGCACGCGACTGGCACGGGCGAATTCGGCGACCGAGTCCGACTGGGGGTGACGCATGACGATGATATCGTTGTAGCCGCTGATAACGCGTGCCGTGTCGTAGAGGGATTCGCCCTTGGAGATGGACGAGGTCTTCACATCGGTAGTCTCGCGTACCTCGCCGCCCAGCAGGTTGAAGGCGCAGCCGAAGCTGAGTCGTGTGCGGGTGCTGGGCTCGAAAAACAGGTTGCCGAGGATCGCGCCGTCCAGCACTTTGGTCATCCGCTCACGATGGGCATATGGCACCATAGCATCGGCCACTGCGAAAATTCTCTCGACGTCTGCGCGTTCGAACTGGTTGACACTGAGGATGTGGGCGCCGGGGAAGTGCATGTGCTGAGCTCTTTCTGGTGTGGAAGATGTCGGGGCGAAATACTACTACTAATGCCCCGGCTGAAGGAATGCGCGGGGCGAAATATGCTATAAGCTGTGGCAGCGGGCCATGTCCGCTCCCACAAACAGTGCCTTATTCGAGTTCAAATTGACCAACAGTATCTACTGGCACGACTACGAGACCTTCGGCGTCGATCCCCGCCGCGACCGCGCCGCGCAGTTTGCCGGCGTGCGCACAGACGAGCAGCTCAACATCATCGGCGAGCCCCTGGTGATCTACTGCCAGCCCGCGCCGGATATGCTGCCCCATCCGGAATCTTGTCTGATCACGGGTATCACCCCGCAAAAGGCACGTGCCGATGGATTGCCCGAGAATGAATTCATCCGCCGCATTCACGAAGAATTTTCCGTGCCACAGACTTGTGTGGCGGGCTACAACAGCCTGCGCTTCGACGACGAGATGACGCGCCAGCTGCTTTACCGCAACTTCAGTGATCCCTACGAGCGTGAATACAAAAACGGCAATTCGCGCTGGGACATCATCGACATGGTGCGGCTGTGCTGCGCACTGCGTCCCGAAGGCATTGTGTGGCCCCTGAAGGAAGACGGCACGCCAGGCTTCCGGCTGGAGCATCTCACCGCCGCCAATGGCATCGTCCATGCCGACGCCCACGATGCGCTCTCCGACGTGCTGGCCACTATCGCGCTGGCCCGTCTGATCAGGGACAAGCAGCCGAAGCTCTACGACTATGTGTACCAGCTGCGCGACAAAGCCCGCGTGCAGGAGCAACTCGACGTCATCAGCAAGAAGCCGGTGCTGCACGTCTCTTCGATGTATCCAGCCAGCCGGGGCTGTCTGGCGCTGGTCGCGCCGCTCACGAAGCACCCGACGGACAAGAACGGCGTCATCGTTTATGACTTGCGGGTCGCCCCGACTGACTGGATGGCACTCTCCGTGGAGGACATGCAGCGTCGTCTGTTCACCCGCCACGAGCAGCTGGGCGAAGGCGAGACGCGTATTCCGCTCAAGGTGCTGCATTTGAACCGCTGCCCCGTGGTGGCGGCCGGCAAGCTGTTGGACGAGCGTCTCGCCCAGCGCTACGAGATCGATCTGGCCACGGCGCATAAACACTGGCAAGTGCTGTTGGACAATCCACAGGTGATAGCGAAGGTGGCTTCGGCTTTCGATACCCGGCCTGAAACCGAAGCGGATGGCGTCGTGGGGGACCCTGATTTCATGATCTACGGGGGTGGCTTCTTCGGTCAGGGCGACAAGCGGGCGATGGCGCAGATCCGTGCCTCGTCGCCCCGGCAACTGGCAGAATGGCAGCAACCCTTCGTGGACTCGCGGCTGGCGGAGATGCTGTTCCGCTACCGGGCGCGCAACTTCCCCTCCAGCCTGAACCCTGAAGAGGCACTGAGCTGGCAGAATTTCTGTCGACAACGCCTGCAGCGCGATGCCGATGTGCCCGGCGCTGGGGTGCCCCTGAGCGCGTTCAGCAGCGAACTGGCGAGGCTGCGCGAGCTGCATACGGATGAGCCGACCCGGCAGCTGTTCGATCAGCTGGACCAATACGCCGCAGAAATCAATGCCCTTGCGGGGGCAGGCCCGCTTTCACATTGGATTTGATACGAAGGAAAATATGACAGACACAACCACCAGCGCACAGCAGACTCCCAAACCTGGCATTTCCCGTCTCGGCAAGGCACTCGCCTTCATGCGCCCCTACAAGCTGCAGATGACGCTGGCGACAGTCGCACTGGTATTCACCGCCGGGGTCACGCTGGCCCTGGTGCAGTTCGTCCAAGTGATCGTCGACGAGGGCTTCGTCAAAGCCTCCACTGAATCACTGGGGCTGGCTATCGCGGGCTTCCTCGTGGTCGCGGTGATACAGGCGCTGGGAACTTTCGCGCGCTTCTACTGGGTGTCCTGGCTGGGCGAGCGCGTCACCGCCGACATCCGCACCGCTGTGTTCTCCCACCTCATGACGCTGCACCCCGGTTACTTTGAAGAGAATCTCAGCGGCGAAATCCAGTCGCGCATCACTACCGACACCACGCTGCTGCAGACAGTGATCGGTTCCTCTGTCTCGGTGGCGCTGCGCAACCTGCTGATGCTGCTGGGCGGCACCGTGTTCCTGTTCATCACCAACCCGCGCCTGACCAGTATCGTCATGATCTGCATTCCTCTGGTGGTCGGCCCGATCCTGATTTTCGGGCGCAAGGTGCGGCAGCTCTCGCGCAGCAGTCAGGACGAGATCGCCAACGTTGGCGCTTATGTCTCCGAAAGCATCCAGCACATCAAAACGGTACAGGCTTATAACCACCAGACGGTGGACGTGCGGTCCTTCTCCGGCCATGTCGAGAAAGCGTTCACGGTAGCGCTCGATCGCATCCGTTCGCGCTCCTTCCTGATTACCGTCGTCATCACTCTGGTGTTCGGTGCCGTGGCGGCGATGATCTGGGTGGGCGGACAGGATGTGATCAGCGGGCGCATGTCGGCCGGAGAGCTGACGGCATTCGTGGTGTATGCGGTGATTGTGGCTTCAGCGGTGGGTGCCATCAGTCAGGTCATCGGAGACTTGCAGCGCGCAGCCGGTGCCACCGAGCGCTTGATGGAGTTGCTGCACGCGCCCAGCAACATCGTGCCGCCCTCGCAGCCGCAAAGCTACGTCGAGCCCTTCCGAGGCGAGATCGAATTGCGGCAATTGCGCTTCAGTTATCCGTCGCGTCCCAACACCAACGCTATCGACGGACTCGATCTGCACATTCGTGCGGGCAGCAGCGTGGCACTGGTGGGCCCGTCCGGCGCCGGTAAATCGACGCTCTTCGATCTGCTGCTGCGCTTCTACGATCCGCAGCAGGGCAGTGTCCTGATCGACGGGCTCGATAATCGCCATGCCGACCTGCTGGCACTGCGCAGCCACATCGCCATCGTCTCTCAGCAACCGGCGATGTTCACGGGCAACGTGCGCGAGAACATCCGTTACGGTCGCCCCGATGCCACTGACGCACAGGTGCTCGAGGCCGCGCAGGCGGCGTTCGCCAGCGAGTTCATCGAGCAGTTGCCGGAGGGCTATGACAGTTATCTGGGCGAGTCCGGTATTCGTCTGTCCGGTGGGCAGCGGCAGCGCCTCGCCATTGCCCGCGCCATTCTCAAGGACGCGCCGATCCTGTTGCTGGACGAAGCCACCAGCGCATTGGATGCAGAGAGTGAGCGCAAGGTGCAGATGGCACTTGACGCCCTGATGCGTGATCGCACCACCATTGTCATCGCTCATCGACTGGCCACAGTCATGAACGTGGGCGCCATCGTGGTGATGGACGCTGGACTCGTGGTCGCGCAGGGCACGCATCAGGAACTGCTGGTCAGTTGCCCGCTGTATGCCAATCTGGCCGAGCTGCAGTTTGCCGCCAACAGGCAAAGTGAGTAGAATCGTGGCCCTCATTCGGCGCATCTGGACATCACCTGCAGACCATGGATCAGTTCAAGGACATCAGGCCCTACCACGACGACGAAGTCCGTTCTGTTATTGACGGGCTGCTCGCCAATCCCGAATTTATTCGCAGCATTGCCGGATTCAGCTTCCCAAAGTCGTATCGAATACTGCCCGCCGTAGTTTGCTGGCTGACCAAGCGCAAGCTCACTGCGCAGCTGGAACACGTCAACAGTGTGAAGAGCATGCAGGGCATCATTGCCTTGTATATGGACCAGATGATTGAGAAGACGGCGTCGAACCTCACTCATTCGGGGTTGGACAAACTGCCCCGCGACAAGCCCTGTCTGTTCATCAGCAATCACCGCGACATCGCCATGGACCCGGCGTTTGTGAACTACATGCTCTACCACGCCGGCTTCGAGACTGTGGACATCGCCATCGGCGACAACCTGCTCAAGCGCCCCTTCGTCACCGATCTGATGCGCCTGAACAAAAGTTTTATCGTGCGACGTTCTTTGAAAGGTCGCGAGCTGTTGAAATCTTCGAAGCAGCTGTCGGAATACATCCATCACTGTGTCGAGACCAATCGCAGCGTCTGGATCGCGCAGCGTGAGGGCAGGGCCAAGGATGGTGTGGATCGCACCGACACCGCACTGCTGAAGATGCTGTCGCTGGCGAAGAGGGAGCTGGGGCTGAAGGAGTCATTGAGTTCGCTGCACATCATCCCCGTGGCAATTTCCTACGAATTCGACCCGTGCGATATCCTCAAAGCCGACGAGTTGTATCAGAAGGCTGAGTTGGGCTCCTATCAGAAGGATGAAGGGAGTGATATCAACAGCATCGTCACAGGCATGATCGGGTTCAAGGGGCATGTGCATGTCAGTTTTGGTGAGGAAGTGTCTCTGACGCGTGACGACGCCGATGATGCAGCCAGGCAGATCGATAAACAGATTATCCAGAATTATCTGCTGCAGCCGACCAACTTTCTGGCGTTGCAAAAATTGCGAGACAGTGACCCGCAACGGGCGCCCGTCATTGAGTTGCCGGCAGATCTTACTGTGCCGGTGAATGCCGAGAGCGCGGCAAAATTTGAGGAGCGGCTGCGCGCTGCAGATCCCGTTATTCGTCCCTATTTGCTGCAGGCCTATGCAAATCCGGTGATCAGTCGATATGCACCTGAGAAGAGTAATCCGTTTGCTGAACAAGTGGGAGCGGCCGAGACGGCAGAAGGCTGATTGCGATTTTCACCTGCTTTGAGCGAGTATCCCCGTGGATAAACTACTCGCTATGGCATATTATCCGCCCCGACCGTCTGGCTCTGATGAGCGGGTGCGGACAACAAGCGAAGAGTCAAATCGGAGTGTAGCTCAGCCTGGTAGAGTGCTACGTTCGGGACGTAGAAGCCGGAGGTTCGAATCCTCTCACTCCGACCATCATCGCTTGTCACATACCTGTTGCGTTAGAACACCCCTGCGGGTGTAGTTCAATGGTAGAACGAGAGCTTCCCAAGCTTTAGACGTGGGTTCGATTCCCATCACCCGCTCCAAATTGCAGTCCTGCTACTTCCTCTTGCCGCACAACTTCTGAAACAATTCAAAATAGGTAGGGAATGTCTTCGACGTGCAGCCTGGATCATTAATGATGATCGCGCTGTCACCGAACGCTGCTAACGAAAAACACATGGCCATGCGGTGGTCGTCATAGGTGTCGATCGCTGCGGGCAAGATCTTCTGCGGTGGCGTGATCTCGATGTAATCTTCTCCCTCGATTACCAGCGCACCCACCTTGCGTAATTCCGTGGCCATCGCCGCCAGGCGGTCAGTTTCCTTCACCCGCCAATTGTAGATGTTGCGGATGGCGGTTGGGCCCTTGGCGAACAATGCTGTGGTGGCGATCGTCATGGCAGCGTCCGGGATGTGGTTCAAATCGACATCGATACCGTGCAATTCGCCCCGGCTGACTTCGATCCAGGTGTCACCCCAGGTCACCTTTGCGCCCATCTGTTCCAGCACTTCGGCGAAACGGGCATCGCCCTGTACGCTGGCGCTGCCGATGCCATGCACACGCACCGTGCCACCGGCAATTGCCGCAGCGGCGAGGAAGTAGGAGGCCGAAGAAGCATCGCCCTCGACCATCATGGTGCCGGGAGACACATAGCGTTGTCCGGCTTTGATGACGAAGCGCTGATAGTCATGGTTATCGACCTGCACACCGAACTTTGCCATCACATCCAGAGTGATGAGGATGTAGGGTTTGGAGACAAGTTCGCCCTCCACGACAATCTCCAGATCGCTGTCGCAGAAAGGCGCCGTCATCAGCATGGCAGTGAGAAATTGGCTGGAAATGTTGCCCTTGATGCTGACTCTGCCGCCGCCCAGGCCATGACCATGCAGCCGCAGGGGCGGGTAGCCCTGTTTGCCCAGATAATCGATCCGGGCGCCACAGGTGCGCAGACAATCCACCAGATCGCCGATAGGGCGTTCGTACATGCGCGGTTCGCCCGTGAGCGTGAATTCACCGTTGCCACTGCACAACATCGCACATAAGGGCCGCATCGCGGTGCCGGCATTGCCGAGGAAAATCTCGAGTGTGCCGGCGAAATGCAGCGGGCCAGCGCGGCCCTGCAGCGTGCAGACGCTCCTGTCGGCATTCATGGTGTAAGCGACACCAAGTGCCTTGAGTGCATTCAGCATGTGGCGCACGTCGTCGCTGTCGAGCAGATTGCTGATCTGCGTCTCGCCCTGAGCCACTGCTGCCAGCAGCAGGATGCGGTTGGAGAGGCTCTTGGAGCCGGGCAGGGTGAGCTCGCCATTGATTGACTGGAGAGGGCTGAGAGTCAAGGATTCCATGTCTGTTCCGATTTATGTGTGGGAGCGGGCAGGCCTGCTCCCACAGGGTTCCAGGCTTAGAGCTTTTCCTTGGCCTTGCCGATGCGTTTTTCACAGGACATGCGAGCGGCGCTGTCGATTGGGCCTATGCACAGCAGTTGCATTTCCAGATCGTTCACCAGTTGCGCGCCGCTCTTGGCAGCACGACTGCCGAAGCTGCTCTTGAGCTGCTTCAGCTGTACCTGCATGCGTAAGGGCTTGTCGGCGTCCGGTGAGTCGATGCCCGCATGAATCTCTGCAGCGATGCACAATTCGCGCGCCTTGTCCTCGTTGTCTTTCGACTGTTTCTTGAGCAGACGGGCATCCGCGCCACCATGCACGATACTGTGGAAGCGTTGTTCGAGCGCCTGTTCTTGCATCAGGTCGGAGAGCCTGCCCAGTGTCAGCCACTGTTCGGTCAGCGTATCGAGATCCGCTGCTACGCTCTTGCCCGCGACAACATCGGACTCCAGCTTCTCGCAGAATTCCGCCTTCCCTCTGACCTGACCGATCAGCTGCAGGCTCTTCTTGTCCGGTGCTGCGCGCAGTTTGGTGTCAAAGGTATTGCTGAGCTTTTCGAACTGCTCCAGCAAGGTTTTTTTCTCGTGCTTCATGTCTGGTGTCAGCGTGTTGAAGAATGCCTCTTTGAGTTCGGTGAACAGTCTGCGGGACTGTGCCAGTTCCTGGCTGCTCTGGCCGACCAGATCACTGATCTTCTTCAACTGATCGCGCGCAGCGGCAACCGCTGGATTCAAAGGTGGTTTGGCACGGCCTGCAGAGGAATTGTTCGAGCCAGCAGAAGCGCCGCCACTGCCTGCAGGCGCTGCTGAACGAGGTGGTCGACTGGACGATTTATCTGCCGCTGGTTCGGCACTGCGTTTGTTGAAAATCTTGTCACAGGCGGCACGGAAGGCGTTCCAGTGACTGCGATCATCTTTATAAGGGGAGGGGCCGATGCCTTTCCACAAGGCCTGCAGTTTCTTCGCCTCGGTCATTGCCTCCTGGACATTTTCGTTGGTGTCCAGTTGCTCTGCCTGTGCGATCAGTTCCAGTTTGCGCACTGCGTTGGACTGCAGTGATTTGCGCTTGAATAGACGCAGCGCGGTGAGCACGGTGTTGAAGCGTTTCTGCAATTTCTTGATCTTGATCTGCTCGACCGGAGCAAACAGCTTCCAGTCCTCCAGTGCTTTGGTCTCGATCTTGTTCAGATTGGCGATGTTGAGATTTTCCGGTGTCAGGGTCGGCAGCAGTTCCTCCAGCTGAGCGCAGATATTGTTGCGTTCCTCCAGATTGCTGTGCAGCTTGGTCTTGCGCTCCTTGAAGTATTCTTTGCAGGGTTCGAAGGCCTTGTGTGACAGATCGTTGAAGTCATTCCATAACGCATCGTTATGCAGAGAGTGGCCCAGTTTCTTCCATTCGTCTTGCAGCGTTTTGATGCGTTTGGCCTTGTCGGCAGCGTGCAGCTGGCCATCGATCAAGGCCTGCATGGCCACAATCAGTTCCTTTTTCTTCTCGGTGGCCGCGAAATTTTTCCAGTCCGTCAGTTCTTTGATACGAGCCTTGTAGGGAGCCACGCGATCCTGCAGTTCTTTCTTCAGATCGTCATCGGCATTCTTGATCGCACCCTGGACTTTGTCCCACAGGCGCTGGGCGTCGCTGACCTGCCCCTGCTCGACATGCTGTTCGAGTGCGGTGATGTTGGCCAGAGAATCCTTGTGGAGTTTTTCCTGATAGGCGCGGTTTTTTTCAGTCAGGCGCTGCGCCTGTTGGAGCATCTCGGCGCAACTCTCGTAGAGCGCGCTGTGGGGAAGACCTTCCGGCCAGGCGTCTTTGGCGAACAACTTTTCCAGACGTTGCAGAGTCTTGCCAATGCCAGCGGTATTCTTGGGTGTGAGCGCCGTCAGTTCACCCTTGAGCGTGACCAGATCGGCGGCCTTGGCTTCGAGCGTATGAAAGGCAGTGAGCGACTTCTCGCCCTTGCTGAGGAGAGTGCGGGCCTGATTGAGCAGCTCGGCCGGTTCCTCGTTGCTGCGCTGCGCATAGAGTCCGGCCAGCGCGTGAATCTGCTGCTGCAGAGCCGCGATCTGTGCCTCGGTAAGCGGTGCATGCAGAGCGGCGATGCAATCTCCCGCACTGCTGCAGGCGGCGGCGAGGCTCTCGAAAGTCTGCTGCTGCAACGCCAACTGTTGTTGCTCGGCGTGGTGCTCGGCAATTTTGGCGCTCAGGTTCGCGCAGGCTGCTTCGAAGCGTTGCTGCAGAGCCGCATCGACGACCTCACTGACTTCCTGCCACTGGCTGATTCGGTAGTCGAACTGAGCTTGGCTGAGGCCAACGATGACCTTGTCGGCGAGACTCTCCAGCGTGGCACAGATCTCATTGGCCAGATTCTGGTCGGCGACCTGTTGGGACTGGGCGTCGTGCAGTTCCTGCAGCGTTTCCTTGCAGTACTTGTAAACAGTCTTGTCCTTGTGCCGCACGAGGGTACTGAGTTTTTCCAGTAGCGCGGGTTCGGTCACTCCGAGAGCGGCGGCATTACGGACAGTGTGGTTGTTGGAGTGGGCGGCGATATTGAGCAGTGTCTGTTCATCGATTGCATGCTCCTCGTTCACGCGGTTGAGCGTGGCCAGTCCTGTCTCATCGCAGCCGCAGTCGTGCAGCACGGCCAGCAGGGATTGCACTTCGGACATTTCCAGCATCAGCGCGATACGCTCGGCGGGTGACAAGCCACTCGGAGCAGCGCCGGAGACGACGCGGCAGTATTGAACTCGGGCGGCCTGCTGCACCTCTTCATTGGCATCGGCAATCAGCTCCTGCAGCACCTCATGGGAGCGCAGATGAGTGATGGAAGCCAGACGCACGGGGGTATCACTGTCGGTGCGGGCAAGATCGATGAATATTCTTGCAGCGGCGAGCGCCTCTTCTTCGCTCGGCTCAGTGCCGTGACTTAGCTCCACGATTGCTTCCAGACGTACTGCAGGGTCTTTGTGCTGCCATTTGTTATTCTGTAGAAACTTCTGAAAAATCATCGGAGTGCTGTTCTCTGGGATGGTGATGAAGTGCGGTCATTCTAGCAGAAGTTTTTTCTGCGCCGATAGCACGCATTGTGTTTGTCACAGATGGTGGCAAATGCGGCGCCGCGCGGGTTTGGCAGTGCTATACTCGCATCGCCGCTGCGGCAAAAAATACCGTGGTTTTTCAGCAACCGAAGCCCCCAATCGACTCGCTTTCTATGCTCCCCGATGACGTCAAGAACACCATCCAGAGTGCCTACCGGCAGATACTGGAGAATAAATCGCTGACCCCGCGGTATGGTCAGCGACTGATGATCGCCGAGATCGCGCGCAGCCTGGGCGGTATATTGGATGCGGAGAGAGCGGCCCTGCAGGCCCCGGTGCCAATGGAGGGAGAGCCCGATCCGGAGCTGCCGCCTGGACCGATCTGCGTCATCGAGGCCGGCACTGGCACCGGTAAGACGCTGGCCTATGTGCTGGGCACCTTGCCCATGGCGAAGTATTTGAAGAAAACTGTGGTTCTGGCCACGGCCACCGTTGCATTGCAGGAACAGGTCACGCTCAAGGATCTGCCTGACATCAAGCGCTACAGCGATCTTGAATTCAGCTTTACGCTTGCCAAGGGGCGTGGCCGCTATCTGTGCCTGTCGCGTCTGGATCTGCTGCTGCAGGGCAACGCCAGTCTCAATGCCATGGCCGATCTGTATGGCGAGTTCATCGCTCAGCCTAACGATTACGCTCTGGCGTTGTACGAGCGCATGTTCCACAAAATCAATGCGGGCGAATGGCAGGGTGACCGGGATGAGTGGGAAGACCTGGTCAGTGACAAGGACTGGACTCCGGTGACCGTGGACAACGGCCAGTGCATTGGCCAGAAGTGCTCCAATTTCAGCAACTGCTGTTTCTACAAGGCTCGTGAAGAGGTGCAGAAGGCAGACTGTGTGGTTGCCAACCATGACCTGGTTCTGGCCGACCTGGCGCTGGGAGGCGGGGTAATTCTGCCGGCGCCGCAGGACACCATTTATATCTTCGACGAAGCCCACCATCTGCCGCTGAAGAGCAACAATCACTTCGCTTGCTTCACTCGCATCAAGGGCAGCCTTGCCGCGCTCGACCAATGGCGCAAGACGCTGGCCAAACTGGGCGGCGACTCCGTGGTGGAAGAAAACAAGACTTTGCAGCGCGAGTTGCCGGGAATCGACGATTCCATGGCGTTGGCGGAGATCCGCCTCAACGAGATTTGGCCGTTATGCGAACAGACTCTGCAGGGCGTGGTCCCTTATCGTCAGTCTGACATGCAGCGCGATCAGGGGCCGCAGCATGCGTTTGAACTGGGACTCGTGCCGGAGCCGCTGCGCGAACTGGCCGTCGGGCTGGAGGCGCAATACACCCGTCTGGCCACGCTGTTTCAGGAGATCGGCAACGATCTCAAGCGCGGAATGGAAGACGGGCAGAATGTGGACGCGCGCCAACGTGCCGAGTACTGGTTTCCCTTGATTGGCAGCATGACCGCCAGGGCGGCGGCAGCGCAGAAACTCTGGCAGCATTTCGGCCGCAGCGATGTCGTGGGAGAAGCGCCTTGGGCGCGCTGGCTGGGGCTGGGAGAGCAGGGCGGAAGCCCCGATATCACGCTGTCGTGCAGTCCGGTGTTGGCGGCGCGCACGCTGCAGGAGAAGCTCTGGAGCACCTGCGCCGGCGCAGTTCTGACCTCGGCGACGCTCTCGGCTCTGGGGCAGTTCGATGTGCTGCGCATGCGCGCCGGTCTGCCGGCACACACCACTTACCATCGCATTGCCAGCCCGTTTGACTACGCCAATGCGGCGCGATTCATTGTCCCGAAGCTCAATTGCGACCCCGGCAACAGCGCCCAGCACACCGAGGCGATCATTCGCTTGCTGCCCCAGGTGCTCGATCGCAACGAAGGAGCGCTGATGCTGTTCAGCTCACGGCGGCAGATGCAGGAAGTCCTGGAGGGTCTGGACAAGGAGTGGCGGGAGATCATTCTTTGTCAGGATGACTATCAGAAGGCGCAGTTGCTGAAGTTTCACCGCCAGCGTATCGACAAGGGCGAGCCCAGCATCATTTTCGGTCTTGCGAGTTTTGCGGAGGGTGTGGATCTGCCCGGCAAGTATTGTGAGCATGTCTTGATCGCCAAGATTCCCTTCGCGGTGCCCAATGATCCCATCGAGGCGACGTTGTCCCAGTGGATCGAGAAACAGGGGGGCAATCCCTTTATGACGCTGGCAGTGCCGGAGGCGGCGTTCAAGCTGGTGCAGGCGGCTGGCCGGCTGTTGCGCAACGAGCAAGACACCGGCCGCATCACACTCTTTGACGAACGCATTGTCAGCAAGTTCTATGGCGCAGCGATCTTCAATTCACTGCCGCCATACCGCCGCGAAATCTTTCCGACGCTACCGGTAGGAGCGAACTCCGTTCGCGATTAGTTCTGATCACCAACTCTAATGCGGGTTCTTCGGCCGTCGGCCGTAACTAATGCCATTCTTCCTGTCGAGCTGAAAGCCCAGCGCACTGCCGGCGGCGACGCCGATCAGCATCACCAGCACAAACTCTCCCATCAGCGCCCCCAGGCCGATCCCGATGAACAAACCAACGGTGGCGCACATGGGCAAAACACTGGTGGGTTGGCGTTTCTTCGGCTTTCTGGACATAAGCTGTACTCTCGCTGGATGAATGTTTCTACTTTGTTGTGATGCTGTTCTGAAGCTATTCTCAGAGTAGGCCGTTGACCTGCCGGATATCGAAGATCATGGTCCCGGTATTGGGGCTCGGAGTCGTGCTGTTGCCGCGCATTGCGGCAGACGCATTGATGCGATCGACAATGTCCAGCCCTTCCACCACCTGGCCGATGATCGTGGTTTTACCCGCCAGCCAGGGCGCATCGATGGTGGTGATGAAGAATTCCGCATTGATGGTGTTGGGGCCGGGGCCGGTCATGGCGATGCTGCCTCGCAGCGCGGGACGGGAGGCGAGCCGGTCGTTGTAGCGATAACCTTGATTTTCATAGGCCTGCAGCAGTGTCATCTCTTGCAGGCTGCTGTGGACAGCAAACTGCCGCGCCTCCAGCGCTTCGGGCGTGCGGATGTCGAGGCTACGGTAGAGGGGTAGCAGTACCTCGCGCTGAAAATCCTCGTTATCCTGCAGATTGAGCCAGGGATGCGGTTTGCCAAAAGGGTCGAGTACCTTGAGCTCATGCAGGCCGAACTGTCGCGCGTTAATCTCGTCTTCGAGTTGATATTCCGGCACCGGAGCGCCGGCCTGACGCGGGGCACCGGCCTGGATCAGATAGTTTTTCAGCACGCGATGAAAGGTCATGCCGTCGTAGTAATTCGGTTGCACCATGCTGCCGGAGGTGACGTCAAACAGGGGAACCCGAGCCTGAGCCAGCGCGATGAAGTTGGCCACGTTGCGCGGAGCCGATTCGGGGAACAATTCGAGAAACACCTCCCCGCGGGAGGTGCGCATCAGCAGCAGCGGATTGCTCGGATTCTCCATGGCCTGAATGGCCGATGTAACGTCGGCGGCGACTAGTGGAGCAAGCAGCAGCAGCCCTGCGGCAGTGAGTAGTTTGAGCGAAAGTTTCATCATAATCCCCTGTGGGAGCGAGCCCGCTCGCGATCCCCGCGATCCCCGCGACAAGCGTTCAGCATTCACCCGGATTGTAGGTCGTCCCTGTGCAGCGGTGCAATCCCGGCAGCAGTCGGAGGCGAGGGCACGGTCACGGCAAATCAAACCGCGCCAGATCCTCCGGCGTATCGATATCCTGCAGAATGGCGGCATCGGTAACCGGCAGCTTTCGCACCCGCTCGCGATTGGCTCGCATCACCTCGCGACCTCCAGTGTCACCCTGCACCGCCCGCAGCGCCGGGAAGAAATCGCAGCCGAAGCCGACCGGATTGCCGGTCTGACCTTCGTATTCGGGAAGCAGTATCGTGTCGTGGCGCAACGCCGTCAGCATTCGGGCATAGGTAGCAGTGGCAATGAAGGGCATGTCGCCCAGGCAGATCAGGCAGCCCTCCCAGTCCGGCAGGTGTGCCATGCCGAAGGCCAGCGTATGCCCCATGCCCAAGCGCGCATCGGGGCAAAGTACTACCTCGATCTGACCGCTTACGTTGAAGTTTGCTGCGATCCTTTGTGCCGTTTGCTGCACCTCGGGCAGGTCGGTACGGGTGACGACGAGAACTCGGGGTGTCGCGGCGGTGATTCGGCTCAGCGTCTGTTCGAAGACGCTGGTGCCGCTGCGCAGGGGTGCACGCAGCTTGATGTCGCCGAAGCGTCGGCTGAAACCCGCTGCCAGCACCAGCGCACCCCTCCTGTCATTGCTGGCAGGGGGGGTGGCAGACATTGGGGAGTGAGGCTGCTCAGGCATGATGATGTCACGTTGGCTGGGCAGGATTACTCCCAGGTCAGCGCGCCGCCAGTCTGGTACTCGGTGACGCGGGTCTCGAAGAAGTTCTTCTCCTTGCGCAGGTCCATGATCTCGGACATCCACGGGAAGGGGTTCTTGACGCCCTTGAACTGCTCCGGCAGGCCGATCTGAACCAGTCTGCGGTTGGCGATGAACTGCAGGTATTCTTCCATCATTACTGCATTCATGCCCAGCACGCCGCGCGGCATGGTGTC
>CAIOZF010000228.1 GCA_903862645.1 uncultured Gammaproteobacteria bacterium
ACTTGCGGCCCGTCGATCTGCAGTGGAATGCGCAGCTTGCGCGCCTCGGCGTGCATGGCCTCGTTCCCGGCAATCGACAGCAGCGCTGCCGTCGCCTTGTCGGTGAAGGCTTTATCGGCGGTTGCTGCGGACCATACAGCATAGCTGAAAGTACCCGCTGCCTTGGGGACGCCCACGATCTCGGCAAAGGTCGGAACATCAGGCAGTTCTGGATGACGCTGGGCGCCGAAGGTGACGAGGAACCGCAACTTATCCTTGGCAGAAGCCTTCTCGTTGTAAGTCAGGGTCCAGTCAGTACCAAAGTGCGCGAGGTCGGCCTTGCCGCTCAATAACAAGGCGGCAGAGGAGGCCCAGCCATTCGACGGTTGCATCTTGAAGGAGATACCTGTGCGCTTCTTGACCATGGCAAATAAAAGGGGCGCAGCCCCCCCTGTTGCTGTTATCGTTAACCCTGAATTCTTCGAGGCAGTAGACATTCCTTGCCAGTCTTTCAGCGCCGAGTCCTCCCGAACACAGAAAGCTTGTGACATTCCACGGGTAAGCTTGGCGACCGGCCTGAGGTCGGCCAGCAGGTTGTCGCCCTCGAATTCCCAAACGGCCAATAGATCCGGAAGATGTATGAGCAGCGTGCGGCTGTCGGGCTTCGAGCGGATAGTCTCTTGCGTCGCGAGCTTGCTGCTATCGCCTGTCACAAAATCGATGACGACCGGCATTCCCATCGCCTTGGCGAAAGGCTCTTGGATGAGTTGAGATAATTGGTCGGCATAACCGCCTTTTCCCCAAGGCACGATCAACCTGATGCTGTCCGCGGCGAGCGCGCCGCGGTTGATCATGAAACTGCCCGCAACGGCGGCTCCCAGTTTCAATGCCGTTCTGCGGCTGGTCATGGCGTTTCTTTCTGGTCATGGAGGGGTGCGGTCCGGGTACGAGAGACCCGGCTGGCCTAAAGTGCTCCCGCCTCGGAAACTACATCCAGCCAGTGGTCTACATCAGCCCCAGGATACGGTTTGGCAAGGACCGTCACGGCGCTCGACGGGATCTCCCGGAGTGTGGTGGATCGGGTTCTGGGTGGGATGGAGAAGCCGAAGAGATAAGCGGCACCGCAGTGAGGACCGCGTGAATCCCTTGGCCGCGCCGTCCGCAAAACTTCGCTTGCAGACACTTTTCGCGCAGACGGATTCGCTCACGAAGAGTATATTTCTTGCTATGTTCGCGAGAAGCGCGCGCGGCGGGCATCAAGGTCAGATTCGGTTGCGTTTCGCCCTGATGACCAAGAAGTATGCGTATGTGACTAGGCAGACGGCAAAGTAGATGAACAGCAGATACTTGCCGTTGAATTCAGCTTGGCCATGAACCCCATTCGACCAGATGCCTGCCCACCCGAGAAGGTAAATGACAGGAATGAGAATCAGAGCATGGGGCGAAAGGTGTCTTGCTTTTTGGCTGATCAGTAGAAAAACGGCACCCGTCAGAAAATTGGAAATGCCAAAGACGCCGAGAAGAAAGACTTGATCTTCTGGAACGGTTGCCAAGTCAAATTTGGCAAAGTTGGCGGCAGACCACTTCAACAAGAATGTATGCATGAATCCTCTCAAGAGGTCGTATGCACCAATAAGAAAAAGGACAACTGATGGAATCCGATAGATGTCGTCCGCGTTTTTCATGAGGAAACATCCCTGATTTTGTTGGGGGAACGGCAGAGAAGATCAAGTCCTTCGCTCAGAGGGCTCCAATCTAGTATCCTAGCTGGCACCTACGAGCCATCGAGACGATCATGCTGCCGGATTGGCCAGATCTTCGACATCGCCCAGCTCACAGCGACGCCTACCAGGCAGCCGAACACAACCTCGCCGACCTTGTGCAGCCCGTGCTCGATGCCGCTTACCCTGGAATGAGAGGAGACCCCCGCGGCGATGACGATGGCGGCCGTAATCGGCGCCTGGCGCCACATCATCTGAATCTTGATGACGTAAGATGAAAGCAGAACAGTGACGGCGAGTGCTAACGGCAGAGTCCATTCAGTGGGGCCGCCAATGGTCAGGAAGAGCAGGCCGACCGTGCCACCTACCAGGACATTGATGAGGCGGCTCCTGAACATGCGTCTTGCCTCGTCCACCTGCGGATC
>CAIOZF010000229.1 GCA_903862645.1 uncultured Gammaproteobacteria bacterium
CCTGGAAAAGATCGGCGGCCTTGGAGAGCGAGGTCATGACTTCGTCCATTGCTAAGTACTCCTGGTAATGCTTGTCGATGCGGCCATAGGGATCTTGGGAGTCGTACCGAGTTGGTGCACGCTTCAAGAATTCTTCGCGGAAAGTGTACTGCTGGACGTCGAAGGAAGCAGCTTGGCGACGCAACTTGGTGACTTCGTCGGCTTGGGCAGGGGCAAGCTCATGCCCAACACTCTCACCGCGCTTCTTGGAATCAGTCCATTTATCAGGAAGATCGTGCAATTGTTTGTGCACCTGATCAGGGACATTCACACCGAATGTCTTAAGAAGTTCCACAGTTTCAGCCAACGGGTTAAACATGGCATCAGTTGTAGCAATGCGTCCATTGAGAGCATTCAGGTGACTCATAACGTTGACAAGAAGCTCATAGTTGTATTGCATTCCCGTATTGTGAGATGCCAAACCGTTATTAAAGTCCTTTACGAACTTCTCAAGCTCGTTTAGGCTGTTGGTGACGTGATCCGTGAGGTGCTGGATAAACATCAAGCTCCACTTTTTGACAATATTATGAAGGCTAGACTTGAAAGCGCGAACGTCGACGCGGAACCAAGAATCAAAGTCAGTGTGATCCTGAATTTGGCTAACGCGGTCGGCAATTTCATTGTAGCGCTCGATGGATGCCTTAATCTGCACAAGAGTTGGCGGGGATTCTGGAACGGGCTGATCGCCATATTGTTCGATTTCTTCCTGGGTCAAGACGTGACCATAGAGCAAGAACTGACGCAAAAACTCGGCGCGGTCGTCCACCCAAAGCTTCTCGTATTCATTCAAGAAGTCTTGCTCGTACGCAGTAACATGTTCAACGACAATGTGCGCCTTGTTGGCAAGCTCGTCCTTCATCTCATTCAACTCTGAAGAGCCCTCCAATTCTTGGCGATACGATGAGTCACCATGAAGGCGCTTCACCATATCGGCACTCTTGAAAATGCACGACACGAGAACTTCGATGCGCTCTGTCAAGCTTTGGGCCGCATTGTTGGTCCGAATGGCTGGCTCGAAAACAATATCTGGAGGAACAAGGCGCATCTTTCCTAGGAAGAGTGGAAACACGGCCTGAGCAGAATCCGCGGTCACTGAACGGGGTTCCATGTTGTCCAGCAAGTACGAGAGTGAGACATGCACAGTATTGAAGAGCCCATCGACAACGAGTGAATCAACATATTTGACAAAGTTTGACCAGTCTGCAGACTCATTCTCAACGTGTAGAAGAGCCTTGATTTCCGCGACAAGGCCATGTATCTTCTCCCCACCAACACGAATATTGTGGAAAACAGGCTCGAGAATCTTGTCCTTATCTTCATAGGCAATGGCAAGAGTCTTGGGATCGCGAACAAGCATCGGGGCCTCATACCACTTGGCGAGGATGGCTAAGGTGTCGACAACCTTGGCCTTGCTTTGGGCAAGACGATTGCTAAGATCTTGAACCTTGTTCTTGGTGTTCAAGCAGTAGTCTTGAATGCCGTCGGTGTTCCAGTTAAGACTGGAAATCCCTTGCTCCAAAACCTGGTCGATGTCTTTCAGCTCCTCGGCGATGAGAGGCTCTTCGACGTCAACAACGGTCTGAATGATGCGGTTGTATTCGTGGGTAGTGATTTCAAGATTGGCATTGATCTGACGGAATGCCTCATTGCGAGTGAAGATGGCAGCGGCGCTTTCGGGGATTTGAATGGAGTTGCCGAATTGAAATTGCTCCAGGTACTTGACCTCACGAAGAACGGA
>CAIOZF010000230.1 GCA_903862645.1 uncultured Gammaproteobacteria bacterium
CCGCTTCGCCGTTCTCCGCGCTTTCTTCCGTGACGATTTCGTAGGTGACGTTGAATTTAAGCATCGTTGCGTTCCTCCTAAAAGTGGCCAGTAGGCCGGTTGATCATCCATGTCTGACCAGTTCCCAAGCTGGTCAGGTATAGAGGATCAGTCTGCACACTCCGAAAGCCACCTGCGAAGCTGGTTGTGCCGCTGATACAACGCATACTGCACGGTAGCGTCATCGTATGCGGGGTTGGCAATCGCGGCTTGAACGTCTGCAAGGCATTCGAGCAGGTATTTTTTCCAATCATCCATCGTTGCATTCCCTCCTAAAAGTGGCCATAAGGGCCGATCATCCAGTATTGCCAGCCGTCCGACTGGCAAGGCTTGAGGATCAGATTATCGAATATGATTCAATAAGGTCGCCATCAAAGGTAACCATATCCTGCAAATCATGATCAAATGCCACGATGTCCCAACCTTCATCTGTGGGGGAATTAGGTGAGTGCGAAATATGCCGCTCCTTTCCCTCAAAGGTGATTAGCGCCTCAATCCAGCCCAACAGAGCACAATCATTGCTGTAAGTAGGGTAAGCCATTTCCACTCCGTTGGTTGCTGGGTAATGAATGCTTCTCAGCAATGGCACTGACTTCGCGGCTGACCGCACATGCGACAGTTGGTTGATCGTGGGCGAGAGAGAAACGTCACCACCGCGCCGCAACTTGGGCACTTCTTGTCCCCGGCCTGCGGGATGACGGCCAGCCCGCAGCAGTTGGTAAATTCCGTGCTATTGAGCGGGCCAGAGATGTGAGTGCCTGTGTACTTGCTGGTCATCACTTCCTCCCTTCACGCCGTCAGTTCGGCCAGCAGCTCATCAGCCGTCATGGCCTCGATATCCGCACCGATAGGGCCGAGCACCGCATCACGCTCTTTGCGAAGCTGCTTGGCAACATGGCGAAAGTGTTTTTTGGCGGACGGGGTTTTGACGATCTCGACCATCGCGTCGGCGATATCGATCTGCATGGTCAGCGCGTTCAGGTGGTCAATACTCATAACCGTTCTCCCTCTGTAAGGTGGCCAATGGCCGTTAGTAGCAATTCGGGCCGACGCCCGTTACGCCGTAGTACCAGCCAGCCCACTAAGCAGTGCGAAGCTGGCCATTCTCAGAAGCGGCGTGCGGGCAGCTATCCAGCCCATGGCCGGCCTGCGCCGCGTCACGACCCGCATAAAAAGCCTCGCGCTTGTCTTTGATGGTGGTCATCTTCATTCCCCTATGTTGGGTGGCCATCCGGCCCGTTGTCGATAACCAGACTATGGGACATTAGGACGCATGATGCAACAGGAAAAGCGCACCTATCGAAACATTTTTACGCCGCCCGCAGATATGGTATGATCTGGGCATGACCGATACAGCCGAAAACCCGCAGAAATCCGCCGATCCGCGCCCGGTTCGATACAACCAGGGACCGCTGCCAAACCACAAGCATGAGCGGTTCTGCCAAGCCATAATTAAAGGCGCAACAGCCAACGAAGCCTACATTGAAGCGGGATATGCATCCAACCGAGGGACTGCAAGCGCCCTTAAGTGCCAGGAAAGCATTAAAAGGCGGATAGCCGCGCTACAGGCTCAAATGGCCCAGCGGATCATCGAAAAAGCGCCGATTACCAAGGGTTA
>CAIOZF010000231.1 GCA_903862645.1 uncultured Gammaproteobacteria bacterium
ACGCGGGTCTCGAAGAAGTTCTTCTCCTTGCGCAGGTCCATGATCTCGGACATCCACGGGAAAGGATTCTTCACGCCCTTGAACTGCTCCGGCAGGCCGATCTGCACCAGTCTGCGGTTGGCGATGAACTGCAGATACTCTTCCATCATCACCGCGTTCATGCCCAGCACCCCGCGCGGCATGGTGTCGCGGGCATATTCGATTTCCAGCTGCGCCGCCTGCAGAATCATCTGCGTGGCCTCTTCCTTCATCTTGTCCGTCCACAGCTGCGGGTTCTCGAGCTTGATCTGGTTGATCATGTCGATGCCGAAGTTCAGGTGCATGGACTCGTCGCGCAGGATGTACTGGAACTGCTCGGAGGTGCCGGTCATCTTGTTGCGGCGACCCATGGAGAGAATCTGAGTGAAACCACAGTAGAAGAAGATGCCTTCCAGGCAGCAGTAGAAGGCGATCAGGTTCTTCAGCAGGGCCTGATCGTCTTCACGGGTGCCGGTGTTGAAGCTCGGATTGCTCAGCTCCTGAGTGTACTTCAAACCCCAGGACGCCTTCTTCGCCACGGAGGGAACTTCGTGGTACATGTTGAAAATCTCGCCCTCGTCCATGGCCAGTGACTCGATGCAGTACTGGTAGGCATGGGTGTGAATCGCTTCCTCGAAGGCCTGGCGCAGAATGTACTGGCGGCACTCGGGGTTGGTGATCAGACGGTACACGGCCAGCACCAGATTGTTGGCGACCAGTGAGTCGGCGGTAGCGAAGAAGCCGAGGTTGCGTTTGACGATCAGGCGCTCGTCATCAGTCAGGCCGGTCTTGCTCTTCCACAACGCGATGTCCGCGTTCATGTTCACTTCCTGCGGCATCCAGTGGTTGGAGCAACCATCCAGATACTTCTGCCAGGCCCAGTCATACTTGAAGGGTACCAGCTGATTGAGGTCGGCGCGGCAGTTGATCATGCGCTTGTCGTCCACCTTCACGCGCTGGGCGGATTCTTCCAGTTCGTTCCGGCCGACATTGATATCGAGCGTCTCCAGGGACTGGATCGCGCGCTGTATCGGGTCTGCCGTAACCGCTGCCGGATTCACTGCGTGGGCAGTGACCTGTGCGGGCGCTGCGCTCTGGGTAAAGGTGGCGCTCATCTGCACCGCTGGAGCAGTGGCTATTTCCTGAACAAGCGCGGCGGCCAGTTCTTCTCTGGCATGCGCGGCCGCTGCAGCGGAGGTGTCTCTGGCTGAACTGTCCTTCATTGCGGCGCCTTTGGCCGCATTGTTTCTGATTGAGGAGAGGGCGAAGGCGCTTTCCTCCACATCAAACTCATCCCATGACAACATACTGATTCCTCTTTGAATTATGTTTTGGCGGCCCCGCACACCGGGGCCGCTCACTACTTGGCGACCGTGGACATTCCACGCTGCCGCAACCCTGTTATTGACAGGCCTCGCAATCCGGATCATCAATCGAACACGCCTTCGGCACGTCCGCAGCGTCCGGTGCCGCTTGGTTGGAGACGGCATTCAGATTGCTGCCGGAGACAGTGGACTTCTCCGTCGCAGTGGCCGCCAGTGCTCGCAGATAGTAAGTCGTCTTGAGTCCGCGCAGCCAAGCCATACGGTAGGTAACGTCGAGTTTTTTGCCATTGGCGCCGGCCACATACAGGTTCAGTGACTGGGCCTGGTCGATCCACTTCTGACGGCGGCTGGCCGCATCCACGAGCCAGCGTGGTTCCACCTCAAAGGCCGTGGCGTACAGCTCTTTCAGGTGCTGCGGAATACGGTCGATGTTGCGCACGCTGCCGTCGTAGTACTTCAAATCGTTGACCATCACGCTGTCCCACAGATCCAAGGCCTTCAGATCGCGGACCAGGAAGGGATTCACCACGGTGAACTCGCCGGAGAGATTGGATTTCACGTACAGGTTCTGATAGGTCGGCTCGATGGACTGCGACACGCCACTGATGTTGGCAATCGTTGCCGTCGGCGCAATCGCCAGCACGTTGGAGTTACGCATGCCGACCGTCTTGATGCGCTCGCGCAGGGTTTCCCAGTCCAGCGTCTGGCTCATGTTGACGTCGAGGTATTCTTCGCCGCGCTCCTGAGCCAGCATCCTCAATGAATCGATAGGCAAAATGCCGCGATCCCACAGGGAGCCCTTGAATGTCTGGTAGGCGCCGCGCTCGGCAGCCAGTTCGCTGGAGGCCGCGATGGCATAGTAACTGATGGCCTCCATCGAGGTATCGGCAAACTCGACTGCGCGCTCGGAAGCGTAGGGCATCCTCAGGACATACAGTGCGTCCTGGAAGCCCATGATGCCCATGCCGATCGGGCGGTGTTTGAGGTTGGAATTTTTCGCCTGTTCAACCGAGTAGTAGTTGATGTCGATGACGTTATCCAGCATGCGCACGGCGGTCTTGATGGTTTGTTTGAGCTTCTCGTGATCCAGCCCGTTTCCGGTGACATGATTGACCATGTTGATGGACCCCAGGTTGCACACGGCCACTTCGTCTTTGCTGGTGTTTAGAGTGATCTCTGTGCACAAGTTGGAGGAGTGGATGGTGCCGACGTGTTGCTGGGGTGAGCGCACGTTGCAGCTGTCCTTGAAGGTGATCCATGGATGACCGGTTTCGAACAGCATGGACAGCATCTTGCGCCACAGATCTTTAGCTTTGACAGTCTTGTATACCTCGATCTTGCCGGCGATGGCCAGACGCTCGTACTCGCAGTAAGCCTCTTCGAAGGCGCGGCCGTGCAGGTCGTGCAGCTCGGGAACATTGTTCGGAGAGAACAGGGTCCAGTCGCCATCCGTGAAGACGCGCTTCATGAACAAGTCGGGAATCCAGTTCGCAGTGTTCATGTCGTGGGTGCGACGCCGGTCGTCTCCGGTATTCTTGCGCAGCTCGAAGAATTCTTCGATGTCCAAGTGCCAGGTCTCCAGGTAAGCGCAGACCGCGCCCTTGCGTTTTCCGCCCTGATTTACGGCCACGGCAGTGTCGTTCACCACTTTCAGGAAGGGCACGACGCCTTGGGAAGTGCCATTGGTGCCGGTGATGTGGGCGCCGAGTGCACGCACCGGAGTCCAGTCATTGCCCAGACCGCCTGCCCACTTGGAGAGCATGGCGTTGTCGCGGATGGCGCTATAGATGCCGAACAGATCGTCCGGCACGGTGGTCAGGAAGCAGGAGGACAGCTGTGGACGCAGCGTACCGGAGTTGAACAGCTGCGGCGTCGAGGTCATGTAGTCGAAGCTGGAGATCAGGTTGTAGAACTCGATCGCACGCTCTTCTCTGTTCTCTTCATTGGTGGCCAGGCCCATCGCCACGCGCATGAAGAACACCTGGGGCAGTTCGAAACGGGTTTCGCCGCTGTGAATAAAGTAGCGGTCGTACAGTGTCTGCAGGCCAAGGTAGGTGAACTGGTTGTCGCGATCGGCCTTCAGAGCTTCGCCGAGCAGGTCCAGGTTGAACTCCAGCAGGTGCGGAGACAGCAGGCCCAGCTCCACGCCCTTCTCGATATAGGGACGCAGGGTCACTGCATACCGGTAGTGCATCTCGCCTTGCGTCGCGCTGTCGGCCAGGCCCAGGAAGCTCAGTGCTTCGGAGCGCAGAGTGTCGAGCAGCAGGCGGGCAGTGACATAAGAGTAGTTGGGATCTTTCTCGACCATGGTACGGGCGGTCATCACTGCAGACGTGCGCACATCCTGAATGCGGACACCGGGGTAGAGGTTCTTGAGGGTGTCCTGATAAATGGCGTCGGCGGAGACGTTTTCGAGCCCTTCGCAGGCCTCGTCGATCACGGTGCGCAGACGCACGGTGTCCAGCGGACCCTGGGTACCATCGGCATAGGTCACGGCAATCGCCGGAGTCAGGTCTTGCTCGCGGGTGCGTTGCGTTTCACGCATGCGAGCGTGCTCGGCACGGTAGATCACGTAGCTGCGGGCGACTTTGTGCTCGCCGGTGCGCATCAGCGCCAGTTCGACCTGATCCTGAATGTCTTCGATATGAATAGTGCCACCGGAGGGCATGCGTCGGAAGAAAATGGTGGAGATTTGCTGGGCGAGCCGGATGACCGTCTCATGTACGCGTGAGGAAGCCGCAGCGGTGCCACCTTCTACTGCCAGATAGGCTTTGGTAATGGCGACAACAATCTTGGATTCGTCATAGCCGACCACCGCGCCATTGCGCTTGATGACCCGAATCTGACCCGGTGCAGTGGCGGAGCTTGCAGCGGCTTTGTGCTGAGCCCCTGATTGCGCCGAAGTGGAAGTGCTGGCTTGAGAATAGGGTTCGGTCTGCATGCGGTTCTCCATGATGTTTTTATGGTCGTTCAGTTGCCTGGGTCTGGGCTTTAAATGCTGGATTGCGTGTCTTAGCCTGCCGCTATCCCTGTGGAAAATAAGGGTAAACATGTGTCCTGCAGGGCTGTTTCCGAAAGCCGGAAAAACGATCCATATACTACATATAGGGTTTTTTTGGATCAGGAGCACAATATAGTGCGCTCGGGAGGCGAGCGCAAGAGCTTTTTATGTGTGCAGGGTGTGTATAAGTTGTGGATAGATCAGTGACTGGCAACACGACTTGCACTGGTTCCGAAGATGGCGCCGTCGACGCCACTCAGTGCTTTCTGCAAGAGGGTGATGGAGCTGCTCAGCTCGTCGGAGGACACCGGTCGGCAAAACAGCTAGCCCTGCAGGATATTGCATTGGTTCAAGCGCAGGAAATCGACTTGCTGATGGGTCTCGACGCCCTCGGCCAAGACTTCCATGTTGAGCTTCTGTGCCATGGCGATGATGGCGCTGACGCCGGTGACTTGGGCGAGATCGTCGGGGTGAATATAGTCCTGGATGCCCCGGGTTCCGCCAGCAGACTCCCCCAGCAACAGTTCCAGAGAAGGGCTGGCATAGCGATGACTACCCTCGTGCTTGCTCATGTACGGGTCCGGTCGTCAGCTGTCAGTTTCAAATGAAAGCCCTCTCATGCCAAAGACGTGCCCGCTGTCAGAACAAACCGCTCAAGGGTGTCCCGGGGGCCGGATCTGATGCAATGCCGTCACTGACTCAGAAATTCGAGCAGAGCCTTTTTGGTATGGAGGCGGTTCTCGGCCTCCTCCCAGACAACCGAATTTGGTGCGTCCAGAATCTCGGCAGAGACCTCTTCGCCCCGATGTGCGGGCAGGCAATGCATGAAGAGGGCATCGGGGTTTGCCAGTGCCATCAATTCGGCATTCACCTGATATCCGGCAAACTGCTTGATGCGGATGACACCTTCCTCTTCATCGCCCATGGAGGTCCAGACGTCCGTCGCCACAAGATCGGCGTTTTTCACCGCCTCTTGAGGATTGCGGATCAGTCGCACATTGGCCTTGGTCCGTTTGAGCAGCCAAGCCTCGGGCTCGAAACCCTCCGGGCAGGAGATGGTCAGATTGAACTCGAACTGCTCAGCGGCATTGATATAGGACTGGCACATGTTATGGCCATCACCGACCCACGCCACGTTCTTGCCCTTGATCTCGCCGCGGTGTTCAAAATAGGTCTGAATGTCGGCTAGCAGCTGACAGGGATGAAAGTCATCGCTCAGGGCATTGATAACAGGGACTTGTGAATGTGCGGCAAACACTTCCAGTTTGGCATGATCGAAGGTGCGGATTGTTATGAAATCCACCATGCGCGACAAAACTCGCGCCGTGTCCGCAAGAGGTTCACCGCGACCGAGTTGGGTATCACTGTAAGCGAGGAATAGACTGGTGCCACCCAGCTGTGTCATTGCGACTTCGAAGGCGACACGGGTACGGGTTGAGGACTTCTCAAAAATCATCGCCAGAGTCTTGTACTTCAGGGGATCTGAGCTGAGCGATGGGCTGTGCTTCAGAGCGATGGCGCGCTGAATGATTGCGTGCAGCTCTTCTTTGCTGAGGTCCATCAATGTCAAAAAATGTCGGGTAGCCATTGGTCTATTTTCTTGGGTTGAATTCCAGTCGCCAGTGCTGCAAATGCTGCGAAAGCACGCCGCGTCGCGAACCGAATGGTCCGGGCCAGCGATCATCAACACGCAAAGAGGAGCGGAAAATTCGCGACAGCGTGGAGTAAACACAGTCGCGGACGCAGATGAATGGTTCGGATTGCCTCGATGATAAAACCAAAAAGAGTAGCAGTTGCTACCCCTGATCATGCCCGTATCTTATATTACTTTGTGCAGCAGAGGCAATTAGCGGCAGTTTGTGCGCGAATGTGTAGTAAAAATCGCATTCGCATTGGTGTAGACTATCGCCTCGCTCTGCATGTTCGAGGCCCGCTTTGACGCGCACGCAGAGCTGACAATTTTCCCCCAAAGATGAACCGGATAAATTATGAGCATTGAAGACACGATCAAAGATCAGATCAGTTCCAACACAATTTTGCTGTACATGAAAGGCAGTCCTGACCAGCCACAGTGTGGCTTTTCCGCACAGACTGTGCGCTGCCTGACGTCCTGTGGCAAGCGCTTTGCTTATGTCGATATCCTGGCCAACCCGGAGATTCGAGCCACGTTGCCGCTGATTGCGAATTGGCCGACCTTCCCGCAATTGTATGTAGATGGTGAGCTGGTCGGTGGCTGCGATATCGTGACCGATCTCTTCGAGAGCGGTGAGCTGCAGAAGATTGTCGACGCTGCCGGGCAGCAGGCAGCGGCGCAGTAAGCAATGTAAATTCTCGGGTCGCCGGCAGGGCAGGCTCATACAGCGGTATTGCGATCTGTATGAGCTAGCCTTGCTGGCGACATGTCAGTCCTGACCCCTCAATTCCCCGGCCAGCCCCCCATTGACTTCCACTTGTTCACAATGCCACAGAACAATTGCGCGGTTTTTTCTGCATCGTATTTCGCGGAGTGCGCCTCGCTGTTGCTGAACTCGATACCGGCTGCCTCACAGGCGCGAGCGAGCACTGTTTGCCCATAGGCGAGACCGCTGAGAGTGGCAGTGTCGAAACTGGAAAAAGGATGGAACGGGTTGCGCTTGAGCGCATGACGATCCGTAGCCGCATTGATAAAGCCGTGATCAAAATGCGCGTTGTGCGCCACTAGTATTGCCCGCTTGCACTGATTAGTTTTGAGCGCTGAACGGATGATGCGGAACATATCCTCAAACACATCTTTCTCAGCACGGGCTATACGCAGAGGGTGATAGGGATCGATCCCCGTAAACTTCAACGCGGCCTCTTCGATATTGGCACCGGTGAAGGGGATTATCCTCTGGAAAAAAGTCTGCTCAACCCCAAGCAGGCCTTTCTCATTGAAGCCGAGAATGGCGGCGCCGATCTCCAGGATCGCATCGGTTTTGGCATTGAATCCACCACACTCGATGTCCACCACTACCGGCAGGTAGCCACGAAAACGTGTGGACATCGGCGTTTCCAACATGTGTTCGTCGTCTTCATAATTCATGCGCTGAACCCCGCAATACGCCATTGAATTGTTTCACCTGCGCGCAGAGGAATGACCCGCTCATCACCGAAGGCGTAGTCTGTTGGAGCAGACCAGCCGACGCGCTCTAGAGCGATGCGGCGCGTGTTGCGCGGCAGGCCATAGAAATCGGGTCCGTAACAACTGGCAAACCCTTCCAGCTTATCGAGAGCTCCAGCGTCCTCGAAGACCTCGGCATATAGTTCCAACGCCGCATGGGCCGTAAAACAGCCGGCGCAACCACAGGGATGCTCCTTGAGTTGACGCGCATGGGGAGCTGAATCGGTGCCCAGAAAGAAGCGCGGACTGCCACTGGTGGCCGCCTCGATCAACGCCTGTTGATGAGTGTTGCGCTTGAGGATCGGCAGACAATACAGATGCGGGCGAATGCCACCGGCCAGCATATGGCTGCGGTTATAGAGCAGGTGATGTACCGTGATCGTCGCCGCAATATTGGCACCGGCATGCTTGATGAAGTCGACGGCGTGGCTGGTGGTGATGTGCTCCAGCACGATCTTCAAGGTCGGGTAACGCATGGTCAAGGGCGTCAGCACTGTGTCAATAAAGACCTTTTCACGATCAAAGATGTCGACGCCCGCATCGGTCACCTCGCCATGGACCAGCAGAGGCATACCAACCTGGGCCATTGCTTCCAGGACGGGATATACCTTGTCCATGCAGGTCACACCATTCTCGGAATTGGTGGTCGCGCCGGCCGGGTAATACTTCACCGCCATAACCTGACCACTGCTTTTCGCTTTGACAATTTCCTGCGGGGTCATGCCGTCGGTGAGATAGAGAGTCATCAACGGTTCGAATTGCAGACCTGTGGGGATCGCTGCCAGGATGCGCTGACGATAGGCCAGCGCAGCGGCGGTATCGACCACCGGTGGCTTGAGGTTTGGCATGACGATGGCACGGGCGAACTGGCGCGCAGTAGCCGCCACCGTATGCGGCAGTGACTCGCCATCGCGCAGATGGACGTGCCAGTCGTCAGGTTGTATCAGGGTGATCTTCTTCATGCGGGAATGACTGCCTTGTGTTGCGGGATTCCGCGTTGGAATCGGATAAAGTTTTCAGATGCGCTGCCGATGTTTGTCTAGTGAGGCACTATCGCTAGCGTGCCTGGACTCTAATCTTGCGCCGAAGTCGAGGTGCAAAGACGCGGGTAAATGCTTGGACCAGATGCAGAGTATGAAAAACAGCCTGAAGTTTACCTTATCTTTGATGAGTTTGCTCTTTGTGCCTTGGGCTCATGCCGAAGGGCCTGTTTATGCCGGTGGCTTTGGTTCGGCGAAGTGGCTGGTCGAAGGTTCGGTGTTCGAGTGCTCCATCTCGCAGAAGATTCCCAAGTACGGAGAGGCTGTCTTCTATCGCCAGGCCGGTGAGGCTGTAATCTTCTATCTCAATGCCATTGAGAACGAGATGGCCGCCGGCAGTGCATTGCTCAGTTCCGTGCCGCCCTCGTGGCGACAGGGACTGCCTGCGGAGGAGATCGCCTATGTCGAGGTCTCGCGCAGCAATCGCCCCGTGAATCTGAATGCTACACAGACCCGCGTCGTGATGGCGGAATTGGTCAAGGGCATGATGCCGACCCTGACGCGAGAGGCGTGGTATGACGAGGCTCGCTCGATCCGCGTCGCCATCTCTCCTTTGAATTTTCAGGGCGCTTACCAGAACTATCAGGATTGCGTGATCGATCTGCTGCCGGCTAACTTCGCACAACTGGAGCGTTCATCGGTGTTCTGGAGATCGGGGCAGATGGAGCTTGACGGTGCCTGACGTGAGGTGTTGAACAACGTCATTGCCTATATCAAAGCCGACTCCAGGGTCTATTCCATCCAGATCAATGGCTTCACGGATACCGCCGGCCCCAGTGGGGAAAACCTCGAAAGTTCGCGTCTGCGTGCCTTCGCGGTGCACAACTATCTCGTCAGCAACGGTGTCAACGAGGCTATGCTGGAGACCCGTTACTTCGGTGAGACGGAAGATTATCTCATCGTCCGCAACGAGAGCACGGCATCCGAGCGCGACCGGAACCGCCGCGTGACCCTGCTTTTGCGCAAAAACTAGCAAGCGCGCAAAAGCTAAAGAGTGCGCAAGCAATGAAAAATTCCTGCCATGACAGCTGCAGTCGCCCCGTCGAAATTCACCGGCGATCCCTGTACAATGCTGGCTCTTCAAATTTTCCCCTCCCTTGAATGTACTGAAAGTGCAAGGAGCCCATGATGTCTGCCGTCAAAAAAGTCGTGCTCGCGTATTCCGGCGGTCTCGATACCTCTGTCATTGCCAAGTGGCTGATGGAAACCTATCAATGCGAAGTGGTCACCTTTACCGCCGATCTGGGCCAGGGTGAGGAACTGGAGCCGGCACGTGCGAAGGCACAGGCCATGGGCATCAAAGAAATCTACATCGACGATCTGCGCGAAGAATTTGTGCGCGATTTCGTGTTCCCCATGTTCCGCGCCAACACAATTTATGAGGGCGAGTACCTGCTCGGTACCTCCATCGCCCGTCCTCTGATCGCCAAGCGTCTGATCGAGATTGCGAACGAAACCGGAGCCGATGCGATTTCCCACGGTGCCACCGGCAAGGGCAACGATCAGGTGCGTTTCGAGCTCGGCGCCTACGCTCTAAAGCCTGGTGTGAAAGTGATTGCGCCCTGGCGTGAATGGGACCTAACGTCCCGCGACACGCTGATGGCCTATTGCGAAAAGCATGGCATCTCGGTTGAAAACAAGCGTGGTACCAAGTCGCCCTATTCAATGGACGCCAACCTGCTGCATATTTCCTACGAAGGCGACCTGCTTGAGGACCCTCGCTCCGAGCCGGAAGAAGACATGTGGCTGTGGACAGTGTCCCCCGAAAATGCGCCGGATACTCCGACCTACATCGATCTGGAATTCCTGCAAGGCGACATCGTGGCGATCAATGGCGAAAAGATGTCACCGGCCACCGTTCTTGCCACGCTGAACAAGATTGCCGGTGCCAATGGTATCGGACGTCTGGATCTGGTCGAGAACCGTTATGTAGGCATGAAGTCGCGCGGCTGTTACGAGACCCCCGGTGGCACTGTGATGCTGAAGGCGCACCGTGCTATCGAATCGCTGACACTGGATCGCGAAATAGCGCATCTGAAGGATGATTTGATGCCGCGTTATGCGTCGCTGATTTATAACGGTTACTGGTGGTCACCAGAGCGTCTGGCGTTGCAGCAGTTGATCGATTATTCACAGCAGTTCGTGAACGGCAAGGTGCGTCTGAAGTTGTACAAGGGCAACGTGATTCTGGCGGGGCGTGAGTCGGCGGATTCGTTGTTCGATATGAAGATCGCAACCTTCGAAGATGATGCCGGTGCTTACAATCAGGCAGACGCTGGTGGATTCATCAAACTGAATGCCTTGCGGATGAGAATTGCGGCCAACAAGGGTCGCAAGTTTAGTTGATTTTTTCTTGGTGCTCCCTGTGCCGAGCTGTTCTGCGGGGAGTGCTGCTGACGGACACGCCGTGAACCCATCCATGGGGGCTCGGCTGCCGCCATCCCTGGCGACAGACGGTCCGTCAGCAGTACTCCCCGCAGCACAGCGCTACCTTCTGTAGTACGTCGGAAAACCTCACTCTTTTTTGCGCATCGAAGCTGCCATTTCTGCAGCTGACCTCACTTCCAGTATGTGGTGTCACATCCATCGTTGCGAATTATCAGAGACTTCGGGGAGTGGGTTGCGGATTGGCTGCCAATCTGCAACCCGCTCAGCCCAGTAAAATCACTCTTCTGTCTTATCAGAAAAATCGCAAAGATCTTCTATCAGACAAGACCCGCATTTGGGCTTGCGCGCTACGCAGGTATAGCGGCCGTGAAGGATCAGCCAGTGATGTGCATCCAGAAGATATTCGCGCGGCACAAACTTCAGAAGTTTTTTTTCGACCTCCAGCACATTCTTGCCCGGCGCCAACCCCGTGCGATTCGACACACGAAAGATATGCGTATCCACCGCCATTGCAGGTTGCCGGAACGCCGTGTTCAGCACCACGTTCGCCGTCTTGCGGCCGACGCCCGGTAGCGCCTCCAGCAACTCGCGTTCGGCAGGAACCTCCGAATTGTGGCGTTCGATCAGCGCGGCGCAGGTCTTGATGATGTTCTCGGCTTTGGTGTTGAAAAGACCGATCGTTTTGATATAACGCTTGAGGCCGTCGACGCCCAGCACCAGCATGGTCAGCGGCGTATTCGCAATTTTGTACAGTTCGCGGGTGGCCTTGTTGACGCTGACGTCAGTGGCCTGTGCGGACAGAATGACTGCAATCAACAATTCGAAGGTGGAGTTGAATTCCAGTTCGGTGGTCGGCTCGGGATTCTCCGCCCGCAGGCGGCGGAACATTTCTGCTCGGCTGTTTTTATTCATGGCGCTTTGCTCCGCTTAAAAATCGATAGGTGTGCGGCGATAGCAGCCTGTCACGACTTCCCCGGCTTCGTAGTAAAGACCTGAGTCGCCGCGATACGCTTCCCACGCCTGCTGCAGCGCTGTGATGTTGTTCAACATTGCTTCGCGAATGGATTCGTCCAGGTAGTCGAAGGGGCACAAGTGCGTGTGCGTCGTGCCACCTCGCAAGACGCCGATCTGGACAAATCCCATCCCTGCGTAATTGTGGACATCGTAATCGCTGACCTCCGCCCCTACATCGCCTGCCAGCACGCGATCGCCCTGCATTTATTTAGTACTAAAAAGCTCAATTGTCAGCAGTACGCAGCGCCTCTTTGCGCGCTTTGGTACGCAGCACCGCAGCCTGAATATTGGCACGAGCCTGCTCTTCACTCATGGGCGGGCTGTCCGATGTTTTAGAGTCGGCTGCGCGCGTGGCTTCCTGCAGCGCTTTGCGCCGGGTGACTTGCGCGGCGACCTGGCTCAGCAGGCGTTGCTGGCGAAACTCATAGCGTTGACGCCAGTGGGCGGATTGCTGCCTACGCGCGGGAGGCACCTCCAGCCTTACCAGTTCTGCTGCGGGTACCAGCAACATATCGATACAATCGACGGGGCAAGGCTCAACGCATAGATCGCAGCCTGTGCATTCGGAGGCGATGACCGTGTGCATCAGTTTTGGCGCGCCCAGAATCGCATCAACCGGGCATGCCTGAATGCACTTGGTGCAGCCAATGCACTCGCCTTCTCGAATAAAAGCAATCAGGCGCGGCGCTTCGACGCCGTGCTCTGGGTCCAACGGTAGCACGTCGCGGTCGAGCAGCGTGGCTAGCTCTGCAATAGTGGACTTGCCACCTGGCGGGCAGCGGTTGAGCGCTTCGCCCGTGGCAATGGCCTCGGCATAGGGCCGGCAGCCGCGGTGGCCGCATTGGCCACATTGCGTCTGCGGCAGCAGTCCATTGATGCGCTCTATCAGCGGAATAAGTTCTGGGGACAGCACGGCGGTATCGATTCTCATCAGGGTGTTTTGTGCTCGTAGATCAGGCGGGCCAGCACGCTGTGGCGGCGGCCGTAGAACCAGTACACGCCAATGCCGATCAAGGCCCAGCCGATGAACAGTTGAATAGTGTAAAGCCCCAGGCTGATAAACAGCATGGCGCATCCGGAGACTGCCAACGGTCCGATCACCCAGATCATCGGCGCGCGGAAGGGGCGGCGGCGATTGGGCTCACGTCGGCGCAGGATCATGACGCCCACACCGACCATGAAGAACGCGAACAGCGTACCGGAGTTGGTCAGGTCGGCCAGCATGCCGACGGGGAACACGGCGGCGAAGAACGACACGGCCAATCCTGTGGCGAGGGTCACGACGTGCGGGGTCTGCAGACGCGGATGCACGCGGGATAACACCTCCGGCAGCAGGCCATCGCGGGACATGGAAAAGAGGATGCGGGTCTGGCCATACATCATCATGAGAATCACAGAGGGCAGGGCGAGCACGGCGGCAGCTGCTACCCAGTTCCCCATGGTGCCGAATCCGAGCTCACGCAGTATGAACGCCAGCGGCTCCTTGGACTGGGAAAGCACCCCGCCGGGCTGCGCGCCGACTGCGCCGACCGCGGCAAAGGCCACTAGCAGGTAGAAGACCGTGCAGACGCCAAGCGACCCGATCAGGCCAATGGGGATGTTGCGATCCGGATTCCTGGTCTCCTCGGCGGCAGTGGATACCGCATCGAAACCGATGAACGCAAAAAAGATCGACGCGGCCGCTCCCAGTACACCGATGCCGGAGAGCGGAGTTCCCCAGCCGTTGGGTGTGAGGGGCACAAAGTTATCCATATTCACCGCAGGCATGGCCAGAACGATGAAGCTCGTCAGTGCCGTGATCTTCACCAGCACCAGTACGGTGGTGAGACGCGCGCTGGCGGTGGTGCCGATCAGCAGCATGGCGGTGATGAACAGGGCGATCAAGAAGGCCAGCAGGTTGAAGCCGCCGGAGGCTGCAGTGCCATCGGCGAGTGTCACGGTGTCAGCTGGTCCGGCGGTGAGCGCCAGCGGCAGGCTCCATCCATTGCTGTTGAGAAAGCCATTGATGTAGCCTGCCCAGCCCACAGAGACCGCGCCGGCTGCCACGGCATACTCGAGGATCAAGGCCCAGCCGACCATCCACGCCACCCACTCGCCCAGCACCGCATAGGAATAGGTATAGGCTGACCCGGAAACTGGCACCATCGAGGCAATTTCGGCGTAGATCAGTGCGGTGAGGAAGCAGACCAAGCCGGCAATGATGAATGAAAACAGCATGCCTGGCCCGGCCTTTTCCGCCGCAATCGAGGTCAACACGAAGATGCCTGTCCCGATCACCACCCCAATGCCCAGCATGGTCAGATCGAAGGCGCCCAGGGAACGCTTGAGCGATCCGTTCTCCGCCGCCGCCATAATGTCGTCCAACGGTTTGACGCGCCAGCCCATGGTGTTCTCCTTTCCACTGTTTAGTGTTATTGCCGAGACGGCTTTTGTCCGGATTAAAACATGGGTTCCCCCGGGAAATCACGCGATCTATTGTCGGAAGTAGATCTGCCGAGTTGATCCCGTCCCAAGGCTCGCTAAAAAACGGGTGATGATGGACAATTGCCGGACATCTCTGCGGACTCAAATATGACTTCAAGCTACCAGGACAAGCACCCGGCAAGCGCCAGCCAGATGGACTCTGGCACGACCATTCAGTGCCGTGTGCGGGTGACGCGCGGCCATGACATTGCAATCGGGCCGGGCAAGATGGATCTGCTGGCCGCAATCCGTGCAGCCGGTTCCATTTCCGGCGCCGCACGTCATTTGGGCATGAGCTACCGCCGTGCATGGTTGCTGGTGGAGACCATGAATCAATGTTTCCACCAGCCTCTGGTGGGGACGGTGACCGGGGGGCGCTCCGGTGGTGGCGCGCAGCTGACGCTGGATGGGGAACGGGTGCTGGCCGGCTATAACACCATGATGGCCGAAATTGCCGATGTGGCGGAGCGCCATCTGCAAGCGTTGCTCAGTGCAAGCCCGCTGGCACACGCAGCAGAAATGCCACTGGAAACTGGGGGGGCTCAAGGTCCTGCGCCTTGATCGCCAGAGCGGGCGCCGCTGCAACCGTTCTCAGTGCTGGTTGACGAACTATCCTACTCTTCCCGCGAGGTCGTCCAGGGGCCAGTCATTTGGCGCTGGGCCTGCACGAGTCCATCGAGGGCTTTGGCGCTGGATATTCGTCCCTGGCCTATAAGATCGACCGCGATTTCATTCGTGACCTGCACAGGAACACCGTGCACAGGAATATCGAGGGTGTCGCCATCGTCTTTGGACTTGTCAGCCGGGCCCGCAGTCTCGGGCTGGACGTGACTGCCGAAGGGGTAGAGACAGCAGAACAGCTCAATGCCCTGGGTGTGTGTCAGGGCGACGCCATACAGGGATGGCTCATGAATCCCGCCCTCCCGGTACCCGGGTGTGAAAAACTCCTGCATGCCGCTGCCTGACTCCGCCCGCATGGGGTATTATCTGCGCCCTTGGGGAGTGTGGCCGCTCGTGGCTGCGTCGACCCCTGACCAAATAAGCGCCAGATAATCGAGAAAACGGGGATCAGCATGAAGAAATGGCAGTGCATGGTATGTGAGTTTGTTTACGACGAAGCCCAAGGAATTCCCGAGGAGGGCATCCCGGCCGGAACCCGTTGGGAAGACGTGCCCGAAGACTGGTGCTGCCCGGTGTGCGGCGTCGGTAAGGAAGATTTCGAGATGGTAGAAATCTAACCTACGACCACAATCACTTGTGGGAGCGGACCTTGCCCGCGATTGAATCCCGCGGCTCTCCAATCGCGGACAGGCCCGCTCCCACAGGTACTTATAGGAATTCGCACAAGTGTCATCACAAATCAGAAAGCCCCGTCGCATCCTCGTCACCAGCGCGCTGCCCTACGCCAACGGCCCCATCCATCTGGGGCACATCCTCGAAGTTGTGCAGACCGACATCTGGGTGCGCTTCCAGCAACTGCGTGGTGAAGACTGCGTGTACGTGTGCGCGGACGACACCCACGGCACCGCCATCATGCTGCGTGCCGAGAGCGAAGGCATCACGCCGGAGGCCTTGATTGCGCGCGTGCAGGCGGAGCACGAGCGTGACTACGCGGGTTTCAACATCGGCTTTGATCACTATCACTCCACCCATTCGCCCGAGAACAAGACGCTGGCGCAGGCGCTGTATCTCAAGCTGAAGGCCAACGGCCACATCAGCCGCCGCAGCATCAGCCAACTCTTTGATCCCGAGAAGAACCTGTTCCTGGCCGACCGCTTCATCAAGGGCACCTGCCCGAAGTGCAAGACCCCCGAGCAGTACGGCGACAACTGCGAAGCCTGCAATGCCACCTACAGCCCGGCCGATCTCATAGAGCCACGCTCCACGCTCTCCGGTGCAACACCCGTGCTGCGCGACTCCGAACACTTCTTTTTCACGCTGCCCGTGTTCACGGACATGCTGAAGACGTGGACCCGCAGTGGCACGCTGCAGGAGCAGGTGGCCAACAAGCTGAGCGAGTGGCTGGAGGGCGGGCTGCAGGAGTGGGACATCAGCCGCGACACGCCATACTTCGGCTTCGAAATTCCCGACGAGCCCGGCAAATATTTCTACGTCTGGTTGGACGCCCCGGTCGGCTACATGGCCAGCTTCCAGGTCTTCTGCGCACGCAGCGGCTACAACTTCGATGACTACTGGAAGCCCGGTCACGACACGGAGCTGTACCATTTCATCGGCAAAGACATCGTCAACTTCCATACGCTGTTCTGGCCGGCCATGCTCAGCAGCGTCGGCTTTCGCACGCCGACCGGGGTGTTCGTCCATGGCTTCGTTACCATCAACGGCCAGAAGATGTCGAAGTCACGTGGCACCTTCGTCAACGCACGCGACTACCTCGACCACCTCGACCCGGAGTACCTGCGTTACTACTACGCCGCCAAACTCTCGGCCGCCGTGGACGACCTCGATCTCAACCTCGATGACTTCGTCGCGCGGGTGAATTCCGATCTGGTCGGCAAAGTCGTCAATATCGCCAGCCGCTGCGCGGGCTTCATCACCAAGGGCTTCGACGGCATGCTGTCTGCCACCTGCAGCGAACCCGAGCTGGTCGCCGAATTCCAGGCCGCCAAGGACGAGATCGCCGCCCACTACGAGGCGCGTGAATTCAGCAAAGCCCTGCGCCAGATCATGGCGCTCGCCGACCAGGCCAACCAGTACATCGCCGACAAGGCGCCCTGGACACTGGCCAAGAGCGACAAGCAATCCCTCGAAGTGCAGGCCATCTGCAGCACCGGACTGAATCTGTTCCGCCTGCTCATCGCCTATCTGAAGCCGGTGCTTCCCACCATGGCGCAGAACGTCGAGCGCTTCCTCGCCATCGAGCCGCTGCGCTTCGACAGCGTCGAAACCCTCCTGCTCGGCCACCGCATCGGTGTTTTCGTCCCCTTGCTCACCAGAGTGGAGCCCGACAAAGTGGCGGCGATGATGGCCGCCGTGCAAGCGAGTCAAAATGAATCCACCGTCTCGGTGGGAGCGGGCCTGCCCGCGATAAACTCCCCCCTGACCGATGAGCCCATTTCCCCAGAAATCGACTACCCCACCTTCGCCAAAATCGACCTGCGCATCGCCCGCATCGTCAACGCGGAACACGTCGCAGGCGCCGAGAAGCTGCTCAAACTCTCCCTCGACCTGGGCCTCGACGCCAACGGCAAACCCGAACTGCGCACAGTCTTCTCCGGCATCAAATCCGCCTACGCGCCCGAATCACTCGTAGGCCGCCTCACCGTCATGGTCGCCAACCTCGCGCCGCGCAAAATGAAGTTCGGCATGTCCGAAGGCATGGTGCTGGCGGCTGGGCCTGGCGGCAAAGACATCTGGCTGTTGGAGCCCGACAACGGGGCGCAGCCGGGGATGCGGGTGGTGTAAACACAGTAATAATTTGCTTCGTTATACTTTTGGTAGTTCTGACCCATTGATTGGCCCGGCCCCTTAAGTTCAAAGGCCACCAGTCACCCATAAGCTGGAGAACAAAAGCAATGTTCAATCACATAATGATCGGTTCAAACGACATAGAGCGGTCAAAGCGCTTCTACGATGCAGTGCTCGGAACACTCGGAGCGGGAGAACCAACCCGTAATATAGGACCTTCGGGTCACACTCGGCTTTTCTACCGACACGAAGGCAGCGTCTTTTGTATTAGCGAGCCTATTAACGATGAGGCAGCGACTTTTGCAAATGGCGGCACTATCGGTTTTAAGTGCAACTCACCAGAACTGGTGCACAGGTTCCACGACACGGCCGTTGCGCATGGCGGAATTTCCGTCGAAGATCCGCCCGGCCTTCGCGAAGGCGGTTTGGCGTCTCTGCACCTGGCTTATGTCCGTGATCCTGATGGCCACAAGCTGTGCGCTATTTATCGCCCAAGCTGATGAGACTTCCTTCGGGTAGGTTGGTGTTCCCAGCGGGTGCATAGCCGCGTCAGGGTTCACCCGCTCACTCCACAATCGCCTGCGCCACCGCATTTACAAAATCCGGCCTCAACCCATCCGCAGGCGTCTGCACCATCAGCAGTCCCACCAGGTCGTTGTGAGGATCAACCCAATAGTACGTGCCAAACGCGCCGCCCCAGCCGAAGCTGCCTGGGCCTTTGCGGGTGTCGGCTTTGACGGGGTCGAGCACGACTTCTACGGCGAGGCCAAAGCCCAAGCCTTCGGCGCGGTTGGCGTCGGGGCCATACAGGTCGCCAATGTGATTGGAGGCCATCAGTTCAACCGTGCGCAGGCCGAGAATGCGCTGGCCATCCAATTCGCCGCCGTTGGCGAGCATTTGCGCGAAGCGGATGTAGTCATCGGCACTGGAATACAGGCCGGCGCCGCCTGCGAACAAGGTGGTGGTATCGAGCCATCCGGGGTTGCCTTCGCTGCGTTCCAGTTGGCCCTCATCGGTGCGCTCGTACCGCATCACCAAGCGTGATTGTTGGTCGGCAGGCACGGTGAATGCGGTGTCTTCCATGCCCAGCGGCTCGAACAGGCGCTCCTGTAGAAAGCGGTCCAGGGTCATCCCTGAGGCGACCTCGACAACGCGGCCCAACACTTCGATGCCGGTCAGAGCGCTGTACCGCCACTGCGTGCCGGGCTGGAAGTCCAGCGGCACCTTGCCCAGCGTGGGGATGTACTGTTCCAGATTCATGGTGGTATCGCGTGGGGCAATGCGGTTGCCGATGCGCCCGCCGAGGCCGCCGCTTTCCAGGCCGGAGGTGTGGGTCAGGAGGTCACGCAAGGTGATTTCACGTTGAGCTGGTACGGTGTAATGGGCGGGGATTTCTCCCGGTTCAGGCCGGGCGTTCTCGTCCACTGCGACGGCCACCTGGGTGTTGGTGAACTCGGGAATGAAAGCGGAGAGGGGGTCTGACAGGCGCAGCTTGCCTTCCTCCAACAGCATCAGAATGGCGACCGCCGTCACCGGCTTGGACATGGAGGCCATGCGGAAAATGGCATCGCGGCGCATGGGTTTCTGCTCTTCCCGGTCCATCCAGCCCTGACTTTCCACATGGGCAATCTGGCCGTGACGCGCGACCATCGTGACGGCGCCGCTGATTTGTTGGTCTGCCATGTAACGCTCGATCAGGTCATTGATGCGCCCCAGCCGCTCGCTGGACAGGCCCACGCTTTCAGCGCTGGTTTCAGGCAGGGTGTCGGCGAGCAACGGGAGTGGGGCCAGGAAGGAGATCAGGGAGGAAAGCAGGAACAAGGGAGCGGTACGTTTCATGGGGGGCCTCGTTTTGTTAATTGTTATCGATGGGGGTCCAGAGGATGGCCACACACTAGGATTATTGGCGTGGGAAGTCCAGTGGTGGTCCAGCAGGACCTATTCTCCCGTTTCGACGCTACTTCGACCCATCCTCGGCCCTCGCTAGCCTGATGTCGTTGTCACTCGCTTGCCTTCCCGCAAAGGGATGTGACATAAAGGCGGGCACGTGCTGCAAAAGAGCTGCACAAGAACAACATTGAAGGACAGCCCATGACGTCTGCCGTATCCGCCAAGCACAGCGCTTCGAAATTCACTCCCGTCGCCCTCGCAATCACGCTGTTTTGCTTTTTCTGCAGCGCGGGCACGCACGCCCAGATCAGCGAAGAGATTCGCGCCGTCGAAAGTTCTATCATCAAAATCTACACCACGGCGTCGGCGCCGGATTACTTCACGCCCTGGCGCCTGCTGACGCCGACGCAGAGCAGTGGTTCCGGCTCGGTCATCAGTGGCAATCGCATCCTCACCAATGCCCACGTGGTGGCCAACGCCAGCTATGTGCAGGTGCAGAAGCACAATGATCCTGATCGCTATACCGCGCGCGTCGTGTTTGTGTCGCATGCGTCGGATCTGGCGCTCGTGACGGTGGATGATCCGGCATTCTTCGCCGATCTGGAGGCTCTGACCATCGGGCCGTTGCCGGACCCGCAGGAAGAGGTCTATGTGTTCGGCTATCCCATGGGCGGCCGAACGATGAGCATCACCAAGGGCATCCTCTCGCGGGTGGAGCAACAGGTTTATGCCCACTCCGGTGATTTCCTGCTGGCCGGTCAGATCGATGCCGCCATCAATCCGGGCAACAGCGGGGGTCCGGTGATTGTCGACGGCGAGATCGTCGGCGTGGTGATGCAGGCCAATTCCGGGGGCAGAGCGGAGAACCTTGGCTACTTCGTGCCGCCTGACATCATCAATCATGTGCTTACCGACGCTGACGATGGCTTGTACGACGGCTTCCCCGATCTGGGTTTCCGCACGCAGGACCTGGAGAGTCCCGCCGCCAAGGAGGCCTACGGGTTGACTCCCGACCAGAGCGGCATGCTGGTCATCAAGGTGTTCGAGGGTTCGCCCGCGTCCGGAATTCTGCAGGAGAACGACGTGGTGCTGAAGATCGCCGGCTATGCTGTGGCGGGGGACAGCACGATTCAGGTCAGCGAGTCGCTGCAGACCAACTTCAAGTACGCGATTGACCTGCAGCAGATCGGTGATGAGATCGAGATCGAGTATGCCCGTAACGGCGAGGTGTTCACCGAGAACCTGGTCGCCAGCAAGCGCCAGGAGAGCTACGGACTGGTCAAACCGGAGGCCTTCGATGAGATTCCCGAGTATTACGTGTACGGCGGCGTGCTGTTCGTGCCGCTGAACATGAACCTGATCATGCGCTGGGGGCCGGACTGGAACCGCACCGCGCCGGTTAACCTGCTGCAGGCCCGCGACGAGTGGGCTTCGCCCGAACGGCGCGAACTGGTGGTGGCGCTGCAGGTACTGGCGGCTGACGTCAACCTGGGCTATCACGACCTGCGTAACTGGGTAGTGGAGACAGTAAACGGTCAGCCCGTGCGCGACTTCAGGCACTTCACGCAGCTGGTGCACGAGAACGCCAGTCCGCATGTGGTGTTCCGCAACAGCAGCGGCTATCAGGTGGTCGTTGATCATCAGGAGGCACTGGCGAGTGAGCAGGCTATTCTGGAGCAGTACCGTATCCCGACGGCGTCGTCTGACGGGCTGTTCGACCAGTAGTAAAAAGCCGTATCATCGCCACAATCAATCATCAGGAACACCGCAGCAATGACCATCAAGTCCGATAAGTGGATCAACAAAATGGCCGCCGAACATGGCATGATCGAGCCCTTCGAGCCCAAGCAGGTGCGCTTCCTGAACGGCCAAAAGGTAATTTCGTACGGGACCTCCAGCTATGGCTACGACGTGCGCTGCGCCCGTGAGTTCAAGATCTTCACCAACGTGCATACCTCCAACGTTGTTGATCCGAAGAATTTCAGCGAGACCAGTTTTGTGAGCATTGAGGAAGACTATTGCATCATTCCGCCGAACTCCTTTGCGTTGGCCCGCACCGTTGAGTACTTCCGTATCCCCAGTGACGTGCTGGTGGTTTGCCTAGGCAAATCCACCTATGCCCGCTGTGGTTTGATCGTCAATGTCACTCCGCTGGAACCTGAATGGGAAGGCCACGTGACGCTGGAGTTTTCCAATACCACCCCGCTCCCCGCTAAAATCTACGCCAACGAGGGCGTGGCGCAGATGTTGTTCTATCAGTCTGACGAACAGTGTGAAGTGACCTACAAACAGCGTGGCGGCAAGTACATGGGCCAGACCGGCGTGACCCCGCCCAGAGCCTGATGCCCCCTGTATCCTGTGGGGGCGCGCTCACTCCCACAGGGGATAAAACCCGCCCGCGATAAATCGCGCGGCACTGGAGCGGGTCGAACAGAAAGAACAGGACGAGTTTGCCGGCCGTTGGCTGGGTAATGCCCCTTGGAAGAAGAGCCGGTTGCAACATTGACGAAAATTTCTAATTGAAAACCCGGCCGGGCTTAACTATTCTGAGCGCGCATTGTTACTTCACACCCCGATTATTGTTACCGAGATACACTTGTCATGATGGAATACCTGCTTTCGATTGCCATGAGTCCTACAGCCTGGATTGCACTCGCCACGCTGATCGCCATGGAGGTTGTGCTGGGCATCGACAACCTCATCTTCATTTCCATCCTGACCAATAAGCTCCCCGAACATTCACGCCGCAGAACCCGCCGTATCGGCATTTCTGCTGCTCTGGTCATGCGTTTGCTGCTTTTAAGCACCGTGGCCTTCATCGTGCAGTTGACCGAACCTCTCTTCGATATTTTTGGCGAACCAATGTCTTGGCGGGACATCATTCTTATCGCCGGTGGTCTCTTCTTGGTGTGGAAGGCGACTCACGAAATTCATCACAGTGTCGACCCGGACCCTATTGATGAGGATGCCAAGCTGAAAGTTGCCGTAGTCACCGGTGGTATGGCCGCGATATTTCAGATTCTGTTGCTCGATCTGGTGTTCTCGATCGACAGCATCGTGACGGCTGTGGGCATGACTGAGCACCTGCCAATCATGATCATCGCTGTGCTGGTGGCCGTAGGTGTGATGATGTTCGCCGCCGATCCGCTGGCGGACTTCATCGCCCGCAACCCCACCATCGTCATGCTGGCACTGGGCTTCCTCTTGATGATAGGCACTACGCTGATCGCCGAAGGCTTCGGCGTGCACGTGCCCAAGGGCTACATCTACGCGTCGATGGCGTTCTCCTCGGGCATCGAAATACTCAACATGTTCCACCGCGAGGCGGTGCGCAAGCGCAACGACAAAAGCGAAATGCGCAAGGCAGCTCTGGCTCGGACGCAGGAACTGGAGGCTGCCGCGACCGCTGATGAGGCCAGTGTCAGTGACGAGAAAGAATATACTTGATTCGCGCTGTTCAGCGCTGCAACCTCCGTCCCTGAAAAACGTCAGATTGGCAGGCTTATTACTCCAGGTATGGTAAGAAGCAGGCCTGGAGTCGCTTCCGAGGTCAGGCGGCGGCAACAGCATGGCCCAGATCAGTACGCTTCTGCACATGAACACAACGTCGACATCCCGTTCGGCCTCCCCGAAAATTTCCCCCCTGCAGACCGGCCAGCGCTCTCTGGACGCGCTAGACACACCGGAGTCCGCGTCATCCGTGACTAAAGGCGTGAGCGAACAGGCCCCGCTAAAAGCCGAAAAGACGCGTTTTGAAAAGCTGCTGGAGGAAGGTAAAAGGAAATAAGCCGACGAACGGACACCCGCCGATGCCGGCGAGACGGAGCCACCAGTCGCCGACCCTCCTTGATCTGAATGGCGCGGCCCGCAGCTTGTTCGGCAAGCCGGATTGTAGCCAAACTCCATCTTGGGACTTTCCCCACTGTTGTCAGTTATACTCGCGCCACTTCGAATTCAACCCATAGACGCCGTCTTTCCTATGTCCGCCAGCGCCGCCGCCACGTCAGTTCACGCTCATGATGCCCCCGCGTCTCCTCTGTTGCAGGCCAGCGCGCTGTTCTGCGAGCGGGATGATCGCGTGCTGTTCAGTGACCTCAATTTCAGCCTCTTTCCTGGCGAGCTGATGCAGGTGCAGGGCAGCAATGGCAGTGGTAAGACCACGTTGCTGCGAATTCTGTGCGGGCTGAACAGTTCCTATGAGGGCGAAATCTACTGGGATGGCGTGGCGATCGACGAGGACCGCGAGTCCTTTTTGGCTTCACTTCTCTACATCGGCCATCGCGTGGGCGTGAACAAGATTCTGACAGCGCGCGAGAATCTGCGCTGGAGCAGTGCGCTGCATGCGCCAGTCACGGATGCCGATATCGATGCGGCGCTGGATGGCGTAGGGCTGGCGGGCTATGCAGATGTGGTGTGTCGCAACATGTCGGCGGGGCAGCATCAGCGCGTATCACTGGCGCGCCTGCTGCTGAGTCCGGCACGCCTGTGGGTGCTGGATGAGCCGTTCACCACACTGGATGTGCATGGCGTGAAGACCTTGGAGCGGTTGCTGGCCGACCACGCTGGCAGGGGCGGCGCCGTGCTTGTCACCACTCACCATAAGCTCGACGTGCCCTACGAGCTGCGTCGCTTGAATCTGGACAGGTAAGGGCAAACCATGACCACTCACCCGTCTCCTCAGCAATCTAACCAGCGTCCCCAGGTCAGCACCTTCAGTGCCTTCCAGGCCACCCTGCGTCGAGACCTGTTGATCGCGCTCAAGCGCCGTAACGATCTGCTCAACCCGCTGATGTTCTTTCTGATCGTGGTGTCGCTGTTTCCGCTCGGCGTCTCGTCCGATCCTGTGCAGCTGACCAGTATCGCGGCGGGCACCGTCTGGGTGTCAGCGCTGCTGGCATCGATGCTGTCGCTGGACAACCTCTACCGTGCCGATTACGAGGACGGTTCACTGGAACAGTTGCTACTCTCACCACAGCCACTGTATTTCATGGTGCTGGCCAAGAATATCGCCCACTGGCTGATCAGCGGTTTGCCAGTGGTGCTACTCGCGCCGCTGCTGGCCTACATGCTGTACCTGCCTGCGGACGCTTACTGGACGCTGGTGTTCACGCTGTTGTTGGGGACGCCGGTGTTGAGCCTGTTTGGCTCTATCGGAGTGGCCTTGACGGTGGGGCTGGGCAGCCGGGGGCTGATTCTGGCGGTAATCGTTTTGCCGCTGACGGTGCCGGTGCTTATAATCGGCGCCAAGGCCGTGGCGGATGCGAGCCTGGGCGTGTCGCTGGGCATGCACTACGCCTTGCTCGGCGCCATTCTGGCCATGTCGTTGAGCCTGGCGCCGCTGGCCTCGGCGGCGGCCCTGAAAATCAGCGTCAACTGACTGTTTTTTTCGCGCATAAGTAGTTACAAAACGTAACAAGGGGCCCTGACCCCTGTGTTATAGTCGGCCCGCGGCGACCCTTTTGGGTGCTGCACCGACAGACCCCTGAACGCCGACAGGCGACGGATATGAGTGAACGGATATGTGGCTGTGGTTCTCTAAATTAGGCTCGCCGAAGTGGTTCTACGAGCTATCCAGCAAGTGGCTGCCGTGGCTGGTGGTGTTCATGGCAGTGGCCATGACTGTCGGCCTGCTTTGGGCGCTGTTGTTCGTGCCTGAAGATTATCAGCAGGGCTTCACCAATCGGATTTTTTACGTGCACGTCCCCGTCGCCTCCATTTCACTGGCCTGTTTTCCGCTGATGGCGGGTGCTGGCGTGATTACCCTGGTGTGGAAGATGAAGCTGGCCGACATGGTGGCCAAGTCTGCGGCACCCATCGGTGCCTGGTTTACGGCGGTGGCGTTGATCACCGGCGCGATCTGGGGTCAACCGACCTGGGGAACCTGGTGGGTGTGGGATGCGCGCCTGACCTCCATGCTGCTGCAATTCTTCCTGTTGATCGGCGTGATTGCGCTGCGCTCCGCCATCGAGAGCCCGGATGCAGCGGCCAAGGCCTGTGCTTTGCTGTCGATAGTCGGGGCTATTAATGTTCCCATAATCAAATACTCCGTAGAGTGGTGGAACACGCTGCATCAGCCAGCCACCGATCTGACCATGAATGAGAATGGCGCGAACGGCCCGGAGATCTGGGTGCCGCTGCTGATCATGATCGTGGCCGTATACAGTTTTTTTGTCATCAGTCTGATTCTGGCGACCCGCAATGAAATTCTCGTGCGTGAGCGCCGCTCTCAGTGGGTGATGGATATCGTCGCGAGAGAAAAGGTTTAACCTGGCGTTTTAGAAGGGTTTAAGAACATGTTCAGTGGCATCGTGTTTTCCAGCGTGGGTGAATTTTTACAGATGGGCACCTATGCTTTTCATGTTTGGACGGTCTATGGAGTGTTCGCCATATTCTTGTTCGTGAATCTGTACCTGCCCCGAGTGCAGCGCAGGCAGTTTATCCGCGAACAGCAGCGGCGTGCACAGCGCGATGCGCACACGGGGAAGGCCAATGCAGGACAAAACGCAGTACAAGCGGACGACAGTGTCGTCCCAGGAGAGAGTGAATGAAGCCTCATCGACGCAAGAAGCTGACGATCATCGCGTTTATTGCCACTGGACTGAGCGTGGCCGTCGGGTTGTCGCTGTACGCGCTTAGCAACAGCATTGATCTGTTCTTTACGCCTACTCAGGTGGCCGCCGGTGAGGTCTCCAGCGGGCAGCGTATTCGCATAGGCGGTATGGTCAAGGAAGGTTCTGTGGCGCGCAGCGAAGAGTCCCTGCACGTGGAGTTCATCGCCACTGATTACAACAACGATCTGCTGGTGCGTTATGACGGAATTCTCCCCGATCTTTTCCGTGAGGGGCAGGGCGTGGTCGCAGAAGGCATGGTGGCTGACGGCGTGTTCCAGGCGAGCCGGGTGCTGGCCAAGCATGACGAGAATTACATGTCCGTGGAAGTGAAGGCGGCCATGGATGCGGCCGAGAGAGACCGCGCGGACGCAGTTCCGGCAGGAGAGAGCAATGGTTCCTGAACTGGGTCAACTGACGCTCATTCTCTCGTTTTGTTTGTGCGTGATTCTGGGGACATTGCCATTGATTGGCGCTGGCACGGGTAATCGGCAGTGGATCGGGCTGGCGCGGCCGCTCACAGCTGGCGTGTTTGTCTTCCTCAGTTTGAGCCTGCTGGTTCTCGGCTATAGCTTTGTCACCGACGATTTCTCGGTGGCCTTCGTGGCGCAGCACTCCAACTCGCTGCTGCCGATTCAATACAAGATTACCGCCGTATGGGGCGGCCATGAAGGTTCGTTCCTGTTCTGGACCTGGATGCTATCCGGCTGGATGCTGGCCGTGGCCATCTTCAGCAAGGCCATGCCGGATGACTTTGTGGCACGTGTGCTTGGCGTGATGGGGCTGATTGGCGCTGGCTATACCCTGTTCATGATTGCGACTTCCAATCCCTTTGATCGCATTCTGCCGCTCTCGCCTGCAGACGGCGCCGACCTGAACTCTGCGCTGCAGGATTTCGGCTTCATCATTCATCCGCCTTCGCTGTACATGGGTTACGTCGGCTTCTCGGTCGTGTTCGCGTTTGCGATCGCGGCACTGCTGAGCGGTCGGCTCGATTCGGCATGGGCACGCTGGTCGCGCCCCTGGGCCAATGCGGCGTGGGCGATTCTGACCATCGGTATTGCGCTGGGCTCCTGGTGGGCTTACTACGAACTGGGCTGGGGCGGCTGGTGGGCTTGGGATCCGGTCGAGAACCCGCCAATGATCACCTGGTTGCTGGGCACGGCGTTGATTCATTCGCTGGCGGTGACTGAAAAGCGTGGTGTGTTCAAGAGCTGGACCGTGCTGCTGGCCATCATGGCGTTCGCGGCGAGCCTGCTCGGTACCTTCATCACCCGCTCTGGTCTGCTGACTTCTGTGCATGCGTTCGCCAGCGATCCGACCCGTGGTATCTACATACTTGGCTTCCTCGGCCTCGTCGTGGGTGGTTCGCTGCTGCTGTTTGCCCTGCGCGCACCGCTGATGAAGAGTGAGTTTGGTTTTGCCGCCATTTCACGCGAAGTGTTCCTGCTGGCCAACAACATCATCCTGGTAGTTGCCAGCGCGGCGATCCTGCTGGGGACGCTCTATCCGATGGTCTATCAGGCTGTCTCCGGGGGTGAGCTGATCTCTGTCGGGCCGCCTTATTTCAACATGATCTTTGTGCCGTTGATGGCTATTCTCGTGCTGTTTCAGGTAGTTGGCTCGATCAGTCGCTGGAAGAAGACTTCTGCGGAATATTTGCGCAGGCAGCTCGGTCTGGTTGCCATCGCAGCCGTGGTGCTGGGTGTTGTGTTGCCGCTGGTCGTGACCTTCGAGTTCAACTTCGGCGCCAGCATAGCGACCGCTCTGGGGTTGTGGATCATCCTCGGTATCCTGCAGGACATCCGCATCAAAATCAGCAACAAGGCCTCGACCGTCAGCGGGCTGAAGTCGCTGGCAGTGAGCTACATAGGCATGCAGATCGCGCATCTGGGCTTTGCGACCATCCTGCTGGGCGCATCCCTGACGAGTATCTACAGCGTCGAGAAGAGTGTGCTGCTGGATGCCGGTGAAACAGTCGATCTTGGCGCTTACGATTTCGTTTTCCAGGGCACCGAGCCGGTACAGGGTCCGAATTTCGTTGGTGATCGCGCCACGTTCCAGGTCATGAAGAATGACGTGTACCAGCGTGACCTACACCCCGAGAAACGCGTATACACCCAGAGCGGCACTCCTTCGACGGAAATGGCGATCGACGCTGGCTTTTGGCGCGATCTGTTTATCACGCTGGGTGAGCCGCGCGAGTCCGGTGCGTGGTCGATGACGATACACATCAAACCTTTCGTGCGCTGGGTATGGCTCGGTGCCATTCTGATGGCGCTTGGTGGTGTGGTGGCGGTGACGGATAAACGCTATCGCCGGCTCAGGGTCAAGACTCTGGCCGGTGAAGAGACAGCACGGTCTCTTAAATCCGGTGCTGACAAATCTGCTGAGGCGCTGCAGCCAGTCTCTCAACAGTGAGGCCTCATGCGACGCCGGTCCGATGAACGAATGAATGATTAACCAAGGGTGAGTCCCGACATCATGTCCAGATTGAAACTATTCATCCCGGTGGGGGTATTCCTGGTGCTCGCGCTGGTGCTGTGGCGCGGGCTCTATCTCGACCCGAGGACATTGCCTTCCGTGCTGATCGACAAGCCTTTGCCAGAGTTTTCGCTGCCCATCGTGGAGCAGAGTGACCGCCTGGTCTCCAAAGCCGATCTGCCCAAGGAGCCATTCCTGCTGAACGTGTGGGGCAGTTACTGCCTGCCCTGTCTGCAGGAAAATCCGATTCTGAAGGCTGCGGCGGCGGATGGGGTGCTGCCGATCATTGGCATCAACTACAAGGACAAGACCAATCTGGCGCAGATGTGGATGGACGACAACGGCAGTCCGTTCGAATTCAGCGTCGTGGATGCCGACGGTCGTCTAGGCATTGATCTAGGCGTCTATGGCGCCCCCGAGACTTTTGTCATCGATGGCAATGGCGTGATTCGCTACAAGCACATCGGGGTGATCGACTATCAATCCTGGCAGCAAGAAATCATGCCGGCGATTGCAGCGGTGAAAGCGGAAGCCCGGAACTGATGATGATATTTCCTGCCTTGCTAAACTCACCGCGCAAAGCCAGTGGCTTCCTGCGCACCCTGCTGCAAATTGCCGCGCTGGCCCTGCTGTGTATGACGAGCAATGCCTGGTCCGCCATCGATACCTTCGAGTTCGAGAACGATGAGCAGCAGCAGCGCTTTCGCACGCTCTCCAACGAATTCCGTTGCCCCATGTGCCAGAACACCAGCCTGACGGGCTCTGGTGGCGGTGTGGCGGAGGATCTGCGGCGAGAGATTTATTTGATGATCGTCGACGGCAAGACCGACGCCGAGATCGAACAGTTCATGCTGGAGCGCTATGGCGATTTCATCTTTTACAAGCCACGGCTGATGACTGAAACGCTGCTGTTGTGGTTCGGTCCGCTACTGTTCCTGGTGCTGGGGGGCTGGATCGTGATGGGCATCATCCGCCGAGCGCGTCCGCAGGGGCAGGAAGCCGTGGTACTCGATAATTCCGATCAGGCACGCCTGCACAAGTTGCTTGAAAAAGTAGACGGGCAGGATTAGTCCGACAATCGCTAAACGCCGACGCGCTCATTCCTGGCGTTGACTTCATATGACACATGGTTATCCCGGTGACGCTGCCTGACAGCATGGCGCCGGTGAATTCAGGGGGATAATTTGTTCTGGTTCTTCGCTGCTGCGCTAGTGCTACTGGCGGTTCTTTTCGTGTTGCTGCCGTTGTGGAAGATTCACCGTGCGGGCGACAGTGGTCGTACCCGCCGCGAGCACGCGAATCTGCTGATATTCAAGGAGCGTGTCGCCGAACTGGAGGCTGAACGCGCAGCGGGGACGCTTGAAGAGGAAAATTTTGTCGCTCTTAAACGCGAACTGGAGCGCAGCCTGTTGTCCGATGTCGATGCCGGCGCGGTAGATGTCCAGAGCAAAGGCGAGGGCAGTGCCTCCTTGCTGGCGCCCGGACGTCTCATCCCTTTGCTGCTGGTGCTGATGATTGCGCCTGTGACCTATGTGCTGTATCAGCAGTGGGGATACCAGGATGAGCTAGAACTTGCCGAACTCGGGGAGCGGACCCGAGCCGGAGTCACCAATGGTGACGAGGCGCGCGATCTGATCTTTGCGATCGGTGACATCGTTCAGCGCGAGCCGGAGAACGGTTGGGCATGGTTCTTTCTCGGACAGAATCTGGTGAATCTGGGGCAGTTTCCGGAGGCCGCTATGGCGCTGGAGCGTGCGGCCGGCAATATTGCAGAGCCTCAGGACCAGGCAGAGATTCTCAGCCAGCAGGCCTATCTCGAATTTTTCCTGGCCGAGCAGAAGCTCACAGACAAAGTGCAAGGGATCATCGACCGTATTCAACTGATTAATCCGAATCATCAGATTGTGCTGGATATCCTCAGCATGGACGCCGAACAGCGTGGCGACTATCAGACGGCCATCACCTACCTGCGCAGAATTTTGCAGGGCACGCCACCCGGGGTGGCTGCCGATGACCTGAATGCGCGCATTGCCAACGCCCAGCAGCTTCTGGCCGGCGGCGCGACCCTGCCGGACGGGTCCCAGGCCACGCCCGTGGAAGGGCCTAGTATCGAGGTACAGCTTGCACTGGGTGCCGACCTGAATCTTCCCCCTGACACCCGCGTGTTTGTGTCTGCACTGGACGTCAATGGCCGTGGTCAACCACTGGCGGCTGAGGTGCTCACGGTTGCCGACTTGCCGGCTACAATCACACTCACGGATGCCGATGCCGTCGGGCCCTTCAATCTGTCTTCCGCGCAGCAGATCTACATCGTTGCAACCGCTTCATCCAGCGGCACCGCCAACGTCCAGGCAGGCGACCACCAGGTGCGCTCCGAGGGTTTCGCCCACGGCAATACTCACGCTATTATCCCCCTCGTCATTGAGGACATCGTGCCCTGACAGAGCACCAAATAATAACGAGAGCAGAACGGGGGCTGAGATGTTTGGAATCATGATGGATAAGCAATTGAACATTGCTGACATCCTGGAGTATGCGGCACACAACAACACTGACGCAGAGATCGTGACGCGGCAGGTGGAAGGTGGCATCCATCGTTACAGTTACCACGATGCACTGCTGCGGACCAAGCAACTGGCGAATGCCCTGCACGCACTGGGCGTGCATCAGGGCGATCGGGTAGCAACGCTGGCCTGGAATACCTACCGACATCTCGAACTTTACTACGCTGTCTCCGGCATGGGGGCGGTGATTCATACCATCAACCCGCGCCTGTTCGCTGAACAGATCATCTACATCATCAATCACGCGGAAGACAAATACGTCTTCGTCGATCTGACCTTTGTCCCGTTGCTGGAGGCTATTCAGGACCATATCCCGGTGGTAAAGGGCTTCGTGGTGATGACGGATCGTGCACATATGCCCAATTCGTCCCTGTCCAATCTGCTGTGTTATGAGGAGTTGCTGGCCGCGCAGGCTACCGAATTTGAGTGGCCGGAGTTTGACGAGAAGACCGCCGCCGGGCTCTGCTACACCTCGGGGACGACCGGGGATCCCAAAGGCGTCATGTACTCCCATCGTTCCACCGTGATCCATGCTATTTCTTCCTGCCGCTCGTCGGCGATGAATCTAGGTCCTCTGTCTCGCGTCCTGCCGGTCGTGCCTATGTTTCACGTCTGTGCCTGGGGCGTGCCCTACAGTGCGCCGATTGCCGGCTCCAGCATTCTGTTTCCGGGCGCCGGCATGGACGGTGCTTCTCTGTATGGTCTGATCGATGGGGAGAAGGCGACTTCGCTACTGGGGGTGCCGACAGTGTGGTTGGGTTTACTGAATTACATCGAATCGGTGAGTGGTAATCTCGATAGCGTGGAGGACGTGGTGATCGGTGGTTCCGCCGCGCCTCGTTCCATGATGGAGAAATTCCATGATCAATACGGGGTGTTTCCGATTCACGCCTGGGGCATGACAGAGATGAGTCCGATGGGCAGCCTGTGCGTGAGGACTCCTTATCTGATGAAGGCCAGTGGTGATGCCCGTGCTGCAATCCAGGCTAAGCAGGGACGTCCGGTGTTTGGCGTAGACATGAAGATTGTGGACGATCAGGATCTGGCCTTGCCCCATGACGGCAAGACTTTCGGTCGTCTGATGGTGCGCGGCCCGTGGGTGGCCAGCGGTTACTACAAGAGTGATGACCGCTCAGCATTTCGGGCGGGCTGGTTCGATACCGGTGATGTCTCCACCATCGACGCCGACGGCTATATGCAGATCGTGGATAGAAGCAAAGATGTGATCAAGTCGGGTGGGGAGTGGATCAGCTCTATCGAACTGGAAAACTTTGCGGTCGGCCATCCAGCGGTGGCTGAAGCCTGTGTGGTAGGCATTGCGCATCCGAAATGGGACGAGCGACCCTTGTTGCTGGTGGTTTGCAGGCCGGGTGCAGAATGCAGTAAAGACGCTATAATCGGCTTCCTCGCAGAGAAGGTGGCGCGGTGGTGGATTCCCGATGATGTTGTGTTCGTGGATGCCCTTCCGCATACTGCCACCGGTAAGCTGCTGAAGACGGAAGTGCGAGCAAAATTCGAGAATCATTATCGCGACCTTGCTTCCTGACAGCGCAACGGTAAATGGAACAGAAGACATCATGAGCGGCAATTCCAGCACAGCGAATTCCAAAGGCGCGACCTCGACCGGGTTGATCGACAAGTTCGGTCGGCGCGTCGACTATATTCGCCTCTCGGTTACCGATCGCTGCGATTTTCGCTGCGTCTACTGCATGACGGAAGACATGACGTTCCTGCCGCGTGATCAGGTGCTCTCCCTGGAAGAGATCTATCAGGTGGCGCAGGCTTTCACAGAGCTCGGTGTCGACAAGATCCGTCTCACCGGTGGAGAGCCGCTGGTGCGCAGCAATGTGATGTCGCTGGTCAACCGCCTCGGTAAACTCGATGGTCTCAAGGAACTGTTGCTCACGACCAATGGTTCGCAACTGGAAAAATTTGCGGCGCCACTGCGGGCCGCTGGCGTGAATCGCATCAACATCAGCATCGACAGTCTCGACGCCGAGCGCTTTCGTCGCATCTCGCGGGTGGGCAATCTGGAGAGCGTGCTGGTCGGTATCGAGGCGGCACGCCAGCAGAATTTCGAACGCATTCGCCTGAATGCCGTGATCATGAAGGGCTATAACGACGATGAGGTATTACCGCTGACTGAGTTCGCCCTGGAGCGGAATGTGGATATCGCCTTCATCGAGGAGATGCCGCTGGGCAATGCCTCGGACCATGATCGCGAAAGCACAGTGTGCAGCAACGATTGGGTGCGCGAAGTTATCTCCAGTCGCTATGAGTTGCTGCCCAGTACGACTACCACCGCCGGGCCGTCGCGCTACTACAAAGTTCCGGGACGCGAGAGCCGGATTGGTTTCATCTCTCCGGTCAGTCACAATTTCTGCAGTGACTGCAATCGCGTTCGTGTGACTGTAGAAGGGCGCCTGCTGTTGTGTCTGGGTAATGAGCACTCTATGGATCTGCGCGCGATACTCAGAGAACAGAAGGGTGATATTGAAGCGTTGAAGCAAGCTATTGTCGCGGCGATGGATCTGAAACCCGAGCGCCACCATTTCTACGAAAAAGATTACATTCAACCCATTCGCCTGATGAACATGACCGGCGGGTGATGCCCGCACCTCTGTGGAGCCCCGATTCGATTATGAGTAAAACCGCTTCCGAAAATAATACCGTTTTCACACCCGTCCGCGTCGCTGTTGTGACCGTCTCCGATACCCGTACCGAGGAAACTGACAAATCCGGCAGCTATCTGGTCGAGTGCGTAAAGGCTGCCGGGCATATTCTAGTCAGCAAGCAGATCGTCAAGGACGACACCTACAAGCTGCGTGCAGTCGTGGCGACCCATATTGCCGACGACAATGTGCAGGCCGTGTTGTTGACCGGTGGAACTGGTTTCACGTTCCGGGACAACACGGTGACAGCGGTAACGCCATTGCTTGACAAACAGATCGAGGGATTCGGAGAAATGTTCCGCTATCTGTCACATGCCGAGATTGGCAGTTCGACGATTCAATCGCGTGCATTTGCAGGGTTTAGTAACGGCACGATTGTGTTTTGTATGCCGGGCTCGCCGGGTGCGTGCAGAACTGCGTGGGAAGGAATCGTAGCGCAACAACTGGACAGTCGTCACAGGCCATGCAATTTCGTGGATAAACTCAAAAAGCCTTGAGCTTCGCCTGGCGGGGGGGCTGCGGACTGAGAAGTCTGAGCAGCACCGGCGTTTCATGTTTTCTTTGATTACAAAAAACAAACACCGAGATTAGATACTGACCCTTTGAGGTGAATGTCTAATCTCGGTGCGTCTACGTATTGCGTGCTCTTGTTGGTGACTTAGCATAAGCAATTTCCTGATCGGGTGATTTTTTCCAGCTTGAGGCCGGTTCCGGATCAGGCAACGCCCAGCATAGTCAGTAAAGGTACGGCGACAGAAGCAGCCACAATGGCAACTGATATCAGGGCAGCACGTGCATTGACGAATACTTCACTCATTTTGATCTCCTTGGGTTGATCTATGGTTGGCAGGTTAGAGGCTTTACAGCATTCGTTACCTCCTCCTTAAGTAACGTAGCGCATCGTAACACGTTCGTGCATTAAAGTAACACATATAATTTTATGTGATTTATAGTAACGTTACCGCCAATCTTTCATTTGGCCGCCGGGAGTAATACAAAGATATGGAGTTTCGGGAGGCTTCCCATGACTGAAGCACAAGAATCCTCGACCAGCCTTGCCGGACAGGTTGTCGCTGTCCCAGAGAGTCGCCAGTTGGATATTCTGGTGGATCTGCTGGTGAGTCGCGGGGCGCAGGTTATCCGTGTACCGCTGGTCGCCATACTGGATGCGGTAGATCAGATCGTGATTGCCAAATGGTTGCAGCAGTTTATTGTCGACCCTTGTGATTACCTGGTTGTGCTCACCGGCGAGGGCTTGCGACGCCTGAGTGCGGCAGCGGAGCGTCTGGGGTGCCAGGATGAATTTGTTGCAGCATTGGATCGCGTCTGCAAAATATGTCGGGGACCCAAACCGGGCAGAACCCTCAAGGAGATGGGGCTCAAGCCTGATCTGCTGGGCAAGGCGCCAACCACCGTCGGGATCATTGCGGCATTGGATGAGTTGGAGTTGCAGGGTAAAAAGGTGGGAGTGCAGTTATACGGTGAAGAGCCTAATCTGCTGCTGATTGATTACCTGCGTGGAAGAGAGGCTATAGTGAGTATCGTGGCGCCTTACATATATGCGCCGGACTCCGATGAGCATAAGGTGTTGGAGTTGATTGCATCGCTGAACGCAGGTGGCGTTACCATGATGGCATTCACCAGTCAGCCACAGTTTATTCGCCTGCTGGAAGTTGCGCGTAAAACTGGCATCGAAGAAAAATTGTTTGCCGGCCTCGCTCGAGTAAAAATCGCGGCAGTCGGTCCTGTTGTGGCAGAGCAATTGCGCACCGCTGGAGTAGACGTGGCGGTGATGCCGGAGACATTGTTCTTCATGAAGCCGATGGTGACCGAGCTGGTGCGCCTCGCCAGATCGGAGTTGAATTAAAGGCAGAATGTTGAATAGATATTGTGAGAGGACGGAAGTAATGATGGTGAAGGCTGGAGTCTTGAAGATTCGAATTGGTTTTCTTGTGGCGTTGTTCCTGACTGCACTGGCCATGATGCAAGGGGCGCACGCGCAAACCCTGACGGCGTCTATTGTCACAGATAAGGGAGTTATGCAGGTACAGTTGAACGATCAGGCCGCGCCTACGACAGTTGCTAATTTCGTGAACCTTGCGCAACGTGGATTCTATGACGGCTTGACCTTTCACCGTGTGGAGCGCAATTTTGTGATTCAAGGCGGCGACCCCGAAGGTATCGGCACGGGTGGGCCGGGCTATCGCTTCACTGGCGAGGCCATTTTGAAACATACACGTCCAGGAACCCTGTCGATGGCGAATAGCGGTATTGGTACTGATGGCAGTCAGTTTTTTATCACGCTGGTGGCGACACCGCACCTGGATGGCAAGCACTCGGTATTCGGTCGCGTGGTCAGCGGCCTGGAAACTGTTTACAAAATTGCCCGTGGTGATGTGATTCGTAGCATCACCATCAGCGGTGACACTACGGACTTGATGGCGCGCAAGCAGGCCGAATTACAACAGTGGAACACGGCTCTTGATGCCGGATTCCCGCAGTTGCGACCCGCGGCAGCCCAGAATTGATTTTGTTCAGGGCAGGACTTGCTTGAACGGTTTTACAACGACGCTGTGAAATACACCAGCAGCGACATAAGGGTCGTCATTCGCCCATTGCTGCGCCTCTTCCAGTGAGTCGAAGCTTGCTACAATCAGACTACCGGTGAAGCCCGCTGCTCCTGGATCGTTACTGTCTACAGCCGGGTGCGGGCCAGCGAGGATAATACGGTTCTGTGCAGTCATGACCTGCAGGCGTTCCAGATGCGCTGGGCGGGTAGCGGTGCGCAGGGGCAGGCTGTTGGGAACATCTTCACAAATAATGGCGTACAACATTGAATCGATTCCTCGTGTTTTGGCTTGCGATGAGTAGCGGCTATGGTAATCGATTTGTCGGAGTCAGTCTGTTATTGTGCCGCTCAATAAGCTCATACAGTCATCGCTAATTCCTCAATCAACACATCGGCAGTCATGGCGCAGTATCTCGAAATTCATCCGCAAAATCCGGAACCCAGACTGATCAAGCAGGCAGTCAAGATACTGCTCTCCGGTGGCGTCATTGTTTACCCCACGGATTCTACGTATGCGCTTGGTTGCCATATTGGTGACAAGGACGCTATCGAGCGTGTGCGTCGTATCCGTCAGCTTGATGACAAGCATAACCTGACACTCGTCTGCCCCGATCTCTCCTCAATCGCCACATACGCGAAGGTGCCAAACAGTGCCTATCGACTCCTCAAGGCATACACCCCCGGTGCTTACACATTCATACTGACGGCAACTGCCGAGGTGCCACGGCGCCTGATGCATCCTCGTCGCAAGACCATTGGTCTGCGGGTGCCAGACCACACCGTAGCGCAGGCGCTGCTGGCGGAACTTGGCGAACCCATCATGAGCACCAGTCTTATCTTGCCTGGTGAGTCGGAACCCTTGATCGATATTTATGATATCCGCGAACGTCTCGAGCATAGCGTGGACCTGATCATCGACAGTGGTTCTTGCGGACGGGAGGCCACCACGGTCATCGATCTGGTGGATGGCGCGGTGGAAGTGGTGCGTGTAGGCAAGGGCGATCCGGCGCCGTTCCAGTAAGATTTCCAGATTGCAGCCACCGCCTGTGCCAGAAAAATAATCGTATTCGAGGAGGCCGTCTGCGATAATGCGGCCCTCAAAAAGGACTCAGTCAGGAAGGGGAGAGAGTTTGTCTATCGCTAATTCGCAGCAAAGGGTACTGTCGGGCATGCGCCCCACGGGCCGTCTACACCTTGGTCATCTGCACGGCGTCCTCAATAACTGGGTCAAGCTGCAGCACCAGTATGAGTGTTACTTCTTCGTTGCCGACTGGCACGCCCTGACAACTCATTACAGCGATCCCAGCATTCTCGAAGCGAGTGTCTTCGACATGGTGATTGACTGGCTTGCGGTGGGAGTTGATCCAACTGCTTCCTCGTTGTTTATCCAGTCTCAGGTGCCGGAGCACGCCGAGTTGCATCTTTTGCTGTCGATGATCACTCCGCTGGGCTGGTTGGAGCGCGTGCCCAGCTACAAGGATCAGCAGGACAAGCTGCGCGACAAGGACCTGGAGACCTATGGATTCCTCGGTTACCCTTTGTTGCAGAGTGCCGACATCCTGATTTACAAGGCGGGTCTTGTCCCTGTTGGCGCCGATCAGGTTGCCCATGTCGAATTGACCCGCGAAGTGGCGCGCCGCTTTAACCACATGTACGGTCGTGAGGCCAATTTCGCCGAGCTGGCGGAGGCCGCTGTGCGCAAGATGGGCAAGAGTGCGTCGAAGCAGTTTGCCAGCCTGCGCACCGCCTATCAGCAGCAGGGTAGTCAAGAGGCTTTGGAGAGTGCGCGCACTCTGCTTATACAGCAGCAGAATGTCTCCGCCGCCGATCGCGAGCGCCTGCAGGGCTACTTGGAGGGCGGTGGCAAGATGATTCTGACCGAACCGCAGGCATTGTTGACGCCAGCGGCCAAGATGCCGGGGCTGGACGGGCAGAAGATGTCCAAGTCCTACAACAACACTATCTCATTGCGCGAACCTGTGGATTTGGTGCAAAAGAAGATTCAAACCATGCCGACGGACCCGGCGCGGGTGCGGCGTACCGATCCGGGTGAGCCGCAGCGTTGCCCGGTCTGGCAACTGCACGGGATCTATTCCAGTGCAGAGACACGTGCCTGGGTGGAAACCGGTTGCCGCAGTGCCGGCATTGGCTGCCTGGAATGCAAACGGCCTGTAATTGATGCGGTGATTGCCGAGCTGCAGCCGATTCAAGTGCGTGCCAGTCACTACGAAAAAGATCCTGCGGCGGTTAAGGCGGTGATTGAGGCCGGCAACGAGGCGGCCCGTAAACGTGCTGGTGAAACCCTGCAGGAAGTCAGACAGGCCATGGGCCTGAACTATCGATGAAAGACAGGTGAACCTAAAGTGACAGACGAGGTGCAGAAGTCGACCGGGGACACGAAGCAGGATGCAGCGCAGCGCCTGCCCTCCCGCAATAGTCACGCGGATGACCTCTCGCAGGAATTGCCCCCGGAGTCCGATCAGCCCCGTATACGCCGCATGACGCAGGGGTTGCACCGGGCCGGTGGCTTCCAGTTGGCGCAGGAAGACGCTGACGGTGCCCAGCAGGAAATGCCGTTTGCCTTCGTTGATGGCAAAGCCGTCACTGAACTGCCAATCGATCTGTACATCCCGCCGGACGCGCTCGAGGTATTTCTCGAAGCCTTCGAAGGACCGCTGGACCTGCTGCTCTATCTGATCAAGCGCCAGAACATCGATATCCTCGAAATCGATGTCGCCGAGATTACCAGTCAATACATGGCCTATGTGGATCTCATGGAGGCAAGCCAGTTCGAACTCGCTGCGGAATATCTGGTGATGGCCGCCATGCTGGCAGAGATCAAATCGCGAATGTTGTTGCCGCGCAGCAGCAACGAGGAAGAGGACGAGGAAGATCCGCGTGCGGAATTGATCCGCCGCCTGCAGGAATACGAGCGTTACAAGAAGGCTGCCGAAGACATGGACGAGCTGCCGCGATTGGAGCGCGACATCTATGCCGCCGGCGCAGAGACGCCGCAGCTGGAGCGCAGTGTTCCGGAGCCCGTCGTGGACTTGCGCGATATCCTGATCTCTCTGGCGATGGTCCTGCGTCGAGCCGATATGTTCGAAAGCCATCAGGTGCAGCGTGAGACCTTGTCGACACGGGAGAAAATGTCCGAGATTCTGGTCCGTCTTTCCAGCCAGCGCTTTGTGTCGCTGGTCTCCCTGCTGATGCGGGAGGAGGGGCGTCTGGGTGTCGTGGTGACCTTTCTGGCGGTCATGGAGCTCATCAAGGACTCTCTTATCGAGATCGTCCAGACCGAGCCCTTTGGCCCTATACATTTGAAGGCGCGCAGTGAATGAACGAGATCAATAGCAAACTCAAACAGATCATTGAAGGCTTGCTGCTGGCGGCCGGGAAGCCCCTGTCGCTGGAAGCCATTGGCGAGGTTTTTCTGGAACAGGAGCGCCCTTCCCGAGAAGAGTTATTGGCTTCTCTGGCGGCGATTTCCGCCGATTCGGAAGGACGCGGCTTCGAGCTGAAGGAAGTAGCTTCTGGCTTCCGATTTCAAGTCCGGCAGGATCTTAGTCCCTGGGTATCGCGTTTGTGGGAAGAACGGCCACAGCGCTACACGCGTGCGCTGCTGGAAACCCTTGCCCTGGTAGCTTATCGGCAGCCCATCACGCGCGGTGATATCGAGGAAATCCGTGGCGTGAGCGTTAGCTCTACGATCATTCGCACCCTGCTGGATCGCGAGTGGATTCGTGTCGTGGGGCATCGGGACGTGCCGGGTCGCCCCGCGATGTTTGCTACCACGCGCCAGTTCCTCGATTACTTCAACCTGAAGAGTCTGCAGGATCTGCCACCGTTGTCCGAGATTCGGGATCTGGACAAACTCAACCCGGAACTGGCTCTGGAAGACGACGACCTTGCTGGTATGCGGGTGCTGGAGCTTCCTCCGGAGCGCCATGACAATGAGTCGGATGATAGAGATGATGAAGGCGAAGGTACCGACGAAGACGATGACGAATTCCTGGACGAGGCAGAGGCCATGGCGTTGGCCAAGCGCCCGCTGGATCAGATTCTCGGCATTGGTCAGTTTGCCAACAAACAAGGCGAACTCGTTGAAAAAACCGCTGCTGCTGAAGCCGGTGACGCTTCCAAAGAACACGGATAGGACGATTTACCAACACGGCAGGCCTTGAGTGCGAGGCCTCCCAGACACATGTCGGGAGACAGCGGAGAAGACGATGGACGAAAAACTACAGAAGGTATTGGCGCGAGCGGGCTTCGGTTCGCGGCGTGAAATGGAAGAGTGGATCAAGCAGGGACGAATCAAGATCAACGGCAAGGTCGCCGACATTGGTGATCGTGTCAGCAAGGCCGACGCTCTGCTGGTGGACGGCAAGAAAGTAAATCCTAACAGTGCCGTCAGCGAGTTGCAGCGCGTACTGCTGTACAACAAACCTGAAGACGAGATCTGTTCACGCAAGGATCCGGAAGGAAGAGCCTCCGTATTCGACAAACTACCGCCGATTACACACGGTCGCTGGGTAGCGATTGGTCGACTCGACATCAATACCAGCGGCTTGCTGCTGTTTACCACTGATGGCGAGCTTGCCAACCGTTTGATGCACCCCTCATCCAACATCGATCGCGAGTACGCAGTGCGGGTGATGGGAGATGTGACGGACGAGATTCTCGCCAACATGCTCAAAGGCGTGATGATCGATGAGCATCTCTGCAAGTTTTCTGACATTCAGTATTTTGCCGGTGAAGGCGCCAATCGTTGGTATCACGTTGTACTGATGGAAGGGCGCAATCGCGAAGTGCGCAAACTTTGGGAGTCGCAGGGAGTGCGGGTCAGTCGTCTGAAACGGGTGCGTTACGGGCCGATCTTTATTCCCAGCAAGGTGAAAAAAGGCGACTTCTATGAACTGCCCAAAGAGGAAATGGCGCTACTCTACAAAGCAGTCAACCTTACTCTGAACACTCGTCCGAAGAAAGTAGCTCCTGTGAGGCGCTAAGCCTGTACGTTGTTACTGCGTGCTGCTGCTAGCCGTGCAGCTCTTGCCTCAGAAACGAATAGCGTTGCCCCCACTGGCTTTGGCATTGCCCAGATCCTTGGATGCTCGTTCCAGAAAGCTGGCGCTGGAATCGGTTCCAGTGAGTACAGCGAAGCCGATGCTCAATGCCACCTGCAATGGCTCTTTCTGCACATACTGCACGGCGGATTCCAAGCCCTCCTTTTGTACGCTCTTCATGATTCGTCTGGAAATGGTCTGCGCTCCGCTTTTGTCGGTACTGTGAAGTATCGCCAGGAACTGATCATCCTCATAGCGGAATACCGCATCGGTGTTGCGGCACAGTTGCATGATGCGCTGAGCCAGCGCAGGCAGGATTTTTTCACTCCTGAGATGTCCATGGTGTTCATTGACGTCGCCCAGGTGATCGATTTCGATCAGTAGAATTGATAGCGCCTGGTTATGACGTTTGGATAGATCGATTTCCCGCTGCAGAGTGGTGGGCACTGTGCTGATTTTGCCAGCGCCCGTCAGCGGGTCCGTATAGACGGCCTTCACGGCAGTGGTGTATTTCAGAGAATTGCGCAGTGGACAGATCAGCGGCGACAGCAGCGATTCCAGTATGCCGAGTTCTCTCTCGGTGAATTTTTTACTGCGCTTGAAAACGATTTCACCTAGGCGGTCTTCACTGGTGATTAGCCTGTATCCGCAACTGTGCGTGGATTGCTTGGCGATGCGGGCATCGACGCCCTGTTCTTCGTTGCTGTAGTAGATGCCATCGAGCTTGACTGCTGTGTTGACATTGTCCAGGTACACACTCAGCAAGGTGCTAAGTTCCAGTGACGATTGCAGCACTTCACTGAGGTGCATCCGCAGGTCGGGGTTCTCACCTGGCAGCAACCATGTTTGCGTGATAGTTTTAACCTTGTCGGCTACAGCCTCTGACTGTGTTTTTGCCTGAACGGATACCACCATGATTCACCTCGATAGTGCTTTTGTAGTTATCTCAACGTTTATGTTCAAAGTCCGATGACCTTGTTGCCGCCAGCACTTTTGATTATATAAAGCGCCTTGTCTGCGCGATTGAACAAAGTCTCGTGGGTGTCTGAGTCGCAGAACGATGTCACGCCGACACTAACGGTAATACTGACCGACTGTTCCTCCAGCGCAATCTCAGTGTCTTCGATTCTGCGGCGTATGCGTTCTGCGATTAAGAGCGCGCCGTCGGCATTGGTGCGATTGAGCAGGACCACGAACTCCTCGCCACCGTAGCGGAAGTTCAGGTCGGTCTGGCGATTGACTTGTTTCAGTGTACTGACCAGTTGCTTGAGCACTCTGTCACCGGCGCTGTGGCCAAAACGGTCGTTGATGAGTTTGAATTTATCGATGTCCAGCACCAACAAGGACAAAGGGTGCTGGTGGCGACGAGATAAGCTGATTTCCCGTGCCAGTGTGTTGACCAGCGCTATGCGATTGCCGGCGCCCGTTAGCGGGTCGGTCAGCGACGCAGTTAGTGCGTCCCGATACAGCAGGGCATTACGCAACGGAGAGATCAGGGTGCTGAGCATGACCTCGATACCTTCCAGATCCCGATCGGAGAAGCGGGTGCTGCGATAGAACACTATTTCGCCGAGGTGATCCTGTGAGGTAATCAAGCGGTAGCCGCAGCTGTGAGAAGTTTTGCGACCCGCGAGCATTTGCAGCGACTGCAACTCGTTGAGGTATTGCAGGCCGTCCAGATCAATGACTGGCGACAACTCCTTCAGGAACAGCTGCAAAAGCTGATCGATCTCCAGTGTGGTTTGTAGGCTGGCGGCCATCCGGTAGCGCCGCTCGCTATAGTTTTCCCTGAGAACCTCCGCCGGTGGCGGCAGCGGCCTGCCCAGGCTGATTCTCGCGCTGTTGAACTCAATTGTGTTCGAGGTTTGCAGTAACGTCGCCATTGTATGATCGCTCCCGAGTCCGGAAGCTGCGAGTGTCGACAGCGACTTCCGGGCAGCATCCCGATTGATGCTTGTACCCGGGTAAAGCCATTATCATGCCAAGAGCTTTAGTTGTAATATTTAGTCTTTTAAAACAGATAATTAGAGATTTCAGGCGGGGATTTTCTGCTCTGGCGGCGAGAGACTGATTGCCGCCAGCCCTGCTGGAGCGGCGATTTTTGTCGCTTTCTCAGCAAGGGCGATGGCTTTAGACGGTTTTCTGACGCGTGTACTGCGCCTTGCAGATGGGAATTTGGCGACCTTCTAAAAAACTACGGGTCAGGCACGGAAGGTCAGGCATTTAGAGCCTGGCCCGTTACTCCCTGGCTGTCATTGCCCATCAGAAAGAGATACAACGCCATACGAGATTCCGGTGTTGGCAGATTCAACGGATTCTCTGCCGGATAGGCCGCCTTGCGCATGGCAGTGCGTGTCGCACCCGGATCGATGCTATTCACCCTGACAGCACTGGTCTGTTTCAGCTCGTCGGCCAAAATCTGCATCATGCCCTCGACTGCAAACTTGCTGACTGCATAGCCTCCCCAATAGGCGCGGCCTTTTCTGCCGACGCTGGATGAGGTGAAGATGACGCTGGCCTGTGGTGCAGCCAGAAGTGCCGGGAGAAGGCTACGCGTCAGCAGGAATGGAGCGTTGACGTTCACCTGCATGACCTGCAACCAGGCATCCAGCGGGTAGAACTGGATGGGCGTACGCGGTCCCAGAGTTGCGGCGTTATGCAGCAGCCCATCCAGTCGACCGTACTGCTCCAGCAGGGTATCGCCCAGTTGGCGATAGTCTTCCTCTTTGGCATGTTGCAGGTTCATGGGGTGGATGATTGCTTCAGGTGCGCCGCTGGCAGCGATTTCGTCGTAGAGCTTTTCCAGCTTGCTGACTGTGCGTCCCAGCAGAATGACAGTGGCGCCATGCAGGGCGTAGTCAAGAGCGGCGGCACGGCCAATGCCGTCGCCGGCACCGGTGACCAGAATCAGTTTGTCTTTAAGAAGTTCCGGTTGTGCTTGGTAGTTTTCCATGAGTGTTTCCGTCCTGGTGTCATTGGCGGCAGGCAATTCCCTGCCGCATGTCTGTACTTTATTTGCCGCTTAAGGATTCTTCGCGTCGGGCTCAAGCCAGGCGATAATGTCGTCGACGCGTTTCACGATCATATTCGCCCCCCACTGGGCAACCGGTGGCGATGGGGGTAGGTATCCGTATGCAGCCGCGATGGTATACATTCCGGCTTGCTGCCCGGCGCTGATGTCACGGGGGTGATCTCCTACATAGACTCCTGCGGAAGGTTGGCAGCCCAGCTGCGTGCACGCCAGCAGGAGTGGCTCCGGGTGCGGTTTCGTGAAGGTCACGTGCTCAGGGCAAATCAAGGTCTGGCAGCGCTCCCGTATTCCGAGGCTTTGCAGCAGAGGGATGCTGAATTGTTCAGGTTTGTTGGTTACCACGCCCCATGGAATTCCTCGCTCCTCAAGCAGCAGCAACAGTTTGTCCATGCCAGGATAAAGGGTGGAACGCGTTTGCGGAATCGTTTTGCCATAGAGGGCAAGCAGAGTCTTGTGCAGCTCCTTGAAGTGAGGATCTTCCTCGTTGATACCGAAGGCGAGCTCGACCAGTGCGCGAGCACCGTTGGAGACTGTTTGGTGCACAGCCCCTGGACTCACGGCGGGGACGCCGGCGGAGCGGGTCATCTCATCCAGCACAGCGGCAAAATCGGCGGCGGTGTCAACCAGCGTGCCGTCGAGATCGAACAGCATGCTGGTGACGGCTGATGGCAAAAGGTCATGCATTAGAGGGTCAGCTCCGCAGGTCCGAATCGACCGCGTCATTGACCGGGCGGGTGAAGTGGGCCAGGTAATTGACGTCGACCCCGCTCTGGAGGCTGTAACGCTTGGTGATGAGGTTGTAGCCCATTCCTGTCAACTCGCCCGTGTCAAGATCGCACTGCCTGCACCATGCCGACAGTTCCGAAGGGCGAATGAACTTGGCAAAATCATGCGTCCCTTTCGGTAACAGGTTGAGGATGTACTCCGCACCCAGAATTGCGAATACATAGGCTTTGGGGTTGCGGTTGATGGTCGAGAAGAAAAGGTGGCCGCCGGGTTTGACCAGCGTGGCGCACGCTGCCACGACCGCTGCCGGATCTGGCACATGCTCAAGCATTTCCAAGCAGGTCACCACGTCAAACTGACCTGGCTCGCGCTGTGCCATGGCCTCGGCGGCAATGTTTTCATAACGGATTGCCAGGCCGCTCTCCAGTTGATGCAGTCGTGCCACTGCCAGTGAGGCTTCGGCAAGATCGATTGCCGTCACTTCAGCGCCTTGTCGAGCCATCGCCTCACTGAGAATGCCGCCGCCGCAACCGATGTCGATGACGCGTTTGCCTGCCAGTGTGGTCTTGCTGGTGATAAAGCCCATTCGCAGAGGATTGATTTCATGCAGTGGCTTGAATTCACTTTGTGGGTCCCACCAGCGTGAAGCCAGTGCTTCGAATTTACGGATTTCCGCCTGATCGCTGTTGGCGGTTGCGGTGCTGTTATGCGTAGTGGTCATGGGGCCTCTCAGTGCCGGGCATCGGATTGAAGGAGTGCTTGCCAGACAAGCGTGTTGTCTCGCAATTTTTGCGTGTCAATTGTGGTGAGGCGCCCCCCTTCGACCAGTAGTTTGCCGGCTACCCAGACATGACTGACCTGACTGCTCTGTGAGCTGTAAACTAGATGCGACAGGGGGTTGTAGATTGGCATGGCATTGAAGCAGTCCATCCTGACGGCAACGATATCGGCGAGCTTGCCAGCCTCCAGTGATCCAATCTTGTCATCCATGCCGAGGGCTCGGGCGCCATTCAGAGTCGCCATTTGCAGGGCCTGGTAAGCAGGTACCGCGCTGGCGTCACCGGCAACTGCCTTGCCGAGCAGAGCGGCTGTGCGCATTTCCGCAAGCATGTCGAGATCGTTGTTGCTGGCGGCACCGTCAGTGCCCAACGCCACGTTGACTCCCGCCTGATTCAGTTTCGCGACAGGACAAAAACCACTGGCCAGCTTCAGATTGGACTCCGGGCAGTGTACGACGCTGGCACCATTATCATGCAGTAGTGCGATCTCGTTGTCGGTGAGCTGAGTGGCATGTACACACACGAGGCGCGGCGAAACGAGGCCCAGCTCGGCAAGTCTCTGCAAAGGACGTTTGCCGGTGGCTGCCAGGGCATCCTGAATTTCCTGGGCAGTCTCATGAACGTGCATATGAATTGGCACATCCATTTCTTCGGCCAGTACGGCTATCTTCAGCAAAGGGGCATCCGAGACCGTGTAAGGGGCATGTGGTCCAAATGCCACATTGATCAGTGGATGATGGCGATAGGTGTCATGTAATTGAGTGGCTTTGCTGATGTATTCGTCGGCATTTGCAGCCCAGGCGCTGGGGAAATCCAGCACCGGACAGCTTAACTGGGCACGGATGCCGATTTCCTTTGCGGCCCTGGCTGCTGCGTCGGGAAAGAAGTACATGTCGGCAAAGCAGGTGGTGCCCCCCAAGAGCATCTCCGCAATCGCCAGTTGGGTTCCCTCGTAGACGAATTGTTCACTTACCCAGCGACCTTCGAGCGGCCAGATAAAATCCCGCAACCAGTTGTGCAGAGGCATATCGTCTGCGGCTCCGCGCAACAGTGTCATCGCGGCATGACCATGGGCATTCACGAGGCCGGGGATCAAAGCATGTTCATGGAGGTCGAATTCGTCCGTGGCCAGGTAGCGCTGTCTGGAGATTTCTGTAGGCAATATTTCAAGTATACATCCTGCATGTACGGCGATGCTGTGATCGTCGAAAATGGGCTGCGTGCCGTTGACCGGGACAATCCAGCGAGCATGGATGAGCAGATCAATCTGTCTGAGAGTCTCTTGCTGCACAGTCGCTTCACTCTGGCTGCTGATGAAATTGGACGCGAATTATAGCGAAAGCCATTTCAAATAGCCCGCTCTGGAACCGCACTGATCTGCCAGGCTTTCCAAGGCGCTTTTTGGCGATTTTGGCAGCCAGTCCTATGGATGATGTCAAGGTGAATCAAAAACTGCCCAAGAGCCTTCAAGGCGAGTTTTTGAGTGTCGGTCAGGCATTAGTTTGTGGTAGGATTGCGTACTTTTGCAGGGCACGAATCGTGAGATTTTTCATGGCGATCCGTTGCTTCTGTTTGCCGCTGAGGGCTTTGGATTTATGTCTGATACAACAAAACAGGTATTGCCCGTTTCTCTTGAAAGCGAAATGCGGGAGTCCTATCTTGCTTACGCCATGAGCGTGATTGTCGGCAGAGCACTGCCCGATGTCCGCGATGGATTGAAGCCGGTGCACAGACGTGTGCTGTTCGCGATGAATGTGCTCTCGAATGATTGGAACAAGCCC
>CAIOZF010000232.1 GCA_903862645.1 uncultured Gammaproteobacteria bacterium
CATCGCAAAGCTCAATTCAGACGACCTTCACGACGGAACTTTAAGCCTACTTCCATCCGAAGGGAACAATGGTTCCATTGCCGGACTTCTGGGTGGTCCGCCTTGCCAAAGTTGGTCTGAAGCTGGCGCACGTAGAGGCTCAGACGACCCTCGGGGTCAACTCTTCTTTCAGTACATCCGTATTCTACGGCTGCTTAAGCCAGCCTTCTTTCTCGCTGAAAACGTTTCCGGGATTCTTTTTGAACGGCATAAGGAAGCCCTTGGGCGGATCCTCGAAGAGTTCCGGCTGTCCGGCTATAACGTCTACTACTCCAAACTAAACGCGGTCGACTACGAGGTACCAGAGGATCGAGAACGCGTCATTTTTGTTGGATTCAGATCGGATCTTCCATTAGAGAAGCCATTTGCCTTCCCTGGGCCAGTCAAGCGAAAAAAGACACTCGAAGTCATTAGGAAATGGGCGAGCACCGCAAAGCCTTTTGATCCAAAGAAGCGCGAGAAGAAGCAGAACGAATGGATGGAAGGCGGATTCTCCCCAATCTTCCTTTCACGAAACCGCGTTCGGAGTTGGGATGAACCATCATTCACTGTCCAGGCCACGGCACGCCACGCGCCGCTCCACCCTGATGCTGGCAAGATGGTGAAGGTAGACACAGACCAGTTCAAGTTCGCTCCAGGATCAGAGGGGAAGGGGCTCGTGCGGCGGTTAACCGTCAGAGAGGCTGCTGAGGTTCAAACATTTCCATCCAGCTTTACCTTTGAATACACGAACGTTGTCAATGGCTACAAGATGGTTGGGAACGCAGTGCCCGTGAAGTTCGCTAAACATCTGGCTAATGCAATCTACAAGTACTTGGCGCCCCTCACTGCTGGGGATCTCACAGCGAAGTCGAAGACGAAGCCGGGGAAGAAGGCAACGAAGTTCTAACTTTCGCTAGATGAAAATGTCGTGCTGGTGGATATGGCTTGGTAGACCTTCCGATTGAACATCGAACTTTAAGGATGCTTCTACTCTGCTACTCGCATTATGGAGTCGAAAGTTGAATTGATAGCCCTCATTCATTCGGACAGTCATTGAGTACTGACTTCCGTCGTGGTTATCAATACCAAGGATTCTGTTTGGTAACACTGTCCTATTTGTACCAAGTGATTTTTTCGTGTTGAATGCGTAAAGCCTTACTTGATCTCGGAGAGAGATGACTTTCCAGAAATCAATTTCGCCGATGACGTATCGGCATAGGGCGGTTGCAGCTATTTTACTCCCAGCATCATCACCGCCGGCAACACGAAGAAGCTCCGTTCTCCAGGCCGCAAGAATAGGGATGTAATAGCGTGCCTGGTAATCACCCAGTTCGCTCCATTTCTTCTGAGCAGATGACTGCTTCCGCAGCACTGCAAGTTCGCTAAAGAAAGGACGTACTGTTGCCCAGTACTCCGCGCTACAACCTGCTCCAAGACCCCATTTCTTGACGAAATCAATCTTCCCAGACAGTCGCGAATGCTTGAACGCCTCATGGTTGGTTTTGCATGAGATACCAATCTCACGCCCATTCAGGCTCATGATCACATCGCGCACATCGCCATGCGCACCCGCGGAATCGTGCGAGAGACCTACCTTCCCCGCCGAATCAGGGCGAAGGTGCTCGATATCCGTGACGTAGGCGATCGCTTTTTCAGCACAGGCACGAAAGTTCTGCTGCTTGGCAGACGGAAGTTCGCTGTAGCAGCTTGCAGCATGCCTCGCTTCATCAGAATCGATGAGCGCGATGCCCAAGCGCTCCTTTGCAGCTAGGGCCACAGCCCATTCAAAACCTTTGCCGTGCTGAACTTGGCTTGCCATAACATGAATGTTACACGCATTTGTTCGCATCAGAAGCCCCATGCGCCCATTGGCAGGTTGCTGTCTGGATCTTGCTTGCCGTACTGGTGGGGATGCTCCAAATTGCTTGCATGAGCGACGTGAATGGATACCCTAAACCTGACTCTCATAACGCTGCTCGGCATTGGATTGCCGAACAGACAGGTGTCTACCTAACTCAATCTGACCTACGAGAGCAGGCGAGCCAAGTTGGGGTCGATCATCTTTTTTCAGCTGCAAAAGGCATTTATAAGCCAGCTAGTAGCGATTATGTGTTTTCGATCAGACATGAGCCAACGGGAAAGTATGTTGATCGTGATCCGGATCACACTGGACCATTTTGGTCGATAATTTATGATGCCGAAACTTACAGCCA
>CAIOZF010000233.1 GCA_903862645.1 uncultured Gammaproteobacteria bacterium
ATCAACCGGCTGCGCATGAACACCAGAAATACCAGCGCCTGCACCACGCCGCACACCATGAACACCATGCGTGCTCCGGCAACATCTGCGAGCACGCCAGCGCCCAGCAATGCCAATGGCACGCCGATCTTGAAGATGGCGCCCGTCATGCCGCTCACCCTGCCGATCAGCGGGGCGGGAGTAGTCTCGTGGCGATAGGCCCAGATGCAGATATTCTGCATCGTCGTCATGAAGCCAAAGGCAAACATCGCCACGCCGACCGACCAGGCGGAGCTGTGATATCCCGTCAGTGAGTAGGTCAGTCCAAGAACAATGAGGCTCAGTGCCAGAGCGCCGCCGATCCCGATGGCACGGCGGATGCGCTCCGTCAGGAGGCTGCCCAGCAGCCCGCCGATGCCCGCGCAGGACATGACGATTCCGACTTGCGCGGTGCTCCAGAGCAGTTCGTCCTTCACGAAGAAGATCACCATCAACTCGTAAACGATGCTGCTGGAGTTAAAGAACACCACGAACAGCGTCATCACCCACAGCACTTGATTCTGCCGCAACGCCAGCCAGCCGGCCCGCAGCTCCTCCGAGAAGCTGGTGCGTTCCTCTCGACGCGCGCCTTCCTGCAACTGCAGACGGGTCAGCGCCAGCAGACCGAGGAAATACATCACGGCAGTGATGAGCAACCCCAGATACAGACTCGACAAAAACAGAATGGCCCCGGAGATCGCCGGCCCCATCACCTGCATCAGCGTCTGAATGAAGGTGAATTTGGCATTGGCGGACGTCATCATGGACGTCGGCAGTGCCCACTTGACACTGGTGATGCGCGCGTTGACGTAACCATAGTTGAGCAACATCAGGAAGAAGCCAGCCACGTAGAAAACCATGACATTGCGGTCACCCGGGACGGGAGTCGAGGCCCAGAAATACAGCGAAAACAGCGCCATGGTTTGCAGACCTATCACGGTCAGCATCCAGCGCTTCTTGTCGGCGCGATCCACAAACACGCCAATCACCATGCCAAACAAGAAGATAGGCAAAAACTGCAAGGCGCGCATGGTGCCCATGGCTACCGAAGACTGGGTTAACTCGTAGATGATCAGCGGCAGTGCCAGTTCGTACACGCGGCTGCCGAAGCTGAGCAAGAAACCAGTGGAAAGCAGGATCACGAAGTTGCGGTTCTGCCAGATGCTTTGCTTGGCGGTGCTGGCCATTGTAGGGCTGGTCATCTCGGGCGGGCTCTGCGGCGGTTGGGGACAAATGACGAGTTGATCGAAGACGGCTAAAGCTACGCGCGGACCGCACAAATGGCAACTGCTGCATCCTGCCTGAGGCTCACGCTATACTCGGAGCCGTTTAAAAGCTCGCACACCCTCTTTCACCATTCTCTTTCACCATCGCGGAGTAACCCGGCCATGAATCCATTTCTGCAAGCTGCCATCGATGAGGCTGAACAAGGACTTGCAGAGGGCGGCATTCCCATCGGCTCGGTGCTCGTCCACAAAGGCGTGATCGTCGGGCGCGGCCACAATCGCCGCGTGCAGCGTGGCAGCACTGTTCTGCATGCAGAGATGGATGCGCCGGAAAATGCCGGGCGCCGTTCTGCGGCGTTCTACCATGAGTGCACGCTTTATAAGACGCTGTCACCCTGCGCCATGTGCAGCGGCGCCGTGCTGCTCTATGGCATTCCGCGCCTGATCATCGGCGAGCATGAGACCTTCATGGGTGAGGAGGCACTGTTGAGTGAGCGCGGCGTGCAGATTGAAGTGCTGCACGATCAACACTGCATCGCGCTGATGAATTCCTTCATCAGCAACCGGCCGCAATTGTGGAACGAAGATATCGGGACCTGAAGATCTCAGCGTCCACCAAAAATCCGGAAGACCCGAATCAATAAGCCTGACGATCTCCCTTCGCCAGCCACGCATCGAAAGGTGCGCCAGCCTGCGGCATCGCTATCTGTTGCAACTGCCCCGCTGGCAAGGCCACCGGCGTGACCTGACCGAAGAGCTGCAGCGCGAACGCCGTATCATCGAAACCGGCACGCACCGCTTCGGTATGCGGAGCAGCATAGACAATGCGCGGAACGTGCGCCCACAGCGACGCCGCCAGACACATGGGGCAGGGTTCGCAACTGGCATACAAAACACAATCGAGCAGATGCGCATCGCCAATGCGCGCCGCCGCCTGACGAATTGCCCCGACTTCGGCATGCGCCGTCGGATCGTTGTCCAGCATCACGCAATTGCCCGCCTTTCCGAGCACTTCTCCATTGCGCACGATCATCGCCGCGAATGGCCCGCCGCCACCGGCAACTGACGCGACCGCGTGCTCGATGCACTGTTGCAGATACTCCCGGTCGCGCTGCGCGCAGGTCTCTTGCATAGCCTTCTGTACAGTCTCTTGCATGCTACGTTCCCGATTGAAATACTAGCTCATGTTAACCCTTGGACCATCTCAAAGAGCAACAGTACATGACCCCCGCCATTAATCTTGCCAGGAAAGCAGGTGTTCCCCACCAGACTCACGAGTATGCGCACGACCCCGCCCATGCATCTTACGGATTGGAAGCCGCCGAAAAAATGGGCGTGGCGCCGGAGCGCATCTTCAAGACACTGGTCGTGATTCTGGAAACCAGGGAGCTGGTGGTTGGAGTGGTGGCGGTGTCCGCCATGCTGAACATGAAACAGATCGCGCGGGCGGCAGGCGCTAAGAAGGCCGCGATGGCGCCAGCGGCCGATGTGCAGCGCAGCTCAGGATACGTGCTCGGAGGCTTGAGCCCGCTGGGCCAGAAAAAGCGACTGCGGACTTTTATCGATACCTCGGCAAAGGCGCTCGCCACCCTGTTCGTCAGCGCGGGTCGCCGGGGTCTGGAAATAGAGCTTGCTCCTGAAGATCTGGCAAAACTGACAAGTGGCACGTTTGCCGACCTCGCCGCGGAAGATGATTGAGAGCCAATCGTTCTGTAGACTGAGCGGCCTACAATTTGTTACAACACTACTCTCCTGCTTCCGATACAATCGGCAGCGATATTTTTTTCAGAATCTTAACAGGGCTGCACGATGACACTGCTTAAACCGCACCGCATTCACACTCTCTCCGCATTGCTGCTGGTTATGAGCCTCTCCGGCCAAGCCTCTGCTCAAGAACCAACCGCCGACGATTCCACGGTTGTCTATCCCGCCGAGTACTTCACGGAATACGCGCCAATCACCGCCAAAGATATGCTGGACCGCATTCCCGGTATCGGCAGCGCTACCGGCGGTGGTGGCCCAGGTGGCGGTGGCGGCGGAGGTCGTAACCCCGGCGGTGGTGGACGCGGTCTGGGTGGCGGCGGCGGCGATCAGATTCTGGTCAATGGCAAGCGCACTGCAGGCAAGAACAATGACACGGGCGGCATGCTCGACCGCATCAATGCCAGCCAGGTGGCTCGCATTGAGATCATACGTGGCACCTCTGGCGAGCTGGACGTCCGCGGCAGCAGCCAGGTCATCAACGTAGTGCTGCTGGAAGAGCTTTCAAGCACGAGCGTTTCCTGGGAAGCCAACGTGGACCGCTATGCCGACCATAAGACCCAACCCGGCGGCTCAGTGGCCATCAGCGGCCAGACCGGCGCCCTGAACTATCTGTTCAGCGCCCTAGCCGAACCACGTTACGATCACTCCGTCAGCAAAGAAAGCAGCATTCTGGGCAATTTCACGCCCAACGATGTAGTGCGCGAAGACCGCATCCGCGAGCAGACCACTTACCAGTACTCCACTAACCTCAGCTATGACATCAGCGCCAGCAGCAGCGTGCGCCTGAATGGTCTGTTAGGGCAGAATGACAGCCCTACCGAGTTGAATCGCGTCACCACCAACCTCAAGGTGAACCCTAACACCCTCGCCTATGAGTATGAAGATATTCCAGGGGAACGCGGCAACTGGGAAATCGGCGGTGACTACGAGTTCCAATCCAGCACCGGCAATCGTTTCAAGGCCCTGTTCATCACCAACGAGACCGATGAAGGCAGCGTTCGCGAGCGCTACAAGGTGGCCAGCAACAATGCCAGGACCAAGAATCTGTTTCTGGACAGCAACAGCATCAGTCAGGAGCGCATCGTGCGCAGCTCCTACACCACCAGTCTGAACGAAGGTCAGGACATCGAGATGGGCGTGGAGCGCGCGCAGACAATTCTCGACTCCAAGCTCCGGCTCGGGCTGGCCAGCACCACCGGCGCAGCATCGGCCGCATTTGGTGGTCTGGTGCCGCAGGTCGTCTCGAACGCCAACTCCCGTGTCGAAGAAATGCGCTACGAGCCCTTCGCCGTGCATAACTGGCAGATCAATCCGCGTATGTCCCTAGAGAGCACAATGGTCTGGGAGACATCGGAAATCACTCAGACCGGCGACGTCTACAACCAGCGCAGCTTCGAGTTCTGGAAGCCAAAAGTTGACTATCGCTTCGATGTGACCAGCACCTTCCAGCTGCGCGCCATGGCCGAGTTCGCCTCGCGGCAGCTGAGTTTCGCCGACTTCGTGGCCGCCACTGACAATCAGGACAACGATGCCAACACGCAGGCCGGTAACTCCAACCTCGAACCGGAGACCTTCATCAACGCCGACCTCGATGCAGAGTATCGTCTGCCGGACGACATCGGCGTGGTCAGTGCCAAGATCAACTTCATGCGCCACTACGACAAGATCGAGCGTATCGACGTCACCGTCAACGAGGCGAATCTGCAGGCTGCCAACGGCAACATCGGCACCGGTGACATGTGGCAGTTCTCGGTCAACTCCAGCATCCGCATGAAGATGATCAACCTGCCAAATCTGCTGGTAACAGCGAACTTCCAGGTGCGTGACTCCGATATCGAAGATCCCTTCCTCGGCATCACCCGTCGCTTCACCAACTACGAGCGCGGTCGTGTTGATCTGGGCTTCCGCCACGACGTGCCACAGTTCAATATGAATTATGGCATGAGCTGGAACAATCGTTTCGATGGCAACATCAAGCGTTACGACATCGACGACATCGAGGTGACCTCCGGAGATCCGATGGTCATGGCCTTCGTGGAATTTGTAGCTTTCAACGGCACGACTTTCCGCTTCGATGCGCGCAATGCCACTGACAACCTGCAGTGCCGCGAGCGTCAGCGCTTCGTCGGCCGCATCAGTTCAGGCGTTCTGGAAGAAATCGAAAATCAGTGCGGCGGTTCCGGCCGCGTGCTGTCACTGAAGATCAACGGCTCGTTCTGATCTTCGGCCCAGCCCCTGATGGAGCGTGCCTGCACGCTCCATCAGGGGCTACGTCAGCAACGGATACAGCGACCCCAGCAACAGCACCGCCATCACCCGATTGAAGTACACCAGCCTGCGCCCTTGCTGCAGCCACGATTTCAAGGCTACCCCGCCGACATTCCACGCACTGTTCAACGGCAGCGACAGCGCCAGAAATAGCCCGCAAATGATCAACGTACTGAGCATGAACTGTGCGGGATTGGCAAAGGTGGCGATTGCCGTGATCGTCATCATCCACGCCTTCGGGTTGATCCATTGGAACAGCGCCGCCTGCCAGAAAGTCAGCGGCTGGGCATCCTCAGCCTGAGCCATTGCTCCGGGACGGGAGCGCAGCAACTGCACGGCCATATTGAGCAGGAACAGACTGCCCGCTATCCGCAACGTGGTTACCGCCAGAGGGTAGGTGTCGAGCAGTTGCCCCAACCCGAGGGCGATTGCCAGCAACAGAGTCTGGCAGCCCGCCGAGATCCCCATGATGTGAGGCAGGGAACGGCGAAAGCCGAAATTGGCACCAGCCGCCATCAGCATCAGATTGTTAGGCCCCGGCGTCCCCACCATGGCAACAATGAAACCGATCAGGGGCAGGAGTTGTTCGGGCTGCATGACATCCTCTTTAAACTGTTGGCTTTGCGACCAAGGGATGGTTGTTGAATGCCAGCCATATTAGGGACAGTCTGCCGAGCAGTACAGAGTTAGAAATTTAAAAACGCGGGGCAAAAAAAAGGTGCCGGAGCAATGCCCTGACACCTTTTTCAAACTTCCTTTCACTTGCAGATTCGCTCCATACCGTCAGACGGTCAGACCGCCGACAGAACCGCACTCCTCTGCAAGCCCCTGATGCTTATGCACCCGGAGCCCAGTCCACAGAGACCCAGACTTGACGGCCCCACGGAGTGGACAGACGTGAAGCGAAACCACCGATGATCGGCAGACGCTGTGGGCGGATGTCGAACAGGTTGGCCACACCAGCACTCAGTGTGATTTCGCTGTCGAAGTAATCATCAAACACATAGGCGTACTGTGCGTTGGTGATTGTCTCGGAGTCGATCAGACGGTTCTTGTACGTCAACCAGCCATTGCCGTAACGGTCGATAGCACGGTCGTCGAACTTGACGTGATGTCTGTAGTTAGCAGAGAGGCTGGCACTGTGATTATCCATGTACCAACCCAGACGCACGCTGCCTTTGATCTTGGGCAACGGAGGAACGATACCAGTCTGGGCATTCTGCTGTCCGAGCGCATCAACCGTCACGCCAGTGTTGTCCACATACTCGTAGTTCTTGTAGTACGACGCTTCCACAGTGGTAGTAAACGTACCCCAGTTGGCTGTGTCATAGGTGTAACGAGCCTTCGCGTCCACCAGATCGATGAACACAGACGCAATGTTCTGCGCCTGTCTGAAGATCGTGTCCACAGACATGTCGGCTGGATCACGCAGCACGGAGTTGCCTGCCTGGCCTGCAATGGAGCGCAGGTAAGCAGTGGCAGCCGCACGGTCACCGGCGTTCGCTGCGCTGTAGGTCGCCGCTGAACGGTTGGTCAACTGCAGGAAGTTACGGAACTGGTCATACACAGTGTCGGTGTCGTCGAGCGTACGGATACGGTCGATGTACCCCACACTCTGGTAGTCCATGCTGACGCTGAGGTTCTCAATGCCTTCATAGGTGAAACCGAAGTTCTTGATGGTTGAAGTCTCTGGCGACAGGCCTGGGTTACCGGCTTGACAGGTAGAGGAACCGATCAAAGAAGCATTAAAGAACGGATCGTTACCGGAGAAGGCCTCACCGCAAAGCTCGTTCGGAATGAACGGACGGGCCTGTTCAGGCGTTGGTGCCAGGAAGCTCTCGCCCCATGATGCACGTACTGCCAGACCTTCCATTGCTTCCCAGCGCAGAGCCACTTTCGGCGTGGTGGATTCCATGCCGAAATCGGTGAACTGCTCGTGACGCACAGCGCCTTGTGCAGTCAGAGATTCCAGGATAGGCACTTCCAACTCAACGAACACGGCGCGCACGGCGCTGAAGTACTCGGCGTCTTTACGCACTGGCGTGGTGATGTCCACGTTATAGTTCATCTTTCTGGTGGACAGCGGGTTCGCAAAATCCTGTACTACGTTGTCGCGCCACTGGTAACCAGTCGCCATCTGCACAGTACCCGCCGGCAGATCGAACAGCTCGCCGGTGATAGTGACTTCCGCAATGTCCAGGAAATCGCGGTCGCTGGTCAAGCGGATAGGTTCCCACATCCAGTCCATTATTTCCTGGCTGTTGTCGGTCTTGCCCTTGACGTACAAGGGTGAACGAGGATCAGCAGAACCGAAGGGGTTGAAGTACAGGTTGTTATTCGTACCACCCTTGCCCATCAGGGCCTGCTGCAGCTTGATCAGGTTCAGGTTGCCCCGGTAGTTGCGCGACCAGGCCTTGCGCTCCTGACGGGAGTAGTAGGCATAGCCTGACCAGGTCTCGGTCATGTCGAAACGGGCGCCCAGCTTCATGCGGTTGGAGCTGGTGTCAGTACCACCCTTGGTCTCACCGAACTCGCTGATCCACTCCGGGGAAGTTCCCAGGCCGGAGTACGGACGCCACAAGTATGGCACCACGTCGAAGCCAAACGTGTTAGCCGGATGGCTTTGTGGAACATACAATACAGTACGGTTGTTCGGGTTCAGTGCCGTGACCACACCCTCGGTGCTCTCATCCAGGAGGTAGTTCCAGCTACCAGTCGCTTCCAGTTGCAGCCAGTCGGTCGCTTCCCAGGTCAGGTTCTGGTACAGGTTGTACTCGTTCATGCCACGGGCATAGGGGTACGTGGTGGTGTAGTTGTACCAGCAGGTACGGTTGGTGCCAGTGCCGGTAATGATGCCGCTGGGGATACTGCCGCGCTGGGTACGATCTTCCAGGCCCTGGTTGAACGTGCCGCAGCTTGGGTCTGGCAGATTACCGCCGGTCAATTTGCCGCCATGCTGAGCGCCGAGTACCGGTACCGCGCCGGTGATACGACGATAGGTACCTGGGTTGCCTGAACCGGATGAACCGTCAGCCATTTCCCACTCGCGGGGACGCTCATACATACCCAAACGGGTACGCTTTCTGGCATCAAAGGCGCCGACGTAGTTCACGCCGTTATCGAAGCTCTTGCCCCACAATATAGAGAGGTTGCCTTCTTCGAAGCCGCCTTCCTCAGGGGTCTGATAGTAGGCACGGACGCGGACACCATCAAATTCCTTGATAGGAACGATGTTGACCACACCGGCTACTGCGTCGGAGCCGTACAGTGCGGAACCGCCGTCAAGCACGATCTCCATACGCGCTACTGCGATGTCCGGCACCATGGCAGTGATCGAAGTATCGATACTGCGCACGCCATCCATCAGGGACAGTGTGCTGTTTTCACCGAGACCTCGCAGGTTGAACGTGGTGCCTACGCCGCTCTGAGAGCCGGCAGCATCAGACAGCACGTTCTGAACGGTGTTGGTATTTTGAGTGAAGCTCAGATCGCGGATGTAGTTTGCCATGCTTGGCGCACCGGACTGATAGAGATCTTCCTGGGTTACTGTGGCAACCGGGGAATTCTGGGCAAAGGCACTGTTGCGGATGTAAGAACCCGTGACAACGACTTCCTCGACTTCGTCATCTGGCGGAGCCGGAGTCTGCGCCATCAGGGCGGCCGGGGTGCACAGTGAGAGTGCGAGACCAACCCGGATCATGTTGCGCAGATAGTTTTTACGATGAACTGTTTGTGGGTACAGCATTTTATTCCTCCAATGACACTCTTACTTTTTTGTAATTTTCTAAATCAGGTAGAACTGCATCGCCGATATTACGCATCTATGTGGGATGCTGCGTATGGCGCCTTTCGGGCGGATACAGATGTAGCGGTCCGTTTGTATCCTGTATTGCGGGTGCATCCCTTCGTTAACTTCTTTGGCTCTTTTAAAACCCCGCGCAAATCAATGCGCCTCTGGCGAAGCCAGCGAGGAGGGCTGAATTTCTATCAGGATAGGTAGCTGATTTGTGATGGAAGTTTGAAGGATATGAGATTCGTGAAAATCTGTGACATGCGGGCAATCCTTCTACTTCTTATTTAGGGATCGTGTGCAATTTTGCCCAACATGACCTCCGCGGTCAACAGCAAAGGCGTCTTTTCTGGCATAAATAGAAGAAAGAGAGCGGGTCACAAATATAAACTTGATCAAAATCAATGAAGATCATTAACGACGCAGGTCTTGCAGCCGTTCGATGAGTTCCAGAGTGTCTATCTGGTGCTCACGACTGAGTGTATCCACATAGACGATCTCACTGGTATTCGGGCCGCAAGCGTGCCAGCGGCGAATGAAGCGCGCATTGTTGGTACCCGCAAACACCGTGAAGGTGCGCACATTCAGTGCAGCACCAATGTGCTGACAGGCAGAGTCGTAGCCAATGAACTCATCACTGCAGGCAATGAGGGCCGCAATCTGCCCCACATCGCAATGAATACCGAGCAAGCGCTCGCACGATCGCGACTGAGTAGCGCCAGGTGCACATCTTTGCTCAATTTCTTGCAGCTCACCAAGATCTGCAAATGCCAATGTGTGAGTCGCGACGCCAGCGGCAGCAGCCGCATCCAGTATTGCCTGACTGCGCCCCAGCTCCTCGGAACCGAATCCCATGTCCAGTATCACTACGGTATCGGGCTCCCGCAGCAGGCTCATGACCAGCTGCACCTCGAAGTCTCCTGGCACACGCTTGCGCATGTTGCCACCCACCCCAAGATTAAGTGTTATAAATCGTCGCGGCCTGCCGACGCTGAGCCGCTCGCGCAAGCGCACTGCAGCCGACAGATTATCTGGGGCAATCCAGACATGCGGATACACAAAGGAGCCCCGGCCCAGCACATTGTTCAGCCAGGTATTCGCCAACTCGGAGATGGAACCCTTGACCGGATAGCCCTGCTTGCCACGACTGTTGAAGAATCGGTAGTTGCGATCCGGCACCAGCGGCAGCACGCCCAGCTGGGTCAGGCGGGAATCCGGGTCCAGCACCAGAAACTCGTTGGCACTCAAACCCACCAGCTCGTCACTGACATCGGCCACCAAGTCCAGCCAGGTGCTGAAGCGTTCGATAAGACCACCGTGGCGCGCATAATTAAGCTCGCGGATGCGAATGCAGCCGCCCTCGGGTGTCGTCGCCAACGCTGGCGCCATAATCTGACGCAACTTGCCGCTGCCAAGTACCACCACCTCCGCAGCAGGGAACGCCTGCAACACCCGCTGGCAGATCACACTGGTGACGGCAACATCTGCCCCTATGGTCACGCGGGAGAGAACCAATACCTTGCGCGGCTGCAGTTCCAGGGGCAACGCTTGATCGGGACTCAGACGGATCGACTCGATGCGCTGGTAGAGCTGCTCATCGGAGCGCAACTGAAAGGCATTGAGCTGCTCGTGCAGTGCCTTGCCATCCGGCAACACACGCAGGTAGCCGGTGACCTGGCAGATGAGCCGGTTATAGGTCTCGGTCTGCAATTCTTCGAAGTCGTCACACAGGCGCTCCACGATCACTCCGAACAAAGTCTTCGCGGCAATCTGATTCAATGCAGGATCAGTGAAACAGGTCGCCATTTCGCACAACAGCTCGATATAGCCCTCGTTGTATTCGTCGCTGTAGAAATAGCGATCCACGAAGGTGGAGGCCAGACGATGGGAGAGCGACTTGAGTGCGTCGGTCTCCGGATTGAGCTTGAGCACATCCCACAGGTCTCGATAGTAGGCCGGTCTCATGCGGACATCCTCACTCTTGTGCCAAGCAGAGCCTGCGCTTCCAGCAAGACGCTTTCGGGGGTAATTTCGCGCATACAGGCATGATGCCCGAGCGGACAGGTTTTCTTATGGCAGGGAACGCACGCTAAGTCGCGCTGCAGCACTCGAGTGTATTCAAGGTTGGCCGCCGTGTAGATCGGATTGGTCGGCCCCATCAACACGATGTTAGGCACATCGAAGGCCACTGCGTAGTGGCGTGGTCCGGTGTCATTGGTGATCAGCAGATTGCAGCGCTTGATCAGTGGTTTGAGTTCGGCCAGATCGACCCGCTCGCCGCCGATATTGATAATAGTGGCGCGGCTGGCACTGACGATCTTCTGTGCGATCACCTCTTCGCCGGGACCGACCAGCAACAGAATTTTGCAGCCAAAGGATTCCTGCAGCAGTTCCGCCAGGCGCGCGAAATATTCGGGCGGCCAGCACTTAGAGGAACCGAAACTGGCGCCGGGATTCAGGCCGATGACCAAGTCCCCGTCAGCAATCCCCCAGCCACGCAACCGCGCAAGGCCCTGTGCGTTGTGTGCGTCGGACAGGTAGAGGCGACTGCGTGGCGCCACCGGCAGCGTCAGCCCCAGAAAGCGACATAACTCCAGATAGTATTCCTGCATTGGCAGGGGCTTGACTTTGCCATCCTCGCGCTGCGGCTGCGGGCCACCGGACAGGAAGTACTGGCGCAGGTTACGCCGATAGCCATAGATGTCCGTGACACCGGCGAACTTGAAGCTGAGAAAGGAGTGGGTGGTGTTGGTCAGCAGCAGACCGACCTCGGGCTGCAGTGGCTGCAAGTCGGCCCGCAACTGCCGCAAGCCTTTGAGGTTCTTATCCTGACAGGGAACGATGTGATCGAACCAGGGAGCGTCCTGCAAGATGCCGCGTGCATAGGGCCGCACGCAGGCTGTGATCGTCGCATTCGGGAAGTTCGCACGCAGACACTCGAACACAGGCGTCGCCATGACGATGTCGCCGACCCAATTGGGACAGCGCACCACCAGACTCTTCACCGACTGCAGGGCTGGAAGCATAGTGTGACTCGCGACCCGCCGTCTCTCAACTCTGATCCAGGGTGTAGGCCACGGCCTCTTTCTTGGTCCCCGCCGCCATCTGCTCGCGCTCCTGCTTGATGTAGTCGGAGCGCACGCCCATGACGTTGGAGTAACGGATCGTGTAGTGGATCAGATCGCGGGCCATCAACTCCTCGGAGAGATCGCGGTCGTAGGCCACAAGGTCGTCGCGCTCGCGCATCCAGGTCTCTCTGTCCATCGCTTCCACTTTCTCCACCAGATTGCGGTAGATCGGTGCGCACTCCCAGTCGGTCTCGGCATTCACATACCAGTTGCAAAGCTTGGCGAGTTTATCCAGATACAGATCATGTTCCTCGCCAAAGTTCAGACAGGAACCGTCGAAGTAATTGCCCTGCCCGGCCAGTTTGCTCTCGTCGATCAGGGGCTTGGCGATCTCATAACCGGCCGTGCCCTTGAACGGGAAGAACAGCGCCCAGCGGAAGCGACCCATCTTCACCTTCGCGCACAGGCGAATGGTTTCCATTATTTCCTCACGTCCTTCATAGGGCAGGCCCATCATGACGAATGCAGAACTGTGCAAGTCGTAGGCATGGGCGGCAGCGAAGGAACGTTCAATTTGCTCGTTCTTCATGTAGCGTTTGAGCACGTCGCGACGCACGCGCGGTGAACCACTTTCCAGTCCGAATTTGACGATGATGCAGCCGGCATCTTTGAGCGCCTTGGCAGCGACTTCCTCGAAGCAGTTGACATGGCCGTTCACCACAAAGGGAATGCCGACCTTGTGTTTCTTGTAGGCCTCGCAGAATTCGATGACATAGGCAGTGTTGAGAGTGAAGAGGTCATCGTCGAAGATGAAAGTGTTGATCTCGGGATTTTCGCGCACGAGTTTCTTGAGGTCTTCCATCATCACGTCGATGGGGAAATGCCGCAGGAAGTCCTTCACGTTTTTCGCGGCACCGTCTTCCACATACTGATCGACGATCTCGATGTTGAAACAGTAGGTGCACTTATAGGGACAGCCACGCGAGGTGAGGATGCCCATCCAGCCGCGCGTCTCCTTCATCACGGCCTTCATGTCGAATACGTTGTAGTCCAGTGGCGGCAGCTTGGCCAGATCCGGGAACGGCGCCACCTTGTTGACCACCGGCACATCGCCCATCCAAGAGCGGAAATTGGCCAGATGGTGCGGGAGGTCGCCCTTCTCCAGCGCATCCATCAACTCCTTCAGCGCCCAGTCAGCCTCGCCCACGCAGGTGTAATCGAACAAGCGAGACTTGTGAACTTCCTCCGGCACCATGGTGACATGCACACCGCCAATCACCTGCACCATCTCCGGCATCGCCTCACGAATCGCCTTGCTCTTCTCCATCACCCAGTCGTACTGCTGCGACATCACGGAGAAGCCCACCAGCCCTGGCTTGGTCTCACGAATATAGGCAATGATTTCGTCACTGCTGGGCACAGGCTTGTACTTCTCCGACACGTGCATCAGGTCCATGACATGACCGTTGGCGTGCAGCACGCCGGCGAGAGAGGCGATGCCGTGGTTGGTCCCTAGAGGGGCGTCGATTTGCGGATAAATCATCAGTATTTTCATTTTTTTCTGATCGTCCGTATGTCGTGATTGGCAGTGAGATTGAGGCGTTGGTTCCGCTTATGGAATCTTTGGCCTATTGGATGAAAACAGGCGAAGCATAGATTCTCCTACTGCAGTTGTCTACGAGACAGCCTGCGACTTTTTCTAAGGCAGGGCCTCCTCCAGCCCTGCCCTGCGCACCGCTGGGCGTGGCAATCTCCAGCACCGCCGCCAGCGTCGGTGCAATGTCCTGGACTGCCACGTCACCATGATACTGTCACTGTGGGAGCGGGAGGATGCGGCGCCACGTCGGCTGGCACTTTTTCTAGCCAGTAGAGTGATGCACTTCGAAGTTGAATCCGCCTATAAATAAGCCTTGTCACTTAGTGCTGATGGTGTATATCATCAAATGGAATGGGAGATTTATGTATCATTCTCGTATTGCTTGAACTGGCTTGCGCGGGTAGTTCGGTTTCGAAGCAATAATGATTGGTAGTTCCTTTTTGTCAGTGCAAGCACATTGCCCTTGAGACTCCGTAAACGTCAGTTTCCGGAAAACAATAAACGACAAGGATAGAACTATGCCCAATCTCAATCGACGCGCTATGCTCCGTCGCGCAATTCATACCTGCATTTCAGCAACTATAGCCATACCTGCGTTGGTGTTCTCACAACCCAACGACCCGGAAGTGGAAGAAGTGGTCGTAACGGGCTCCTACATCCGCAACTCTGCGTTCGCGCAAAATTCGCCGGTCGCTACGATCAATCAGGAAGAGCTCTATCAGTCCGGGGCGCCAAGCATGGCGAACTACATCCGCGACTTGAGCTTCACTCAGAATACCAACGTGGTACTGAACGTGTTGGGCGGCAATGACGGACCCCAAAGCAGCACAGGTACGACCTTCAATTTGCGCGGCCTTGGCGAGAACAGCACGCTGAGCATGGTGGACGGACTGCGCGCCATTGACACTTCTGTGACTGCCATGATTCCAGACATCGCCATTGCGCGCGTCGAAATCGTGCTCGATGGCGGCTCTGCATTGTACGGATCGGATGCTGTCGCAGGTGTGGTGAACATGATTCCCATCAAGCAGTTCGATGGGGTGCGCGCACGTGCCTATTATCAGACGCCGGAAGAGGGCGGCATGGAAGAGGGCAATTTCGCGCTTCTCTGGGGCAAAAGTTTCGACAATGGCATCAATTACGTGGGCGCTTTCGACGCTCGCAAACGCACGCGGCTGGGTTACTACGAGCGTCCCAGAGAGTGGGAGATGGCCGACGGCTCGTCCGGCTCCGGCAACCCGGGCACCTATCGACGGGTGACAGGAGCTACGCCTAAACTGGGCGGGCTGCACGGTGGACGTTCACTGGGAGGCAACCTGCCAGATCCAAGTTGCGGCACATTCAATCAGGGGCTTGAGGATCGGACACAGCGCGGGTCCATTCCCAGCGGGATCATCACTGGCACTGGCACCAACAGAACGTGCTGGTACAACTACACGCAAACCTACCCTTATGCGACAGGGATGAGTGAGTACAACCTGTATCAGAATCTCACCTGGGAAGCCAAAGACTGGCTGCGATTCGAACTTTCCGGCCATTTGAACTACCTGATGAACGAGGGTTCCATGGGGGTGGTCACGGCGTTGAATCCGAACAATCGGAACGTGTTGTTCATTCCTGCCAGTCATCCCGCCAATACCTTCGGCTACGATGTGACACCGTGGTTGTGGCGCCCCTCGTCCGGTCTGGGTGTGACCCCGCCCGGGATCAGCGAATTTGGAGAGACCTCGGGAGGCACGAATGTCGATTCCAACCGCATCAAGCTCGGAACATCGTTTGATCTGAGCGATACCTGGACGGGGTATGCCTATTACTCAAGGCAGGAGCGCGCCTCGCGCTCGCGCACCAAGGTCGGTACTTTGCATCTGGCGAAGCTGCAGCTTGCCTTGATGGGCAAGGGCGGCCCCGCCGGCAATCAGTGGTTCAACCCCTTCGGCAGTTCCGATCCTCGCTCACCCTTCTACAAAGAGGGCGTCACCAATAACACGCGGGCGGTGATGGACTGGATGTACGATCCGATCAAGCTGACTGGCAGCCGGGACTACCTGGACATCGCGGAGATCACCGTCACGGGTGAGTTGTTTGATCTGCCGGCTGGGGCCGTCTCCATGGCGACGGGCTACCAGTGGCGAGACACGACCAACGATGAGTTTGCCAATCCCTTGGCGAATGTCGGGCTCAATTACAACGTCGATATCACGACACCGGTGCGCAAGGACGCGACCTATGTCAGTGAGGTCAGGGCGGTATTCCTCGAGGTGGAGGTGCCGATTCTAGAATCATTGCAATTGCAGACTGCGGTCCGCCATGAAGAGTTCAAAGATTTCGGGTTGAAGGCCACAACGCCGAAAGTGGCGCTGCGTTGGGAAGCGATGGACGGGCTGGCAATGCGCGCTTCGTGGGGGAAGAGCTTCCTGGCCCCAACCCCTGTGCAGGGTCGTCCGTTCATCCCCAACGAGCTATGCGGTGAGGCCTTCTCAGGCAATGATCCGTTCTTTAATGCTTCGTTGATCGGCTCTTCCACCTGTACTGCCGGCAATCCCAATCTGCGGCCCGAGACCTCTACGATTCGCAACATCGGATTCACCTATGAGGCTATCGACAACCTCAGCATCAGCTTGGATTACCAGAATGTGAAGTACATCGACAGAATCCGTACGCTGGACGATACGGACACGGTGTACGACCAGTTCCGCGTATTCCTGGCGGCCACTGGCCGCACTACGGCCTCGTACAATCCCGCCAATGCAGCCGATCGGGCAGCGGCGACCGCTTACTTGCGCTCCATCTCCGGGGGGGCCAATTCAGTGCTTAGAGATCCTCTGGACATGTCGGTAGACACGATCTACAGGCAAGCGCAGAACGTGGCCTCCGTGTTCATCGATCTGGTCGATGCGAAGGTGCGTCATACGTACGAAGCAGGCAACTGGGGGACGTTCACAACCACGCTTGAGGCCTCGTATTTCATGAACTATTCCTACATGGACAACGTGGGAATCGAGATCGAAGGGCTCGGCAAGCAGAATGCCGATACAGCGATTCTGCCGCCCCTGCCGAAGGTAAAGGGCAGCGTGCGCCTGGGTTGGTACAACGGTAACCACAGTGCTGGGGTGTCGGCCAACTATCGCCATAGCGTGCTGTTCGATGACCGTCCTGTTGACCGCTATGGAGATGGCTGGATCGCCATGACTGACCGGACGATTGAAGCGGAAACCATCACCAGTGCGCAATATGCCTATGTCTTCGACCAGTACTTCGACAGCGAGATCACCTTGAGTGCTGGCGTGACCAACATGTTCGACATCAGGCCGCAGCGCTTTGCCATGATCGGTGGCTACGAGTCGCGTTTGTCCACTCCATGGGGAAGGCAGTTCTGGCTATCACTGGACTGGCAACCGGGCGCCTGATGACTACTGGTCTGCCGCTGCAGATCAACTGACAGGCAGCCCTGCCCGGCAGCAGACGTTGTACTCGGAAAGGGTCTTTGGCAGAAGTGCCAAGGGCCCTTTTCCATTAAGTGCCTTACCGCCGATCTCGATCCATTCTTCTCAGCCGACTTTTCTTCCCGCCCTCAAGAACCTGTTGGTTTTAGGCTAAATAGTCATCAATCTCTTTACGGTTCTTTACCAGGCATATTTAAAGTAGCAATTTGATTATTGCAAACTGACATCTGGACAAACCGCGATCGAGATAAATCGGTCATGTTACCTGATCGACTCACTACAAGAAGAATCAGTCTCTCATCACCACAACTTAACATGCGCTGCCTTTGCTGACCGCCTGCGTGAATCCTGTTGCGCTCCACGTTCAGGTCTGATCGGGAACATACTGGGCGCTCTAATAGACCACGTCGCGCACGATGGCGCGCATGTCGCTGACACCACGGCGGAAGGCTTCGACATTGATGCGCTCGTCATTGCCGTGCACACCGGTGGCCTCGCCGACCTCCGTGATGATCGGATCGAAACCGTAGCTCACGATGCCCTTGTCGCGGGTGAAGTGGCTGTCGGTAAATCCAGTGCTCACCGAAGGCAGTACTCGCGAACCGGGATGCAGTTCCCTCGTCACGCGCTCGATGGCGGAGAACAGGCGTGAGGTCGTATCGGAGATGGCAGGCGTGAAGGCCATGAGTACTTCGACTTCGACGCCGGTATCGGCGACTAATGCCTCCACCCCTGCCACGAATTCCTCAAAAGGGCGATCCGGCAGAATGCGGCAGTCCAGCTCGGCCCACGCTTCCGGCGGCACCACATTGATCTTGCTCGAACCCGACATGCGTGTCATCGAGCAGGTATCCCGTGTCAGCCCGTGGCGACCGGGATTGTCGTCCTGCAGACGCGCCAGGAACTCCGGATCCTGCACCGCCAGTGTCATGTTGCTGAAGGCGGCACCCCAGTCGTCCGAGCGGCCGACGGCCAATCCTTTGAAGTAGGCATCGACAGGCGCAATGATGCGGGGAGGGAACGGATTCTCACGCAGGATGCTCAGGGCATCGACGATGCGCGTCACCGAACTGGTGGTGCGCGGCGCGGAGCCATGGCCGGGCACATCAACAGCCGTAAGCCGCAGCCACACCGGCACCTTCTGCGTCACCTCGACACCGAACACGACATCATCGATATCATCGACTTCATCAATAGTGCGGCTACCGCTGCCGCCTTCGTTGAGGAGCAATCCCGCGCCCTCAAAGATCTGCGGGCGATTCTCGATCAGCCAGCCCACACCAAACTCGCCTCCAGCTTCCTCATCGGCGCTGGCCACGAAAACCACATCCCGATTCAAAGGCAGCCCGGCACGGTGCAGACTGAGGAAGGCGGCCAGATGGGAGATACCTGTGCCCTTCATGTCGCGGGCACCACGCCCCAGGATGTAGCCATCGCGCAGCTCGCCGGAGAGCGGCTCAGTAGTCCAATACGCCATATCCGCTGGCACCACATCGGTGTGCTGCAGCAGGATCAGCGCGGGCTCGTCTCCGCCCTCCAGTCGTGCCCAGATGTTGCCCCGCCCCGGCGCACTCTCGGCAGTCTCGAAGGCAATGCCCTCGGCCTCGAAGATACGCGAATAGAATTCCACGGCGCGATATTCGTTGCCCGGTGGATTGACCGTATCAATGCGGATGAACTCCTGCAGCCAGGCGACCGCCTCGTCCTCGATGGTCGGGGCGGAATGGTTCTGAACAACATTGCTCTGAGCCAGAGCAGTCATACCGGTCAACGCAAGGTAAAGCAGTACGGGCAGTCGTGAAAATTTCATTTTCCGGATGACTCCAAAGATAAAGGGATACAGGAATAGAGGGGTCAGAGTA